>NZ_CP073105.1:4668666-4979911 GCF_018138085.1 Stutzerimonas stutzeri
TTGAAGGCCGAAGGCGCGAGCAACGCCAGCTGCAACAGCTCGTCCTTTTCTTCGCGGCTGAGCTGGAAGGTCGGGTCGTAGGCTTTGACAGCGCGGCGGGTCTGGATGGCTTCTTCGATCTGCATGGCGTAGCTCCGATTGACTGAAAACGTGGCCGCTATGCTATGCGCCGACGTGCAGCGAAACCATCCGTCTTGGTTGATGGAAGTTATCAACCGAACCGATAAGAGGGATTGCGTCGGCCTCCTGCAGCATGGGCTCGCCGCGCTCGCCGCCGACCACGCCGGGGCGACCGAGCCGGCAGAACGCCGCCCACGAAAAAGCCGCCCGAAGGCGGCTTTTTCAGTGCCACACCCGCCGCTTAGAGCTGCGGCCCGGCGGCCTTGATGGCGTCGGAAACGTCGAACTTCTTGAAGTTCTCGATGAACTTGTTCGCCAGTTCCTTCGCGGCTTCATCGTAGGCGTTGGTGTCGGCCCAGGTGTTGCGCGGGTTGAGCAGCTGGGTATCGACACCCTCGACGGCCTTCGGCACGTCCAGGTTGATGATCGGCAGATGCTCGGTCTCGGCACCGACCAGGGCACCGCTCTGAATCGCGGCGATCACGGCACGGGTCGTCGGGATGTTGAAGCGCTTGCCGACACCGTAGCCACCGCCGGTCCAGCCGGTGTTGACCAGGTAAACCTTGGAGCCGAACGCCTGGATGCGCTTGATCAAAAGCTCGGCGTAAACGCCGGCCGGACGCGGGAAGAAGGGCGCGCCGAAGCAGGTGGAGAAGGTCGACTTGATGCCGCTGCCCGAGCCCATCTCGGTAGAACCGACCAGCGCGGTGTAGCCGGAGAGGAAGTGGTAGGCCGCCTGCTCTTCATTGAGGATGGACACTGGCGGCAGAACGCCGGTCAGGTCGCAGGTCAGGAAGATCACCGCGTTGGGCTCGCCGCCCAGGTTCTTCTCGGAACGCTTCTCGACGTACTCCAGCGGGTAGGCGGCACGGCTGTTCTGGGTCAGGCTGTCGTCGGTGTAGTCAGCGGCGCGCTCGTCGTCCAGCACGACGTTTTCCAGCACGGTGCCGAACTGGATGGCTTTCCAGATCACCGGCTCGTTCTTCTCGGACAGGTCGATGCACTTGGCGTAGCAGCCACCTTCGATGTTGAACACGACGCCAGTGCCCCAGCCGTGCTCGTCGTCGCCGATCAGGTAGCGCGACTCGTCGGCCGACAGGGTGGTCTTGCCGGTCCCGGACAGACCGAAGAACAGGGTGACGTCGCCGTCTTCGCCGATGTTGGCGGCGCAGTGCATCGGCAGCACGTCGGCTTCCGGCAGCAGGTAGTTCTGCACCGAGAACATCGCCTTCTTCATTTCACCGGCGTAGCGCATACCGGCGATGAGGACCTTCTTGGCGGCGAAGTTGATGATCACGCAGCCGTCGGAATTGGTGCCGTCGCGTTCCGGCACGCATTCGAAGTTGGCGACGTTGAGCACTTGCCACTCGTCCTTGCCGGACGGGTTGTACTGCGCCGGATTGATGAACAGCTGGCGGCCGAAGAGGTTCTGCCAGGCGGTGGCGGTGGTCATCTTGACCGGCAGGTAGTGACCCTCGGAAGAACCTACATGGACGTGGGAAACGAAGTGATCCTGAGCCTTGTTGAAGGCCTCGACGCGATCCCACAGGGCATCGAACTTGTCGGCGGGGAACGGACGGTTGATCGGCCCCCAGGCGATCGAAGCCTGAGTGCTGGGCTCTTCGACGATATAGCGATCAGCTGGCGAACGACCGGTCCGGTGACCGGTTTTCACGACGAGCGCGCCGTTGGCGGCCAATTCACCCTCACCGCGCTTGATGGCCTCTTCGACCAGTTGAGCGATGCTGATATCGATGTAAACGGCGTTATTGGCTTGCGTCATGAGTTCCCCGTCGGCCCTGGGCCGATTCCTCCATGCTGTTGTAGCCCACCCGACGACGGACTACATCGAAAAAAGTGCGCGCGATTATGACAGAAAAGGCGCAGCGGAGGGTATGAGGGCGTAATGGCGAAAAGGTTCTACGCCCCCCTGCCTTTTTTAGTGCCGCGTACCGGAGGGACCCGCCGTCCCCGCGCCTGCGAATAGCTGGGCGATATCGGCCGCATCGAAGCGATAGCTGTGGTTGCAGAACTGGCAATCGATGGAGATGGCACCGCCCTGCTCTTGCAGCAAGTGCTCGGCATCCTGCTGGCCGAGGCTGATGATCGCCATGGCCGAGCGCTCGCGCGAGCAGCTGCAGCGGAACACGATCGGTCTCGGCTCGAACAGCCGAACCTGCTCTTCGTGATAAAGGCGATGCAGGATGGTCTGGGTGTCGAGGCCGAGCAGCTCCTCGGTCGACAAGGTATCGGCCAGGGTGCGTAGATGCTGCCAGCTGGCCTCGCGCTCTTCGCCGTCACGGATGCGATCGGCCGGCAATTGCTGCAGCAGCATGCCGCAGGCGCGGCGGCCGTCGGCAGCGAGCCAGAAGCGCGTGGGCAGTTGCTCGGAGGACGCGAAATAGCTCGACAGGCTTTCCGCCAGGTTGACCCCGTCGAGGGCGACGATCCCCTGATAACGCTGCCCATTGGCAGGATCGATGGTCATCGCCAGCACCCCGTCGGGCATCAGCTCGGCCAAGGTTGTGCCCGGGCTCAGCAGCGTTTCGTCGTAGCGGGCGATGCCGCGCACTTCCCGATCGCTGGAGCATTCGACCATCAGCAACGGCACCGCGCCGGTCGAGCTCGCCTGCAGGACGATCAAGCCGTCGAATTTGAGCGTGCCGACCAGCAGCGAGGCGGCAGCAAGCAGCTCGCCGAGCAACTGCGCCACAGGCTCCGGATAACTGTGCTTGGCCAGCACTTCGGCGTAGCTACGCTCGAGCCCGACCCATTCACCGCGCACATCGGTGTCATCGAAGAGGAAACGTTGGGTGTAATCGAAATCGAGCATGGGCATGACCAGGGCAATGAAGGAATGATTGGTTCGGGCAGGTACGGCGTCCGGAGAACCATCCCGGATTAAAGAAGGGACCGCATTCTAGGTCCAAAGTGACGGCCGTCCAACCGGACACGGTCACCCCGCATCCGAACGAAAACGCTGCAAGGCGCGCCGTTGTTTCTTGCTCGGCTTGCCATCGGTTTCCACACCCAGGCTGCCAGCCTTGCGCATGGCCGCGGCGTGTTCGCGGCGGGCCAGGCTGTCGGGCGTTTCCTCATATAACAGCTGTGCCTCGGGCGCGCCCTTGCGCACCGCCGACAGCGCCCTGATCACCACGGTGCGCTCGTCGTAACCGGCGCGAATGACCAGCTCCTCGCCAAGCTTGGGCTCCTTGCTCGGTTTGCAGCGTTCGCCGCGGCAATGCACCTTGCCGCCCTCGATGGCTGCCTTGGCCAGCGCCCGCGTCTTGAAGAAGCGCGCCGCCCACAGCCATTTGTCCAACCGGACCTTGCCGTCGTCTTTCTCACTCATCGTTCAACTCTGCGTGGCGTCTCGTTGTCATAGGTTCGTACAGGTAGATGCGGTTGTCATGCACCCCGTCTAGAATGCGCGGAAATCTACTGGATACAGCTTTTGAACAGTCCCGACCCCCAGACAATCATCGGTTTGCGCGAATGGATCGCCCTGCCTGAGCTCGGCGTGGTCGGCCTGCGTGCGAAAATCGACACCGGCGCCAGCACCTCGGCATTGCACGCCACCGACATCAGCGAATTCGAACGCGGCGGCGAGCGCTGGGTTCGTTTCACCGCGCATCTGGGCACGCTGGTACAGCGACGCCATCGCTGTGAAGCGCCGGTGGTGGCACGCAAGACGATCAAGAGCTCCAACGGCCAGGCGCAGACGCGCTATGTGGTGCGCACGCTGCTGGCGCTGGGCTCTCACCTGTGGCCGGTGGAATTCACCCTTACCTGTCGCAAGACCATGCGCTATCGCCTGTTGTTGGGGTCAAAAGCCCTGATGGACGGCAAATGGCTGGTCGACCCTGCACGCACCTACGTGCAGGAAAAACCCCAGACCCTTACCTCTCCCGGTGCCCAATGAAAATCGCCGTGCTGTCGCGCAACCCACGCCTGTATTCGACCCGCCGCCTGGTGGAGGCCGGCCAGCAACGTGGCCACGAGGTGGTCGTCATCGACACCCTGCGCGCGTACATGAACATCGCCAGCCACAAACCGCAGATTCATTATCGCGGCCGCCCGCTGGAGGGCTTCGACGCGGTGATCCCGCGGATCGGCGCCTCGGTTACCTTCTATGGCTGCGCCGTGCTGCGTCAGTTCGAGATGCAGGGCGTGTTCCCGCTCAACGAATCGGTCGCCATTGCACGCTCGCGCGACAAGCTGCGCTCGCTGCAGTTGCTGGCGCGCCGCGGCATCGGCCTGCCGGTGACCGGCTTCGCCCACTCACCCGATGACATCGCCGACCTGATCCAGATGGTCGGCGGCGCGCCGCTGGTGATCAAGGTGCTTGAGGGCACCCAGGGCATCGGCGTGGTCATGTGCGAAACCGCCACCGCCGCGGAATCGGTGATCGAGGCCTTCATGGGTCTGAAGCAGGACATCATGGTCCAGGAGTACATCAAGGAAGCCGGCGGCGCGGACATTCGCTGCTTCGTCGTCGGCGACAAGGTGATCGCGGCGATGAAGCGTCAGGCCAAGCCCGGCGAATTCCGCTCCAACCTGCACCGCGGCGGCACCGCCAGCCTGATCAAGATCACCCCGGAAGAGCGCATGACCGCCATCCGCGCCGCCAAGGTCATGGGCCTCTCCGTGGCGGGCGTCGACATCCTGCGCTCCAACCACGGCCCGCTGGTGATGGAGGTCAACTCCTCGCCGGGTCTCGCCGGCATCGAGGAAACCACTGGCAAGGACGTGGCCGGGCTGATCATCCAGTACCTGGAGAAGAATGCCGGACCGCATCTGACCCGGACGAAGGGTAAAGGCTGACCCGGGCTGGAGGCTGGAGGCTGGAGGCTGGAGGCTGGACAGCTTCTGAACGAGCACTGAACCTCGCCAAGCTTTCCAGCCTCAAGCGCTCGTATCGGCTTTACGTCTTTATCGCATCCCTCGGCAACAACAACCCCAACGGCAGACTGACCCGCGCCTCCAGTCCGCCGCCTTCGCGGTTGCGCAGTTCGATCACGCCGCCATGCTGCGAGGCGATGCGCTTGACGATGGCCAGCCCGAGTCCGGCGCCCTGCCCGCCGCGTGCGCGATCGCCGCGAATGAAGGGGTTGAAGATCTCGCCCAGCTCCTGCGGATCGATGCCGGTGCCGCGGTCAAGCACGCTGAGCACCACATAGGGCGCGCTGCTGTCGCCCGACACATGGGCGGCGACCTCGACGCCATGGCCGCCGTAGCGCAGGGCGTTCTCGATCAGGTTGACCAGCAGGCGCTTGATCGAAACCCGCCGCAGCGGCAGCGGCGGCATCGGCTCGACACACAGGCGCACCTGTTCGCCATGCTGGTTGTAGGGCGCGACCACCTCACGCACCAGTTCGCCCAGGTCCAGGCATTCCAGCGGTTCGTCGCTGCCGTCACGGACAAAGGCGAGAAACTGGTCAAGGATCGCGTTCATGTCCTCGATGTCGCGCACCATGTCGTCGGTCAGTTCGGTGTCGTTGGGCATCAGTTCCAGCGAAAGGCGCAGGCGGGTCAGAGGCGTGCGCAGGTCGTGGGATACGCCGGCCAGCATCAGTTCACGCTCTCGCCCCGCCTGCTCGACGTCTTCGGCCATCTGGTTGAAGGCGCGATAGACCTCGGTCATCTCGCTTGGCGTGTCGCTGATGGGCAGCCGCACACGGCGGCCCTTGCCGATCTGCCGCGCCGCGTAAACCAGCCGCTTGAGCGGTAGATTCAGCTGGCTGACGAAGATCCACGCAGCAGCGGTCGATAGCAGGCCGATGCCCAGGAACCAGCCGAGCACGCTCCAGATCCGCTGCCCACGCAACGGATAGGCATACAGGGGCACCTGCAACCAGTCCGGCCCCAGGCTCGGCGCCCGCACCCAGATCGCCGTCTGTGGCTGGATGCGCACCCGCACCTCGGTATCTGCGCCCAGCTCGAGCTGCATCTGGCGCTGGAAGATCTCGGTGTACGGCCAGTGGTATTCGCTGGGCGGCACCTCGTCCTCGACGACCCGCCGCACCCCGGCGGCCTCGGCGATACGCTCGCGGCTCTGCTCGTCGGCCGCCCAGTAGGCGCGCAGGGTCAACGCCGCACCGTGGCTGTACTGGCGATCGACCATGACGTCTTCGTTCATCATCAGGTACACCAGCATCAGTACCTTGGAGAACAGCACGACGATCAGCACCATCCACAGGGTGCGTGCGAAAAAGCTTTGCGGGAACCAGAGCGGGGTTTTCATAAATAAAAGCCGACAAGAACGCTAGAGGCTTGAGGCTGGACGGAAAAGCGCCATCGTTCAGCCTCAGGCCTCCAGCGCTTTGATCGGCTTTTCAGCCCTTGTTGCCGTCCGGCACGAACACATAGCCGACGCCCCAGACCGTCTGGATGTAGCGCGGCTTCGACGGATCGGGCTCGATCAGGCGACGCAGGCGGGAAATCTGTACGTCGATGGAACGCTCCAGCGCGTCCCACTCGCGGCCGCGTGCCAGGTTCATCAGCTTGTCGCGGGTCAGCGGTTCGCGCGCATGCTGCACCAGGGCCTTGAGCACGGCGAACTCGCCGGTGGTGAGCATATGCACCTGGTCGCCCTTCTTCAGCTCGCGGGTGCCGAGGAAGAGCTCGTAATCGCCAAAGGTAACCGTCTCGTCCTCGCTGCCCGGCGCCCCTGGCACCTGCGGCGCCTGCCGACGCAGGACCGCCCGGATCCGCGCCAGTAGCTCACGCGGATTGAACGGCTTGGCCAGGTAATCGTCAGCGCCCTGCTCCAGACCATGAATGCGGCTGGCCTCATCGCCCTTGGCGGTGAGCATGATGATGGGGATCTGGTTGCCGGCGGCCCGCAGCCGTGCGCAGGCGGAAAGACCATCCTCACCCGGCATCATCAGGTCCAGCACCACAAGGTGGAACAGCTCGCGGCTGAGCAGACGGTCCATCTGCTCGGCGCTTTCCACGGTACGCACCCGGTAGCCCTGCTCGTCGAGAAACCGCTCGAGCAGACGCCGCAGCCGTGCGTCGTCATCGACAATCAGGATCTTTTCGCCTTCGCTGGCGGGCGCAGTGCTGCTCATGGGAACTCCCCGGGAAAATCGTCGATGCATTATGCGCATAGTCAGGACTGCGCACCTGACAGCCATTGTTAGCAGATTTTTCGCCGTAAGGCAGGCGTCGCGCTCAACGCTCGCGCAGAGCTTCGGCGCGAGCGCGGATGATCGGCTTGAGCAGGTAGCTCAGCACGCTCTTGTGACCGGTGATGATGTCCACCGAGGCGACCATCCCGGGGATGATCAACAGTGGCTTGTTGTCGCTACCCAAGTGGCTCTTGTCGGTGCGCAGGTGAATGAGGAAGAAACTGTTGCCCTCATCGTCGGTGACGCTGTCGGCGCCGATGTATTCGAGCCGCGCCTTGAGCCCGCCATAGATGGTGTAGTCGTAGGCGGTGAACTTGACCACCGCCTCCTGGCCCGGATGCAGAAAGGCAATGTCCTGGGGACGGATCTTTGCCTCGATCAGCAACGTGTCGTCCAGCGGGACGATTTCCATGATGTCGCTTCCCGGCTGGACCACGCCACCGACCGTATTGACCATCAACTGCTTGACCACGCCGCGCACCGGCGAGGTGACCAGCGTGCGGCGCACCCGGTCTTCCAGGGCTTTGCCGGTCGACTGAAGCTTCGTCAGGTCCGTGCGCGCTTCGTTCAGCTTGGTCAGCGCTTCGCTGCGATAGCGCCCACGCGCCTCGCCGATCTTGTTGTCGATTTCCTTGATGGCCGCTTCAGCACGCGGCATGGCGAGCGTCGTCGCGTCCAGCTGGCCACGGCTCTCGACTTCAGCACGCTTGAGGCGCAGCACCTCCACCGGTGAGATCGCGCCAGACGCGACCAGAGGCTCCGACATGTCGATTTCCTTGCGCAACAACGCCAGGCTGCTACGGAACTGGTCTCGCTTGGACGCCATCTCGCGCAGCTCCTGACGACGCTGAACCAGCTGCTCCTCGAGACCGCCGATTTCATCGCGCAGTTGCTGCTGGCGGCTTTTGAATAACGCCAGCTCATTGGAGGCGAGCGACGGTGCCTGGGCGACGATGTCAGCCGGGAAGTTCGGCTCCCTCCCTTCGACTTCAGCGGTCAGCCGCTCGACACGCAAGGTCAGTGCGTTGGCGTCGGCGGTCGTTTCGCCCACGTTGGACGCGAAGCGAGTGTCGTCCAGTTGCAACAGCGGGTCGCCCACATCGACGATCTGCCCTTCGTGCGCATAGAGCTCGGCGACGATGCCGCCCTCCAGGTTCTGAATCTTCTGCAGCCGCGACGACGGGATGGCCTTGCCTTCGCCGCGGGTCACTTCGTCAACGATGGCGAAATGCGCCCAGGCCAGCGCAAACAGCAGAAACGCTAACAAGCCCCAGATCGTCAGCCGCACAATGCGCGGCGCGTCTTCGACTAAGGCCTTGCGAACCTCGGGCAACGGCTCGGTGGATGCGCCGAACAGACCGCCAACACCGGCACGAACCAATGGCGGCACTTCAGGCAGGCGCTTAGCTGACACGGATCTGCCCCTTCTTCAAGGCTTCGAGAATGACCGGCTTGGGCCCGTCGGCCACGATCTGGCCGCGGTCGACGATGATCAGCCGATCCACCAGCGTTAGCATCGAGGTGCGGTGGGTCACCAGCAGCAAGGTCTTGTCGCCGATCACGCCGGCGATCTGCTGCTTGAGACGATCCTCGCTGGTGTTGTCCAGCGAACTGGTCGGTTCGTCGAGCAACAGGATCGGCGGGTCGAGCAACAGCGCGCGCGCGAGGACCACCGCCTGACGCTGACCACCGGACAGCTGCTGCCCACGCTCACCAACCTGCAACTGGTATCCCTTCGGATGAAGGCGCGCAAACTCATGCACGCCGGCACGCTCCGCGGCCTGCAGGACCTGATCGTCCTCGACGTAACGCGCGCCCATCACCAGGTTGTCGCGCAGCGTGCCGGCGAAAAGCTGCACGTCCTGGGGGACGTAGCCGATGTTGTGCCGCAGATCGCTGACGTCGAGCTGACGCACGTCGACCCCGTCAACCAGCAGATTGCCATCGCTCGGCTGGTTGAGCCCGACGATCAGCTTGGCCAGGGAGCTTTTGCCCGATCCGCTGCGCCCGATGATGCCGACCTTTTCGCCAGGCCGAATAGACAGGCTCACCTGGTTTAGCGCCGTTTGTTGCTGATCCGGATAACTGAAGTCGACCTGCCTGAACTCTATCGCCCCCTGCAGCGCTTCGCGCTTGAGCGGCCTCTCACCGGCCTGGCGCTCCTGCGGCAGCGCCATCATGTCGTTGACCGAACGCACGGTCACCTTGGCCTGCTGATAACGGGTCAACAGGCCCGCCACCTGGCCCAACGGACCTAGCGCGCGGCCGCTGAGCATGTAACAGGCGATCAGCCCGCCCATGCTCAGCTGGCCGGCGATGATCTGGTAGACACCGAGCACAATCATCACCACGCCGGCCAGTTGTTGCAGCGCCATGGTCGAATTGAGCGCCAGGCTCGAGAGCATCTTGGCGCGCAGCTCCAGACGCCCCAGCGTGCCGATGGTCTGTTCCCACAGGTACTGGCGCTCGCTTTCGGCGTTGTTGACCTTCACCGCGTCGAGCCCACTCAGGGTCTCGATAAGCCCCGACTGGCGCTCGGCTGACAGCGCCATGCTGCGCTCGAGCGTATCGGCGAGCGGGCGCTGCAGGGCGAGGCTGATACCGGCAGCGAGCGGAAAGGCCATCAGCGGGATCCAGGCCAGATGCCCGCCGATCACCGCTATCACCGCAATGATCAGCAGCGTGAACGGCAGATCGATCAGACTGGCCAACGTCAGCGAGGCGAGGAAATCACGCAGCGACTGAAATTCATGGATGTGCTGGGCAAAGGTGCCGACACGGGCGGGCCGATGGGTCATACGCATACCGGCGATGCGCTCGAACAGCGTGGCCGAGATGATCAGATCGGTCTTCTTGCCAGCCAGATCCAAGCACAGCCCACGCAGCGTCTTGAGGACCAGATCGAAGAAGAACGCACCGCCCACACCGATAGCCAGCACCCAGAGGGTCGCCTCGGCTTGGTTCGGCACGACGCGGTCATACACGTTCATCACGAATAACGGCGTGACCAGGCCAATCAGGCTGATCATGAAACTCGCCGCAATCGCATCTGCATAGAGCCAACGAGAGCGCTTGAGGGTGTCGCGGAACCAGTGGCGCGCCCGTGGGACCAGTTCGCCTTGGTCAAGGTCGAACTTGTGCTGCGGCTGGGCAAAGAAGGCCTGACCGGCGTAATCCTCTTCGAGCAGTTCGCGGGCGACGAGGATCTCGCCGCCCTCGGTCTCGCTCGGCATCAGCCGAGCGCGGCCATCGGCGTGCCAGCCGATCAACAACGCGCTGCGACCATCGCCCAGCAGCAACAAGGCGGGTAGGACGAGCACTGGAATCTGGCCGAGTTCGCGGCGCAGCCAGCGGCCACGCAACCCCGCCCTGGCCGCTGCGCGTGGCAGCAGTTCGGGCGTGAGCCGCTGGTTGGCGAGCGGCAAACCAGCCGTCAGCGTTGCCCGGCTGGCCGCCTTCTGATGGCAGGCGCAAAGCGACAGCAGGCTGTCGAGCAACGGATCGTCATAGCGTCCACGCGGATCATGACGTGTAACTTCAGGGCCCGTTTCGGCCGACTGCTGTAGCTGACTCATAGCCGGCCCCCAGGGCGCCTCGTTAGTTCATTGCAGGCAGTTGAACCCGCGCCTGAACCTCGTCCATCGGCACGGCAGCCATGGGCGCCACGACACCCTGGCTCTGAAGCAGAGAGCCGGTTACCGCCTTGATGCGGTATTGGGTCAAGGCCTCGGTGAAGCGCACATCTTCAAGACGGCGCGCGGCGGTGAACATTTCGTTCTCGCTATCGAGCAGGTCGAGCAGGGTACGCTCGCCCAGGGTGAACTGCTGCTGGTAGGAGTCGCGCACTCGGCTGCTGCGGTCGACATAGTCCTGAGCGATCGGCAGCTGCTGGCGCGCGTTAGACAGCGCATTCCAGGCCAGGCCCAGCTCTTCGGTCAGCAGACGCAGCGCGTTGTTACGGATATCCATTGCCTGGTCGGCCTGATGCGCACGAGCGCGCAGCTCGGCTTTGTTACTGCCACCGGCGAACAGGTTGTAGCGCATACGTACCATTGCCTGCCACTCGTTCTCATGCCCCGGCACACCATCGATGTTGTCGTTGGCACCCGTGCTCAGCTCAAGCGCGAAACGCGGATAGAACGCGGACTTCGCGGCCGCCATCTGAGCCTCGGCAGCATTTATATCGGCCTCGGCCGAGCGCAGTTGAGGGTTGTCGGCCAACATTTTGTCGCGGGCCGATTCGAAGGTTTCCGGAAGGTCCGCCAGGATCGGAGCCGGCATGTCGAGCTGCTCGGGGGACTGACCCACCACGCTGATGAAGTTGACGCGCGCATCGTCCAGGTTCGCCTGCTCGGTCAGCAGATTGTTCTTCGCTTGCGCGAGACGCGCTTCGGCCTGATCCAGATCGGCCATGCGGCCGACGCCGCGCTGACTGCGCAGGTTGATCTGATCGAAGATGCGCTCATGGCTGCGCAGATTGTTTTCCGCCAAGCGGACCAGTGCCTGACGGCGCAATACGTCCAGGTAGACCTGAGCCACTTCCAACGCGGTGCGCTCGGTATTACCCAGCAACTCCAGGGCCCGAGAGTTGACCACCGCGCGGTTACGCTTGACCTCGCTGGAGGTGGCGAAACCGTCGAACAACATCTGCTCGACGCTCAGGCGCGCTTCGCTGCGGGTCAGCGTCTCGTAATCATGATCGCCGCTGGCGCGCCCACTGGGATTATCGGTGCCTTCCCGACCATAACCACCGACCAGATCGACGCGAGGCATGTAACCGCCTTTGGCTGCGCGCAGCTCTTCTTCGGCAGCCAGTCTGGCGTTCACACCTGCGCGTATCTCAGGGTGGGACTCCAAGGCGCTGCGCATCGCCTCTTGCAGGGTCTGCGCCTGGGTGGCGAACGGCAGGGCAACAGCCAGGGGGAGCAGGACGAGCGCGCGTTTCATGGAGATAATCCTTCGAAAAAACAGCTGACGTTGGGCCAGGCGGAACGGACATCAGCGGCTTAGATCGAGCCGTTACACCCCTTCACGTCACAGCGGCAGATAAATGTCAATAATTACCGTGCTAGCACAGTGACATCATGGCGTGCATTGTTTAACATCACGCTATGGGGGGTCAATAGTTTGACCTACCGTTTGTCGCCACACCAACGTCGCCATTTTTTTGTCGAACGGACTCGTCTATCTGGCTAAATGCTATCAGCCTCCAGATATGGCCACACTTACTTTCGGAGCAACGGTCATGAGCAATGCTTACGCTGTTATCAAGAGCCTGACAGGTCAGGTATTCGCCGTATCAGCCGAAGGCGTTCGCCGCCAGGTTTTCGAAGGTGAGGCCATCTTTCCTGGAGAGCGGTTGGAAACGGACGTAGCAGGGTCGGTTACGTTGCAACTGCCGAATGGAGAAGAGTTGACGCTGGGTAGTTCGGCGACTTGGCAGGCCGGCGAGTTTGCCGAGGCCGATGCGGCGCAGGCGAACAACCAGCCTGTCACCGATCTGGAACAAGCCATCGCCGATGGCTTCGACCCCACCACACAGCTTGACCCCACTGCAGCAGGGCCAGGCGCCGGCGGCACAGGCGGTACAGGAGGCGGTGGCCACAGCGCTGTCATGCTCAGCGAGACAGCTCAGCACGTCGAAGCGGTGACCGGATTTGCAACCCAAGGTTTGCCGGCGACCAGCCAAACCCAACCCGGCATCAATGACATTTCAGCGGCCAACCTGGCACGCGATACCGATGTATCAGCACCGACCGTAAGCTTGCTTACCGACAGCGGGAACCCGACAGACAGCATCACTAACAACGGCGCTCTGAACATTGGCGGTATCGAAACCGGCGCGACCGTAGAGTACAGCACCGACGGCGGCAAGACCTGGTCGTCGAGCTTCACTCCGGCCGAAGGCGACAACACTGTCTCCGTCCGCCAGACCGATGTGGCGGGCAATACCTCGGGTGCCACCACCGTCAGCTTCGTGCTCGATACCCAGGTCGCGGCACCTAGCGTTTCACTGACTAGCGACACTGGCACCAGCGGCTCGGACGGCATCACCAATTCCGGTGCTCTAACCATTGGCGGCACCGAAGCTGGCGCCACGGTTGAATACAGCACCGATGGCGGTAACAACTGGTCGTCGAGCTTCACACCGGTCGAAGGCAACAACACCGTCTCCGTCCGCCAGACCGACGTGGCTGGCAACACCTCCGGCGCCACCACCGTCAGCTTCGTGCTCGACACACAGGCGCCGAACCTGGCCATCAGCATCGATCCGATCACGGCTGACAACACCATCAATGCTTCCGAGCGCGCCGGCGACATCGTCACCGTGACCGGCAAGGTCACTGGCGAAGTGGCGATCGACGACGTGGTCGTCCTGAGCGTTGGCACCAGCCAGTACGAAGGCAAAGTCATCGGCCTGGGCAACGGCGAGCTCGGCTTCAGCATCAACGTCAGCAGCGGCGATCTGGCCGACAATACGGCGATCAGCGCCTCGGTAAGCCACACCGACGCGGCCGGCAACACCGGTTCGGCTGAAGCCGACCGCACCTACGCGGTCGACACCAGCGCCCCGAACCTGGCCATCAGCATCGATCCGATCACAGCTGACAACACCATCAATGCTTCCGAGCGCGCCGGCGACATCGTCACCGTGACCGGCAAAGTTACCGGCGAGGTGGCGATCGACGACGTGGTCGTCCTGAGCGTTGGCACCAGCCAGTACGAAGGCAAGGTCATTGACCTGGGCAACGGCGAGCTCGGCTTCAGCATCAACGTCGGTAGCGGCGATCTAGCCGACAGCACGTCGATCAGCGCCTCGGTAAGCCACACCGATGCGGCCGGCAACACCGGTTCGGCTGAAGCCGACCATACCTACGCGGTCGACACCAGCGCCCCGAACCTGGCCATCAGCATCGATCCGATCACGGCTGACAACACCATCAATGCTTCCGAGCGCGCCGGCGACATCGTCACCGTGACCGGCAAGGTCACTGGCGAAGTGGCGATCGACGACGTGGTCGTCCTGAGCGTTGGCACCAGCCAGTACGAAGGCAAAGTCATCGGCCTGGGCAACGGCGAGCTCGGCTTCAGCATCAACGTCAGCAGCGGCGATCTGGCCGACAATACGGCGATCAGCGCCTCGGTAAGCCACACCGACGCGGCCGGCAACACCGGTTCGGCTGAAGCCGACCGCACCTACGCGGTCGACACCAGCGCCCCGAACCTGGCCATCAGCATCGATCCGATCACAGCTGACAACACCATCAATGCTTCCGAGCGCGCCGGCGACATCGTCACCGTGACCGGCAAAGTTACCGGCGAGGTGGCGATCGACGACGTGGTCGTCCTGAGCGTTGGCACCAGCCAGTACGAAGGCAAGGTCATTGACCTGGGCAACGGCGAGCTCGGCTTCAGCATCAACGTCGGTAGCGGCGATCTAGCCGACAGCACGTCGATCAGCGCCTCGGTAAGCCACACCGATGCGGCCGGCAACACCGGTTCGGCTGAAGCCGACCATACCTACGCGGTCGACACCAGCGCCCCGAACCTGGCCATCAGCATCGATCCGATCACGGCTGACAACACCATCAATGCTTCCGAGCGCGCCGGCGACATCGTCACCGTGACCGGCAAGGTCACTGGCGAAGTGGCGATCGACGACGTGGTCGTCCTGAGCGTTGGCACCAGCCAGTACGAAGGCAAGGTCATCGACCTGGGCAACGGTGAGCTCGGCTTCAACATCAACGTCGGTAGCGGCGATCTGGCCGAAAATACGTCCATCAGCGCCTCGGTAAGCCACACCGATGCGGCCGGCAACACCGGTTCGGCTGAAGCCGACCGCACCTACGCGGTCGACACCCAGGCACCGGCAATTACAGCCGGTCAGCAGTTCACCTATGACGAGAACCAGTCGGCGAATGCAGTGATCGGCAGTGTCAGTGCGCAGGATGCCGTAGGCGTGGTTGCCTTCCGCTTCGCCGATAGCGGCGACGACACGAGCGCTGACGGCTATTTCCGGATTGACAGCCAGGGCCGCATTACACTGACCCAGGCGGGCGCCGCGGCCGGCGTCAATGACTTCGAGCAGGCACCTAATAGCCATGACTACGCTATCGAAGCCATCGACGCCGCTGGCAATGTCTCCGCCGCCAACGTAACGCTGTCCGAAGCCAACCTGAATGACAACGCGCCGCAGGCCGCTGACGACTCACTGAAGGCCGTCGAAGACACGCCGGTAACCTATCTGGCCAGCGAGCTGCTGGGTAACGACAGCGATGCCGACGGCAATGGCCTGACCATCGCAAGCGTCACCAATGGCACAGGCGGCACCGTCGTGCTCAACGCCGATGGTTCGGTGACGTTCACGCCAAATACCAATTTCAACGGCACGGCTGATTTCACCTACACCGTCAGCGATGGCGACCAGGTGTCTGTGCCAGCGACCGTGACGGTCGAAGTTGCCGCGGTCAATGACGCTCCGGTTGCCGGCGCCTCGCTGGGGCAAGGCTCCGAAGACAGCGGCGTGGTAACAGGCCAACTGACGGCGAGCGACGTCGACGCTGGAGACAGCCTGAGTTTCAGCCTCAACGACACTGCCCCGGCTGGTTTCGCCCTGTCCAGCAACGGCAGCTGGACGCTGGACACCAGCGATGCCGCCTACCAGTACCTGGCCAAAGACCAGACGCTGACCCTGCAGGTACCCTTTACCGTTACCGACGCAAGCGGCATCAGCAGCAGCGACAACCTCACGCTGGTCATCACCGGCACCAACGATTTGCCGGTAGCCCAGGCGGCCAGCGCCAGTGCACTGGAAGGCGGAGCGACCTCAGCTGGAGCGGTCGCCAACGCAACCGAAGGCGCCATCCTCACGCTGACCGTGACCACCACGACGCCCGGCGAGGCCGTCTCGTTCAATTGGGCGTTCAGTGCCGCCGACTATCTGCCTTACAACGACTTCGCGTTCGTCCAGGTCAACGGCGAGCCGGTCGAGCTGCTGAGCAGTGTCGCGTCCGTCGGCAATTACGGCAGCAGCGGCACGCAGACCTTCAACCATGCGTTCGCAGTACCGGGCACCTACACGCTCGTCATAGGGGTCGCCGACGCCGGTGACACGGTAAACGACTCGCGGCTGGTGCTCAGCGACCTGTCCGGCAACGCAGTGCTGACCAGCAGCAGCGGTGCAGTCATCCAGACCAGCAGTGGCTGGCAGCTGACTTCGAGCGGCGCCAGTGGCCAGACGCTGGTAGAACAGATCAACTTCGGCACGGTCAGTGGCCAACTGCAAGCCAGTGACGTCGACAACAGCGCCAAGCTCAGCTTCGACCTACCCGGAACTGCGCCGGCCGGCTTCGTGCTGAACGCCGACGGCAGCTGGACCTTCGATGCCGCCGACCCGGCCTACGACAGCCTCGCCGATGGCGAGACGCTCACGCTGGTCATTCCCTACCGCGTCACCGATGACCAGGGTGCCAGTGGGCAGAGCAGCCTGACTCTGACGATCACCGGTACTAACGATGCGCCGATTGCCAGCGCCAGCAGTGCTGCCGTCGACGAAGATGGCGCCATCAACGGAACGCTCAGCGCCAGTGACGTCGACCACGGCGCCGGCCTGGCGTACAGCCTGAGCGATCCGGCCCCTGCCGGCTTCGTGCTGAACGCCGACGGCAGCTGGACCTTCGACGCGTCCAACGCCGCCTACCAGCAGCTGGCTGCGGGCGACAACCTGACGCTGACCATCCCCTACCAGGTGACCGACGAACTGGGTGCCAGCAGCGCCAGCACCCTGACGCTGGTCGTCAATGGCGTGAACGACGCTCCGGTGGTGAGCGCGGCGGTGACCGGCGAGACCCACGAAGATGCCGGCCCGTTGGTCGTCAACCTGCTGGCCAACACCTCGGACGTCGACCGCGGCGCGACCCTCAGCGTCGCCAACCTGACCGAAACCAGCGGCAATGACACCCGCGGCGTGACCTTCGATGCGGCCAACGGCACGCTGACCATCGACCCACAGCAGTACGGCGACCTGTCCGCCGGGCAGACGCTGACCTTCACCTACACCTACGACGTGATCGACAGCGAAGGCGGCGTCACCCCCACCAGTGCGAGCGTTTCCGTCGAAGGGCGCAACGACGAACCGGTGGTCACCGACACCAGCCTCAAGGTTGACGAACAAAGCACCGGCGCGGCGCTGAACATCGCCGCGCCCACCGACATCGACGCCAACGACATCCTGACCATCCAGGTGACCGGCCTGCCCGACCTCGGCCAGGTCACGCTTGCCGACGGCACCGCCGTGCAGAACGGCCAGTCGCTCACGCTCGCCGAGTTGCAGGGGCTGAAATATGACGGCCCGGCCGATTACCTGGCCGGCCAGACCGTCGGCAACTTCAGCTACAGCGTCAGCGACGGCACCACCGCCGTGGTCGGCACGGTCGCGCTGAGCGTCACGCCGGTGAACGATGCCCCGGTGGCAAACGATGACCTCGGGGCCATCAGCGGGCTGAAGGGCGCTTACTACGCCTATCGCGACGGCGCCGACGGCCCCAACCTGAGCAACCTGGCCGGGGTCACGGCCTTTATCGCCAGCCACCAGCCGAGTGCCACCTTTGTCGCGACGTCGCTGAACTACGGCAACGGGGTGACCACCAACCTGGGCGCCGACGGACAGCTGCAGAAATTTCTCGGCGCCGATGCCGCCTCGTTGAATACCGACCCGGCGAACAGCTCGGACGCCATCATCCAGCTGACCGGCAACCTGGAGCTGGCAGCCGGCACCTACCAATTCCGCGTCTTTGCCGACGATGGCTTCAGCATTCGGGTCGACGGCGTCGTGGTCGCCCAATACGACGCCAACCAAGGCGCGACTCGACGGGAATTCGCCACGTTCGACATCGGCGAAAGCGGTGCGCATGGCATAGAAATCGTCTACTGGGACCAAGGCGGCAGCGCCAAACTGCTGGTCGAACTGCGCGAGCAAGGCGGTAGCTACAGCGTGCTTGGCGGTACGCAACTGAGCCATACCGGCGACAGCACGCTGACCGTCGACGAAGACACCGCCCTTACCATCGACCCGGCCACCTTGCTCGGCAACGACCTAGACGTCGATGGCGACACCCTGACCATCACCGCGGTAGGCAATGCCGTCAACGGCAGCGTCACGCTGCTTGCCAACGGCCAGGTGGTTTTCACCCCCGCATCGAACTTCAACGGAACGGGCTCGTTTACCTATACCGTCAGCGATGGCCATGGCGGCAGCGACACCGCGACCGTCACGGTCGGTGTCCGCCCGGTCAACGACGCGCCGACTACCGCTGACGCGGCGATCAGCACCGCCGAGGGCACGCCTGTAGTGGGCAGCGTCAAGGCCAGCGACCTGGATGGCGACGTCCTCACCTACGCCCTGCAGAGCACCGCCGGGCACGGCAGCGTAGTGCTGAACGCCAGCACCGGCGTTTACACCTATACGCCAGCGGGCGATTACAACGGCGCCGACACCTTTACCGTGCGGGTCAGCGACGGCAAGGGCGGCTATGCCGACAGCGTTGTCAGCCTTGTAGTCACACCGGTCAACGACGCCCCGACGGTGCAGCCGATCGCCCTGCCGGCCATCGATGAGGACAACAGCCTTACCATCACCACGGCGCAGCTACTGGCCAATGCCCAGGACATCGACGGCGACACCCTGAGCATCGTCGGGCTGCAGCTCACCGGCGGCAGCGGCGTGTTGACCGACAACGGCGACGGCACCTGGACCTTCACCCCGACCGCGGACTGGAACGGTGAAGTGAGCTTCAGCTATGGCGTCAGCGACGGTAGCGTGACCGTAGCGAACACCGCGACGCTCACCGTCACGCCGGTGAACGATGGCCCGAGCACGTCCAACGCCCAGCTGACCACCGCCGAAGACCACTCGGTCAGCGGCACGGTCGTCGCGCAGGATCCCGAAGGCAGCGCACTGAGCTACACCATCCAGAGCGGTGTTGACCACGGCAGCCTGTTGCTGAACACGGTTACTGGCGCCTACACCTATACGCCAAACGCCAATTACAACGGCACCGACAGTTTCACGCTGCGCGTTTACGACAGCAAAGGCGCCTATGCCGACAGCGTGGTGAACGTCGAGATTACGCCGGTAAACGATGCCCCGAACGTACAGCCGATCACCCTGCCGGCCATCGAAGAGGACGGCAGCCTCACCTTTACCGCTGCTCAATTGCTGGCCGGCGCCAAGGATGTCGACGGCGACAGCCTGAGCGTCGTCGACCTGCAGCTGAAGGGCGGCAATGGCACCCTGACCGCCAACACCGACGGCAGCTGGACCTTCACGCCCACAGCGAACTGGAACGGCAACGTCAGCTTCAGTTTTGGCGTCAACGACGGCACCGTCACCGTCGCGAACAGCGCCAGCCTGGCGGTGGCCGCCGTCAACGATGCGCCGACCACTGCCGACGCTCAGCTTCAGACCGACGAAAACACCTCGGTCAGCGGCCAGGTAAGTGCGCAAGACATCGAGGGCGACACGCTCACCTACACCATCCAGAGCGGCGTCGCACATGGCTCGCTGCTATTGAACACGGTCAGCGGCGCCTACACCTACACACCCAACCAGGGCTACAGCGGCGCTGACACATTCACCTTGCGGGTTTACGACACCCAGGGCGGCTATGCCGATAGCGTCGTCAGCGTCGAGGTCACGCCGGTCAACGACGCACCGGACGTGCAGCCCGTCACGCTGCCGTCGATCAACGAAGACGGCAGCTTGACCTTCTCCGCCACCGAACTGCTGGCCGGCGCACAGGATAGCGATGGCGACACGCTGAACATCGTCGATCTACAGCTTGCCAGTGGCGATGGCGCCCTGACCGATAATGGCAACGGCACCTGGACTTTCACCCCCTCCGCCAACTGGAACGGCAGCGTTGGCTTCAGCTACGGCGTCAGCGATGGCACGGTGACGGTGGCGAACAGCGCCAGTTTGACCGTGAATGCGGTCAACGACGCGCCCGTTGCCGTCGTCGATGCCTTCACCACGTCGGAAGACGTTCCGCTGCGCATTTCGCTGAGCGACCTGCTGGCCAACGACACGGATGCCGACGGCGACCCTGTGTGGGTCTTCTCGGCTGGCAATCCCCAGCACGGATCGCTCAGCTTCATCGACGGCAAGCTCGTTTTCACGCCGGACCCTGAGTTCAGCGGTACGGCGTCGTTCGACTACTCCATTACCGACGGCCATGGCGCTGTGGACTCGGCAACGGCCTATGTCATCGTCAATCCGGTCAACGACCCCACCCAGACACAAGCTGATATCGCGCACGGCGCAGAAGACGGCGCCGCGGTGACCGGCAACGTACTGAACAACGATGTGGATGTCGATGACAGCCTGAGCGTGGCGACCTTCAACATAGCGGGACAGGCGTACACAGCGGGCGCCACGGTCGCACTGTCGGGTGTCGGCACCCTGACACTCGAGGCCAACGGGGCCTACCGCTTTACGGCCGAGCCAAACTGGCATGGCACTGTTCCGACAGTGACGTACACCACCAACACAGGCGTCTCGAGCACGCTGGACATCACCATCGATCCGGTCAACGACGCCCCTGTCGCGAACACCGACAGCTTTGTCACCCAGGAAGACGTTCCGCTGACCCTCTCGCTTTCGGACCTCACCGGCAACGACACCGATATCGACGGCGACACCCTGTCGGTCGTGTTGGTAAGCGCGCCGCAACACGGCACGCTCGGTTTCGCCAATGGTGCCTTGACCTTCACCCCGGACGCGAACTACAGCGGTCCCGCCTCGTTCACCTACACCGTTTCCGACGGCAAGGGCGGCCAGACGCAGGGAGCGGCCAGCATCACGGTCGGCGCGGTTGCGGACGCGCCAACGCTCGAGCAGGCGGCAAACGCCGAGCTGCCAGCCGCCACGGGCCTGCTGCTGCAAAGCTGGAGCGGATTGGCATTGGGCGGCAGCGGTAGCGGAGCCAGTCCGGCGACGCTGAAATCCACCCTCGATGCCGCAGGCACACCTGACAGCAGCGCCACCGTAGCCGATGCGCAGCTGCCAAACGTAAATGCCGGCGTCGCCAACAAGCTATCCGGCCTCGTTTATCTGGAAGCCGGCCATACATACAGCTTCAGCGGCGTCGCCGACGACAGCCTGGCGCTGGTCGTGGGCGGCACGACGGTCGCGACGGCGACCTGGGGCGGCAGCAAGGGCCAGTTCAGTGGCGACTACACGGTCACCGAGAGCGGCTATTACACGCTCGTGGTCTATCAACACAACCAGGACGGCGCGGGCAACCTCGACGTGAACGTGCAGGTCGACGGCGGCGCTACGCAGAATCTGTCCAGCCTGGCGCTCTATGCCAGCACCGCAGACCTGGCTGGCGAAAACCTGCGCCTGTCCGAGCTGCACGGCGCGGACGGCCAAGGCTACTACCAGCTGTACGGCTACAACGAAGGGGCCGAAGACACCGCCATTCCACTGTCGCGCCTGAACGCCGCACTGGTCGACGGGGACGGCTCCGAGACGCTGGCAGTGGAGATCGCACAGATCCCGAGCGGCGCAAAGCTGAGCGACGGCAAGCATGAATTCACCGCAACCGACGCGCTGACCAGCGTGGATGTGAGCGGCTGGAACCTGAGCAGCCTGACCGTCACGCCGCCGGCTGACGCCGACGCGAACTTTACCTTGAAGGTCATCGCAACGGCGACCGAATCCACGGGCGACAAAGCCAGCACAAGCCTGGACCTGCCGGTGACCGTGCATGCCGTCAACGATGCGCCCGGCTTGCTGGACAGCAGCATATCGATGCCGGAAAACCTGACGTTCGGCAGCACGGTTGCCGACCTCACCGACCGCTTCACCGGAACCGATCTGGATCGCGACGGCGATGCGTTGACCTACAGCATCACTGGCGGCAACGGAAACGGGCTGTTCAGCATCGATGCCGCTACCGGCGTTATCACGCTGGCGACCGGCAAGTCGCTCGATTACGAGACGGCCATACAGCATGAGCTGCAGGTCAGTGTCAGCGACGGCAAGTCCTCAGCGAATGCGACCGTTACGGTCGACGTCACCAATCTGAACGACAATTCGGTAATTCTGGTCGATGCCGACAACACGCAAAATCGGGTAACCGAGAACGCAGCAACCGGAACACAAGTGGGCGTCACGGCACTCGGCACTGACGCGGACCGCGGCACCACGATCAGCTATAGCCTGGTCAACAGTGCCGATGGCCGGTTTGCCATAAATGCCACGACCGGGATCATCACCGTTGCCGATGGCAGCAAGCTCGACTACGAGAGCGCCGCCAGTCACACCGTCACAGTCACGGCTACCAGCTCCGACGGCAGCGTCGAAAGTGCTGACTTCACCGTTGCGGTCAGCAACCTCAACGACAATGCACCGGCTATCAACGATGCTACTGTGACCCTGGGCGAGAACGTGGCCGCTGGCACTCTCGTGGCCAGTGTCAGCGACAGCTTCACCAACACCGACCTAGACCGTGATGGCGACGCTATTACCTACAGCATCACAGGCGGCAATTCTGCTGGCATCTTCGTCATCGACGCAGCCACCGGGGCTATCAGCATCGCCGCCGGCAAAACTCTCGATTACGAGACAGCAAATGAGCACGTCCTGACAGTTACCGCCAGTGATGGCGCGCTCTTCGATACCGCAAACATCACCGTCAACGTAAACAACCTGCCAGACACGCCTCCGGTGGTAACGGCATCCTCAGCGCTGGTCTCCGAGACCGGACTGAAAAGCGCTACTGATACAGACACCAGCAACGTGGCCAGCGGAAAGATCGCTATCACCCACGACTCAGCTACCGTTGTGACGCTCATATCACCCACCACAACCGGGCTGAAGTCGGGGGGGACTGACATTACTTGGAGCCTCAGCAGCGACGGCAAGACATTGACGGGCAATGCAGGTACAGATAAAGCCATCGCCATAACCATCGACAATCAAGGCAACTATTCAGTTAGCCTGCTGAAGCCTATCGACCATCCGGATACCGCGTCTGCAGACGTGCTCAACCTTAGCGTCGGGGTTAAGGTCAAAGATGCGTACAACAATCAGTCGACCAATGCTCTGACCGTACAGATCCAGGATGATGTACCGACCGCCTCTCCCGGCGGCGTCACCATCAGCATTCCGGTGAGCAGCATTAACGTCTCCGGCCTGGAAGCCGGCTTCGTCAACCCGACGTCCACTGGTGGCGGCACGTCCGGCCTGACCCAGGCCAACACGGACAGCGACAGCTACATCGACAAGATCAACTGGGGCGGCAGCAGCGGTTCGGGTTACACCTTCACAGACAACGAGACCTATCGCACTTCTGGTCCTAGCCTGCCCAACAGTGATTTCAAGGTAGGGACCCTCACGCACAACAATTTCCCTGTCAGCTCTAACGATTCAGTGCTCAGCACTGTGGGCTTGCGGGTGAAACTTACCGTCATGATTGATGGGGTGCCGACCATGATCGAACACACCGTCAACCTGCGCCACACGGAAACCCCGAATAACTACAACACCCAGGACCCGGTGAACGATGACATCATCCGCCTGGACAACTCTACGTTGGTCAAGCAGTTCACTGTGGGCGGACGCACCTTCGAATTTGAGATCAAGGGTTTCCTTGATCCGAAGACTGGTGATGTAGTCACAACCATCTACACCACAGAAAACGCAGCATCGACATTCGACATCTATGCCGTTGTGAAATCCACGGATGGCCTGCCACTTAACAGCGGAGATGTTTCCGCCAATGCAGCCACTGGCGCCGACGGCAGTGTGGAAGCCGCGGGAAGTAACACCGTCATCGAATGGACCGGCGCAACCATCAACTCCGATGGGTCCTCCACCATTAGCAACGACTTCGGCACGTTTACTGGCTGGTCGGATGGACGCTATCGTTTCGAAGTCAGCCGCACTGCTCGCGACGACTTCAACGCCGATCAGGTCGAGAACCTCAAATTTGGTTATGTAGTTATCGACGGCGATGGCGATAGGGCTAGCTCAGAGGTAACAGTGACCCTCAACGGCGAGAAAGTCGTACCCTACGCGCCGGTCGTCAATCGGGACGCTCAAACCACGGTACTCAGCGGCGACGCTGGCACCGAATCCACTGCCAGCCTTGGCATTGACGCAGGACGCGACATTGAAGGGGCATCGATCAAGTTCACTGCCACCGACGACGCCTCACTAAATGGTCAACCAGTCAAGGGTAACGTCCTGTTTAGCGGCGCGTCGGAAAGCGTCGCCCTAACGTCCGGTGGCATGGCCCTGGTTTATCGTGCCAATGCTGATGGCAGCCTAGATGCCGTCAAGCAAGGTACGAACGATGTGGTATTCAAGGTCACCGGCGACGTTGCTAAGGGCACCTACTCAGTAGAGATGGTCGGAACCCTTGATCAAGCAACCAAATTCAGCAGCAACACTGCCAACCTGAGCTTCTTTCAGCAAAATGGTCTAGCTCAAGCGAGCACCGGCACAGCGGACTTAAGCGTATCGCTGAGTGGAACGGGGGGTACTCCATACTGGAGTGACAACCGTCTAGGTATAGATGCCCCTGGGACTAGTGGAAATGAAAATAGGGCATTTAACTATCGATCCAACAGCGAAACCCTAAAAATTAACTTTGCTGTTATCGAAGGAATTTCTGTTTCATCAGTGGAGCTGGGGACAAGAAGTTTTAACAATGGCGAGCAGCTGCAGTACAGAATAAACGGTGGGGCCTGGCAGACTATCGAGAGTAACACTTGGTCTCCAAACGTGACGATAAACAGCAACAATGCGATCTCCACATTGGAGCTTCGTGCTGGAAACAACGATTCGGAGTTTTCCATCGACTCGGCGCGTGTCAGTTACACAAAAATCATCACAGCCGACGAGAGTTCCAACATCACACTGAGCCTGGGCGCCACCGTCACAGATGGTTCTGGCGATAAGGCATCGACCGACTTCAATGTGGTGATTGATCCGGATCACAGTCTGCAAGGCACCACTGGTAACGACTCGCTGATGGGTAGCGATCTAGCTGATACCCTCCGCGGCGAAAGCGGCGATGATCAGCTCAACGGTGGCACCGGTAACGACCTGTTGGTCGGCGGTGCCGGCGACGACATCCTGATCGGCGGGCTGGGCGAAGACCAGCTCACCGGCGGAAGCGGAGCCGACACCTTCACATGGAGAGCCGGAGACCTGGGCAAGGACAGCATCCTCGACTTCAATGCCACCGAAGGAGATCGCATCGACCTGCGCGATCTGCTCCAGGGCGAAAACGACGGCAACCTCCTCAGCTATCTGCGAGTGGACACTACCACGTCCACCTTGCAGATCAGCACCACCGGCGTCCTGAATGACACCGGCAGCAATGCCGACGTCACCATCAAGCTGGAAAACGGCGGCGCCGCGGTCGATCTGTCTTCGTATGGCTCGAATCCTACGGACATCATCAATTCGCTGGTTGCCGACCAAATCGTCAAGGTCGATCACTGAAGGTGACGCACGGATACCCGCCGCGAACCGCTGGCGGGTATCGTCGCTACTCCCATACGAGGATGCCGAGTGTTCTATATCACGCGTGATTCCAGCGGACGGCTGCTGCGGGTCGAGCCGTCGCCCTTCGACGACATGGCCGGCGAACTGCCGGACGACGACAGCGAAGTGCGCGCCTGGCTTGCCGCTCAGGATAGTCTTGCCCACTTGCGCCAGAGCGATCTGGAGATGGTGCGGGTACTGGAGGACTTGATCCACGCCTTGATCGACAAGGGCGTGCTGCGGATCACCGACCTACCGGATTCGGCTCAGGCCAAGCTGGCAGGGCGGAGCCGGGCGCGTGATGCGCTCGGCGCGACTCGCTTATTGGTCGACGATGACGATACCGGCCTGATCTGAGCGGCTGTTCTCTTCGCTCAACGGAGCCGGATTGCCCAGCAGCCGGCCCTGGCCACCTTCGAAGCCCAGCTCACGCAGCGTCAGCCATTCGCCTTCGGTCTCGACCTGCTCGGCAATAAGCGGCAGGTCAATGCTGTGCGCGGCGCGCTGCATCGCCTGGATGAACAGGTGGTTGTCATTCTCGGCATCGACGCCGCGGATGTAGCTGCCATCGACCTTGAGGTAGCCCAGTCCGAGCCGCGCCAGGTTGCCGATCATGCTGAACCGCCCGCCGAAGTGCTGGATGCCGAGGCCGAATCCCAGTTGGTGCAGGCGTCTTGCCAGCGACTCGAGGCTCGCCTGGTCCGGCAGCTGGGCTTCGTCCAGTTCGAGCGTGAGCAGGCCAGCGACATCACTGTGCTGCGCCAGCAATTCGAATACCCGCTCGCGCGCTGCGGGTTCGCTGAGGGTAGCCCCGCCCAGGCTGATCGCCAGCGGCGTATGCTTAAGTTCAAGCGTTGCCAGCGCCTTCCTGAGCATGGCCAGGTCAAGCCGCGAGGTCCAACCGAAGCGCTCTAACCACGGCAGGAAGCGCGCCGCGGAGATCACATTACCCTGGTGATCGACCAACCGCGCCAGCACCTTGCCATGGATCAACTGCTGCGGTTCGACCGCACTCATCACCGGCTGGACATACAGTTGCAGCAGGCTGTTTTCCAGCGCGTTGTCGAGTAGCTGGTACCAGTCGCGGTGCTGCTCGGTCACCGGGGCGGTTTGCGTCGCTTCGTAGCAGGCCCAGCCTTGGCGCGCCTGGCTTTCGGCCTGCGCCAGCGCCTGATCGAGCGCGGCATAGAGCGCTGCTTCGGTATGGTCCTGGGAGAAATGCGTCAAGCCAATGTGGGCTACCGGCAGACAATCGCTCAGGCCAGTCTGCTGTAACGTGGCCAAACCATGGGCGAGTTGCTCAGCGAGCCGTTCGGCTTCCAGCGTATCGAGGCCCACGGCCAGCAGGGCGAACTCACCGCCGCGGGTGCGCCCGATCAGGTAGCGGTCACCGGTCACCTGGCGCAGTTGCGCGGCCACCGCACGCAGCAGTTCATCCGTGCGGGCGCCGCCGAGCCGCTGGTTGAGCCCGGCAAGGTCGTTGATGCGTAGCAGGAACATGTAGCCGCTGCCGGCCAGGTCCTCGCCGCACAGACGTGCCTGCAATTGCATGTCAAAGTGGCGGCGGTTACTCAGCCCGGTCAGCCCATCATGGTAGGCCTCGTCGCGCAGGCGTTCGCTTCGCCGGGCCTCTTCATCGAACAATGCTTTGAGCTTCTCGACCATCAGGTTCATGGCCAGTACCACGCGACGCAACTCCGGCGTGGCGGGAAGCTGCGGCACGCTGAGGAACTCCCGGCGGGTGATGGCCTGGGATTGCGCGACCATGTCGTCGAGCGGACGGAGTTGCCGGCGCAACAACAGCGCGCCGAGCACGGCGCTGACCATACCGCACAATAGCAGCCAGCCGAACATGCCAAGAGTGCTCTGCCACAGGCGCGACACCGCGAACATCGGATGGCTCACCACCTCGACCCGTGCCACCTGCTGCCAGCCACGGCTGACGATGGCCTCACCGCCCTCGGGTTGCAGGTCGATGAGCCGAACGAACCACTGCGGCGCGCTGCCCGCATCCGGCTCGGCCTGACGCTCGATCATCGGCTGCTCGCTGTCCAGCGCGACCACGCGAATCGACTGGTAGTAGCCGCTGTCGAACAGCGAGCTGACGACCAGCTCGACCATTGCCGGATCGTCGATGTTGGCTGTCAGCGACAGCCCCAGCGCGGTGGCTGCATCCTGCGCGTGAGAGCGCAGTTGATTGGCGTACTGGCCGCGCGAGCTTTCCAGACTGACCACGAAGCTGCCAGTGAAAGCGGCCAGCAAAAAAAGGCAGATGGCCAGTAACAGCTGTTTGAACAGGGACATGTTGAACTCCTAGGATCCAGAGTCGTCTGGAAAACCTTCCTTGTGCATCTTTTTCAACAGGTCCTGCCAGCGCGAGAGCCTCTTGCTATCGCTGACCTGCCTGTCTCCGCTACGGCCGGGCAACCACAGGCCCTCGCCGTTGAACGCATATACCGGCACCAGATCGGTACGCTGGGTAGCCGGAAGGATGCCGCCTACCAAATTATCCAGCACTACGGGTACGGCGCTGGGTTGCTCGTAGTAAGTCAGCACCATGTGCGCCTGATTGAGGCGAATCGCCTTGACGTAGGTGATGCGCAGCTTTTCGGCGGAGATGCCGAGCCGCCGCAGAGTGATGTACTTGGCGATGGCGTAGTCCTCACAATCACCTCCACCGATGCGCAGCGCCTCGACCGGCGTTGCCCAGTAATCGCCCTGCCCCCATAGCGCGCGGTCATCCTCGAAGCGCAGCTGCACGTTGAAGAAAGTGTTCACCGCTCGCAGCTGGTCGTACTCTGCGGCGCCCGTCTGCTCGGTCAGCAACGATTGCCAGGCCAGCAGGCGGTTACGCCCCTCTCCGAGCGGCCCGTGCCGCTGCTCGGCGACACTCAGGATGCGACCGAAATCCCAATCGCCGGTGGCCGCCCAGCCGAGCCGAACCAGTCCTAGCACGGCCAGCAAGACGAGGGGATATCGGAGGGCGAACAGCCGCACCTGGCCGGACATGAGGGCGAACTCTTGGTCAAGGAACAGCGTAAGCAGGCTCCGCCAATGATGGCGCAGTGCCATTTAAATATCTCGATGGTGGCGGCATGACCGCCAAAAGACAAGCGCCGCGATGTCTGGCGCGACGGCTGGCAACGGGGTATGCCGAGCGCCCGAAGCAACGGATCGCCGGTTATACTCCGCGCTTTTCTGGCCGGTCGGCCGTCATTTCCGCCCGCAGGACATCCAATGAACAGTATCAATTCCCGCATCGCCGCAGAACTGGGCGTGCGCCCGCAACAGGTTGCCGCCACCGTGGCGCTGCTCGACGAAGGCTCCACCGTGCCCTTCATCGCCCGCTACCGCAAGGAAGTCACCGGCAGCCTCGACGACACCCAGCTGCGCTTGCTCGAAGAGCGCCTGCGCTACATGCGCGAGCTGGACGATCGCCGCGCGTCGATCCTCGCCAGCATCGAAGAGCAGGGCAAGCTCACCCCCGGACTCAAGCGTGAGATCGATCTCGCCGACACCAAGACCCGCCTCGAAGACCTCTACCTGCCCTACAAGCAGAAGCGCCGCACCAAGGGCCAGATCGCCCTGGAAGCCGGCCTCGGCGAGCTGGCCGATGCGATTTTTGCCGACCCCGAGCTGAACCCGGAAAGCGAAGCCGCGCGCTTCGTCGATGCCGAGAAGGGCTTCGCCGACACCAAGGCCGTGCTCGAAGGCGCCAAGTACATCCTTATGGAGCGCTTCGCCGAGGATGCCAACCTGCTCGCCAAGTTGCGCGATTTCCTCAGCCACAACGCCACCCTGAGTGCGCGTGTGGTGCCGGGCAAAGAGAACGAAGGGGCCAAGTTCAGCGATTACTTCGAGCATGACGAGCCGCTCAAGAGCGCGCCGTCGCACCGTGCCCTGGCGATCTTCCGCGGGCGCAACGAAGGTGTGCTGAGCGTCAGCCTGAAGGTGGGTGACGAAGCGCCCGGCACCATGCACCCGGGCGAAGTGATGATCGGCGAGCGCTTCGGCATCACCAACCGTGGCCGCGCGGCGGACAAGTGGCTCGGCGAAGTGGTGCGCTGGACCTGGAAGGTGAAGCTCTACACTCATCTGGAAACCGACCTGCTCGGCGAGCTGCGCGACAAAGCCGAGGACGACGCTATTGGCGTTTTCGCCCGCAACATGCACGACCTGCTGCTGGCCGCGCCGGCCGGCCCGCGCGCCACTCTGGGCCTCGACCCGGGCCTGCGCACCGGCTGCAAGGTTGCGGTGGTCGATGCCACCGGCAAGCTGCTGGATACCGCCACCGTTTACCCACACGCCCCGCGCAACGACTGGGACGGCACCCTGGCCGTACTGGCCAAGCTCTGCGCCAAGCACTCCGTCGACCTGATCGCCATCGGTAACGGCACCGCCAGCCGCGAAACCGACAAGCTCGCCGCCGACCTGATCAAGCAGGTGCCGGGCCTCAAGCTGACCAAGGTGATGGTCTCCGAAGCGGGCGCTTCGGTGTATTCGGCATCGGAGCTGGCGGCCAAGGAGTTCCCGGATCTGGACGTTTCGATCCGCGGCGCGGTGTCTATCGCCCGTCGCCTGCAGGACCCGCTGGCCGAACTGGTGAAGATCGAGCCGAAAGCCATCGGCGTCGGCCAGTACCAGCACGACGTCTCCCAGCTCAAATTGGCACGCTCGCTGGATGCCGTGGTTGAGGACTGCGTGAACGCCGTCGGTGTCGACGTCAACACCGCCTCGGTGGCGCTGCTGGCGCGTATCTCCGGCCTGAATACCACACTGGCGCAGAATATCGTGGCCTACCGCGACGCCAACGGCGCGTTCAAGGCACGCAGTGAGCTGAAGAAAGTGCCGCGTCTGGGCGACAAGACTTTCGAGCAGGCCGCCGGCTTTCTGCGTGTGATGAACGGCGACAACCCGCTCGACGCGTCCGCCGTGCACCCGGAAACCTATCCGCTGGTCAAGCGCATCGCCCAGGACACCGGCCGCGACATCCGCTCGCTGATCGGCGACTCGGCCTTTCTCAAGCGCCTCGACCCGAAGCAGTTCACTGATGAGACCTTCGGCCTGGTCACCGTCAGCGACATCCTTCAGGAGCTGGAGAAGCCCGGTCGCGATCCTCGCCCCGAGTTCAAGACCGCCGAATTCCAGGAGGGTGTGGAGAAGCTCAGCGACCTCACGCCCGGCATGGTGCTCGAAGGTGTGGTGACCAACGTGACCAACTTCGGTGCCTTCGTCGATATCGGCGTACATCAGGACGGCTTGGTGCATATCTCCGCGCTGTCGGAGAAGTTCGTCAAGGACCCGTACGAAGTGGTCAAGGCCGGCGACATCGTCAAGGTCAAGGTCATGGAGGTGGACATCCCGCGACAGCGCGTGGGCCTGTCCATGCGCATGAGCGATACCCCGGGCGAGAAGGCGGACACCATGCGCGGCGGTGGCAACAACCGTGGCGGCCAGGCGCGCGGCGAGCGCAAGCCGAGCAAGCCGGAGACGAAGCCGGCACCAGCCAACAACGCCATGGCCGCGCTGTTCGCCAATGCCAAGAGTCTGAGGAAATAAGCCGTGAGCGCAAAAGCCGAAGCGATCGGCAGCAGCAGCGCCTTCGGGCGCCTGTTGGGCCTGGAGATTCTCAAGGCCGAAGGTGGCGAGGCCATCCTCAGCCTGAAGATGCATGACGGTCTGCGCAACCTGCACGGCAAACTGCACGGCGGCGCGCTGTTCTCATTGATCGATACGGCCATGGGTCAGGCGAGCCACAGCCTGGGCGATGGTTCGCCGAACAGCGTAACCCTGGAATGCAAGGTCAACTACATCCGTCCGGTGACGGACGGTGAACTGATTTGCCGCGCCTGGGTGGTGCATGGCGGGCGGCGCACTCAGGTGCTGGAGGCCGAGGTTCATCAGGGTGAAAAGCTGGTGGCCAAGGCACAATCGACCTTCGCCTGCCTCTAAAAGCGGCAGGCAACACGCTACGAGCGTCAACTCAGCACATCGAGCCCGCTCTTGTGGCTTGAAGCTTGTCGCTCGCCGCCCCATATTGTGCCGACTGATGCGTGAAGGAACCCAAACTTGAGCGACCTCCTCTCCCACCGCCTGGCACTGTTGGCCGAGCATCCAAACCTTCCGCTGCTCTCGCAATGCCTGCATGGGATCGAGCGGGAATGCCTGCGCATCGACAACGACGGTCAGCTGGCCATGACCCCGCACCCGCGGGCACTGGGTTCGGCACTGACGCACCCGAAGATCACCACCGACTATTCCGAGGCGCTGCTGGAATTCATCACCGGCACCGAAACCGACCCGGGCCGGACGCTGGACGAGCTCGATGCCATCCATCGCTACACCTATAGCCGGTTGGACAGCGAGTTTCTCTGGAGCCCCTCGATGCCGGGGCTACTGCCAGAAGAAGCGCAGATACCCATCGCCGAGTACGGCAGTTCCAACATCGGCCGGCTCAAGTACGTCTATCGCCAGGGCCTGGCGCTGCGCTACGGCAAGACCATGCAGTGCATCGCCGGTATCCACTACAACTTCTCGCTGCCCGAGGCACTGTGGTCCGTACTGCAGGCCGACGAGCAGGATGGCCGCTCGCCGCGGGATTACCAGTCCTGGCGCTATATCGCCCTGATCCGCAATTTCCGTCGCTACAGCTGGCTGCTGATGTACCTGTTCGGCGCTTCGCCGGCGCTGGATGCGTCCTTCATGCGTGGGCGGGCGCACCAGCTCGAACAGTTCGACGACGAAACGCTCTACCTGCCTTACGCCACCAGCCTGCGCATGAGCGACCTGGGCTACCAGAGCAACGCCCAGGCAGGCCTCACGCCCTGCTACGACGACCTGCCCAGCTACACCAGCAGCCTGCACAAGGCGGTCTCCACGCCCTACCCCGAATACGCGGCGCTGGGCACCAAGGACGCCGAGGGTAAGTGGCAGCAGCTCAATACCAACATTCTGCAGATCGAGAACGAGTACTACTCGAACATCCGGCCCAAGCGTGTCACCGGCACCGGCGAGCGCCCGCTGCATGCGCTACGTGCGCGCGGTATTCAGTACATCGAAGTGCGCTGCCTGGACATCAACCCGTTCCTGCCGCTGGGCATCGACCTTGGCGAAGCGCGGTTCCTCGATGCCTTCCTGCTGTTCTGTGCGCTGCAGCAGAGCCCCTGTCTGATCGAGGGCGAATGTCGGGCCAGTAGCGATAACTTCCTCAAGGTGGTCAAGCAGGGGCGCGAGCCGGGCCTGGAATTGAGCCGTTGCGGCGAACCGGTCAGCCTGCAGCAGTGGGCCAGCGAGCTGATCGGCCAGATCAGCCAGGTCGCCGAACTGCTGGACCGCAGCCAGGGCAGCGACGAGCATATCCGCGCGATCGCCGCGCAACAGGCCAAGGTCGACGACAGCAGCCTGACCCCCTCGGCCCAGGTACTTGAAGCGATGCGCCGCCACGGCGAAAGCTTCAGCCAGTTCGCACTGCGTCAGACTCGCCAGCACGCCGAAGACTTCCGTAGCCGCGCACTGTCCGATGCCGACGTGGCCTGGTTCGACGAAGCGGCGCGCAGCTCACTGGCGCAGCAGACCGAGATGGAAGCGGCGGACACTCAGGATTTCGACAGCTTCGTCGAGGAGTATCAGCGGAGTTTGACGCAGCTGTAGCTTGGAAGCGATTCAGTGCGGCCGGGTGGGGCTGGACTTGCCCCCATTCGCGGTCAAGACCGCTCCCACTTGCGCCGCTGTGCTTGGCTGAGAGGGCTGCCTCAGGCTTTGGGCTTTAGCCGACCAATTACCGGTAGAAACCGATTCAACGCATCGCCGAACCATGCACGGCGCCAAGGTGATTGGCTGAAGCACCTCGGCGGGTTTCACCCACCCTACGCCAGCGCTGCGTGAAGCGACTTGTGGGAGCGGTCTCGACCGCGAACAGATCGGGGGCCGATGCAGAGCCATTCGCGGTCAAGACCGCTCCCACTCGCGCCGCTGTGCTTGGCTGACTGGGCTACCTCAGGCCGTGGGCTTTAGCTCACTACTAACCGGTGGAAGCCGACTCAACGCATCACCCCACCATGCGCGGCGCCAAGGTGGTTGCTGAAGCACCTCGGCGGGTTTCACCCGCCCTACGTCTGTGCTGCGTGAAGCGAGCGAATTGTGGGAGCGGTCTTGACTGCGAACAGATTGGGCTCCGATGCAGAGCCATTCGCGGTCAAGACCGCTCCCACTTGCGCCGCTGTGCTTGGCTGACAGGGCTGCTCAGGCCGTGGGCTTTCAGCCCGCCACTTACCGGTGGAAGCCGACTCAATACATCGCCGCACCGTGCGCGGCCCCAAGGTAATTGGCTGAAGCACCTCGGCGGGTTTCACCCGCCCTACGTCTGTGCTGCGTCAAGCAAATTGTGGGAGCGGTCTTGACCGCGAACAGACCGGACGCCGATGTAGAGCCATTCGCGGTCAAGACCGCTCCCACTCGCACCTCTCCACCCTTCTCTCACATCTCTCCGCTAGCCTCTGCCTTGGCTGGCAGGTCTGCCTCACAGCGCCTTCTCGAATATCTTCGAATTGCGCTGGAAGTTGTAGAGCGAGGCCCGCGCGGCCGGTAGCCGCTCCACGCCGCTGGGCTCGAAGCCGCGTTCGCGGAACCAGTGCGCCGTGCGGGTGGTGAGCACGAACAAGGTTTTCAGGCCCAGCGCACGGGCGCGCGCTTCGATACGTTCGAGGAGCTCGTCGCCGCGACCGCCATGGCGGTATTCGGGGTTCACGGCCAGGCAGGCCAGCTCGCCGGCGTCCGAATCGGCGATCGGGTAGAGCGCCGCGCAGGCGATGATCAGGCCGTCGCGCTCGACGATGCTGAACTGCTCGACCTCGCGTTCCAGCACTTCGCGCGAGCGGCGGACCAGAATGCCCTGCTCTTCCAGCGGCGTGATCAGGTCGATCAGCCCACCGACGTCCTCGATGGTTGCCTCGCGCAACTGCTCGAACTGCTCCTGGGTCACCAGGGTGCCGTCGCCACCGTCGCGGGTGAACAGCTCGTTGAGCAGCGAACCGTCCTCGGCATAGCTGATCACATGGCTGCGGCGCACGCCGCCCTTGCAGGCCTGTGCGGCGGCATCGAGAAGCTCGGCCTGGTAGGTGCCGGCGAGGCGCTCGACATAGGCCGGGATCTGCGGCGGACGCAGCTCACGTACGAGCTTGCCGCTTTCGTCGCGCAGGCCGCGTTCGGCACCGTAGAGCACCAGCTTGTCGGCCTGTAGATCGATGGCGGCGCGGGTGGCGATGTCTTCGCAGGCGATGTTGAAGATTTCCCCGGTCGGCGAATAGCCCAGCGGAGACAGCAGCACGATGGTGCGCTCGTCGAGCAGCCGGCCAATGCCCTTGCGATCAACGCGACGCACTTCGCCGGTGTGCTGGTAGTCGACCCCATCATGCACACCGATCGGCCGCGCCGTGATGAAGTTGCCGCTGGCCACACGCAGCCGCGCGCCCTGCATCGGCGAGGCCGCCATGTCCATCGACAGCCGGGCTTCCAGGGCGATGCGCATATGGCCAACGGCATCGATCACGCATTCAAGCGTCGCCGAGTCGGTGATACGCAGGTCGCGGTGGAAACGCGGCTCGATGCCGCGGGCGGCCAGCCGCGCTTCGATCTGCGGCCGCGAGCCGAACGCTAGCACCAGGCGCACGCCGAGGCTGTGCAGCAGCACCAGGTCGTGAACGATGTTGGCGAAGTTGGGGTGCTCCAGGCCGTCGCCAGGCAGCATGACGACGAACGTGCGGTCGCGGTGCGCATTGATATAGGGCGAGGAGTCGCGGAGCCAAGTGACGTAGTTGTGCATTGCAAAAGCCTTCAGTAACAGCTCGTTCAGTCCGGGAGTCGGTTCGAGTGGGGGTGCGGGAGCAGGGTCATGCTGCGATCAATCGCCAGACCTGCTCCTATCCTCGGCCCGGTTGCAGGCAATAGTGTTCTATCATCCCGCGCAGCAACCTCACAGTGGGTTCGATTCGGTCCAGTTCCAGATACTCGTCCGGCTGGTGGGCGCAAGCGATGTCGCCGGGGCCAAGCACCAGCGTCTCGCAGCCAAGCTGCTGAAGATAAGGCGCTTCGGTAGCAAAGGCCACCGCCTCGGCGGCATGACCGGTGAGCCGCTCGGCCAGCCTGACCAGTTCGGCGTCCGCCGGCTGATCGAATGCCGGCACGCAGGGGAACAGCGGCGCCAGGTCGATCTTCACCTGATGCCGGTCAGCCACCGGTCGCAGCCGCCCGGCGATTGCGTCGCGTAGCTGCTCGGGCTCCATGCCCGGCAACGGCCGCAGGTCGTACTCGAGCGAACACTGCCCGCAGATCCGGTTGGGGTTGTCGCCGCCATGAATGCAGCCGAGGTTTAAAGTCGGTTGCGGCACGTCGAACAGCGGGTTGTTGTATTTGCTCTGCCATTCACGGCGCAGCGCCATCAGCTCGCCCATGACCTCATGCATCGCCTCCAGCGCGCTGTGGCCGTAGGCCGGGTTGGAGGAGTGCCCGCTCTGCCCATGGATCTCGATGCCCTCCATCATGATGCCCTTGTGCAAACGCACCGGGCGCAGGCCGGTCGGCTCGCCGATCACCGCCGCACGCCCCAGCGGCCGCCCGGCCTCGGCCAGCGCACGGGCGCCGGACATCGAGCTCTCTTCGTCGCAGGTGGCGAGGATCAGCAACGGTTGCTTGAACGGCTTATCGAGCAGCGGCAGCACGGCTTCGATGATCAGCGCAAAGAAACCTTTCATGTCGCAGCTGCCGAGGCCGTACCAACGGTCATCGGCTTCGCGCAGTCGCAGCGGCTCGGCCGTCCACAACTCAGCGTCGAAGGGCACGGTATCGCTGTGTCCGGCCAAAACCAGCCCACCCGGCCCACTGCCGTAGCTGGCGAGCAGGTTGAACTTGCCCGGCGTGATCTGCTGTATCTCACAGGCGAAGCCGAGATCGCTCAGCCAGCCTGCCAGCAGGTCGATCACGGGGCGGTTGGTCTGATCCCAATGCGCTTGCGTGCAGCTTACCGAGGGAGCTGCGATCAGCGCGGCGAACTGGTCTTTGAGCGAGGGGATGGGCACCGGCGACCTCCAGAAAGACGACTACGAAGGCACCCAGTGAAACATGAAACGCACCGCCGCAGCCTCACCGATGAGGGAAAAGCTGCGGCGACGATTGGTTCAGACGAAGATCGCCTTGAGGATGGTGAAGAACAGGATGGCCAGGAACGCCCCGGCCGGCAGGGTGATCAGCCAGGACATGAAGATCGAGCCGACCACTCCGAGATTCAGTGCGCCGATACCGCGCGCGATGCCGATGCCCAGCACCGCGCCGACCAGGGTATGCGTGGTCGATACCGGCAAGCCGATGGCAGAGGCGCCGACCACCGTGGTCGCGGTGGCCAGCTCTGCGGCGAAGCCGCGGCTCGGGGTCAGCTCGGTGATTTCCTTGCCGATGGTGGCGATCACCTTGTAGCCGTAGGTCGCCAGACCGATGACGATACCGATGGCGCCGAGCAGCAGTACCCAGCCCGGCACCGCCGATTTGGCCGCGATTTCTGCCGCACCGCCGGACTGGATGACGCCGACCACGGCTGCCAGCGGGCCGACCGCATTGGCCACATCGTTGGCGCCGTGGGCGAAGGCCATGGAACAGGCAGTGAAGATCATCAGAACGGCGAAGACCTTTTCCACGCTGGCGAAGTGAAAGGTACGGTCCGCTTCCTCGTCCACCTTGATCCGCGACAGCAGCGCGACGCCGATCAAGGCCACCAGCACGCCGATGGCGAATGCCAGCAGCATGCCCTGACTGCTGCTCAATGTCAGACCGACATGCTTGAGGCCCTTGGTCACCGTCATCAACGCGACCATGAAGCCGGTGAGGAACATGTACAGCGGCACGAACCGTTTCGCGTTGAGGAACGGCTCGTCAGTATTGATGATCAGCTTCTGCACGCTCATGAACAGGCCGAAAGCGACGATGCCCGAAAGCATGGGCGTGACCACCCAGCTGGCAACGATCGGGCCGATCGCATCCCAATGCACGGCATCGACGGATATACCCACTGCGGCAAAGCCGATCACGGCACCGATGATCGAATGCGTGGTGGATACCGGCCAGCCCTTCATGGTGGCGACCATCAGCCAAGTGCCCGCCGCCAGCAACGCCGACATCATGCCCAGCACCATCAGATCAGGCGAAATGACTTCCGCATCGACGATGCCGTTCTTGATGGTCTCGGTGACTTCGCCGCCGGCCAGGTAGGCGCCGCAGAACTCGAAGATCATGGCCACGATGATGGCCTGCTTGATGGTCAGCGCCCGCGAACCGACCGAGGTGCCCATGGCGTTGGCGACGTCGTTGGCACCCACGCCCCAGGCCATGAAGAAACCGAAGGCGCAGGCAAGGATCAGGAGTACGAAGCCGTATTCCGAAATAAATGACATAAGAATTACCTGTTGAACCCAGAAAGGACGCTGGCGCCTCAGCGCGCCAGCAATTGTTCCAGACGGTTGCCGACACGCTCGGCACGGTCGGCCACGTCACCGATCCATTCGATGATCTTGTAGAGGAACATCACGTCGACTGGAGGCAAGTCCTTTTCCAGCTTGAACAGGGCACGGCGCACCGTGATCTGCATGCGGTCGGTTTCACGCTCGATCTCCTCGAGCTCCTCGACCATCTTTTCCACCAGCGTGGCTTCACGACCGCTGAAGCCGGTTTCGAGCAGCGAATCCAACTCCTTGAGTGCCTTGAGCGCCTGGCAACTGGCATCGACGCTGCGCTGAACGAAGGCCATCATTTCTGGCTGCAACGCCAGCGGGATGGTCATGCAGCGGCCCAGCATCAGGCCGGCGATGTCCTTGGCGCGGTTGGCAATTTTGTCCTGTACACTCAGCAGCTCCAGCAAATCCGAGCGCGGAACCGGCAGGAACAGGCTTTTGGGCAGGTGCTGACGAACGCTCTTCTTGAGCTTGTCGGCCTCGTTTTCCAGTCGGGCCATCTCTTTCTGGATCTGTTCGACCCGTTCCCAGTCTTCTGCCGTGATCGCCTGGAACAGCGGAACCAGGTTGGCGGCACATTCGTGAGACTTGGCCATATGCTGTTGCATCGGACCGATAGGCGAGCGTCCGAACAGGCTGACGAAAGGATTGATTGGCATAGGGAACACCCCGGCTTCAGAAGGCGGCAAGTATACGGATGACCTCAAAGGGCCGCCACCAAGTGACGTTGGTCACACTCAAACATAGGCATCATCTGGGCATCATGCAGAAAGAAACCGAAATCAAACTGCGCGCCAGTCGCGAAACCCTGCTGGCGCTACGTGAGCATCCGCTGCTGAAAAAGCGCAACAAGAGCGGCTGGCAGCGGCATGAACTATTCAACCAGTACTACGACACGCCGGAACGCGAGCTGGCGCAGGCCAAGGTCGCGCTGCGTCTGCGGCGCGACGGCGAACAGTTCATCCAGACGCTGAAGAGCCGAGGCCAGAGCGTGGCCGGCCTGTCCGAACGCAACGAGTGGGACTGGTACCTGGACAAGGCCAAGCTGGATGTGAAGAAACTCGCGGACGACTGCTGGCCGGCCAGCCTGGCCGAGCTGGACAAGAAGACGCTGAAGCCGATCTTCACCACCGATTTCGTCCGCGAAAAAGCCGAGATCGCCTGGGGACGCGGCAAGTCGAAGGTGGTCATCGAGGCGGCACTGGACCTGGGCAAGGTCGTCGTCGGCAAGCGGAGCGAGGAAATCTGCGAGCTGGAGCTCGAGCTGCGCCAGGGCGAACCCGAAGCGCTGCTGGAGCTGGCCACCGAGCTGGCCGCCGACCTGCCGCTGATGCCCTGTGACATCAGCAAGGCCGAACGCGGCTACCGCTTGTACGATGCCGACAGCTACTCGCTGAGCCTGCCGGCGCCGCAGGTCGAGGCCGGCATGCCCTTGGACGACGCCTTCGCCGCGCTGGCCTGGTTCCTGCTCGGCAACAGCCAGCGGCTGGCTGAGCAATACCGCTACAACGGGCATTGGAAACTGCTTGGTGAGTGGCTGCAGCAACTGATCGAGCTGCGTGCCCTGCTCGGCAGCCTTGGCCAAGCCGCACCGCGCGCCAGCAGCCGCGAACTGCGCGAGCGGCTGGACGCGCTGATCCAGGACTGGCGCCCGCGCCTCGAAGCGGGCCAGGACGATGAAAGCGTCCGCCAGGCCGCGCCGGCCGACTTCGCCGCCGAATTGGCGCAACCGCGCTGGGGCCTGTTCTCGCTGAGCGCCTCGCTGTGGTTGCTACAGCGCGCATGGACTGCCGAGCGCAACAACCGCGGCAACCGCCAGGGCGCTGCCGAGCTGGGCAGTTGGTTGCCCCGCCTGCTGGCCGAGGAAACTCAGGCACTGCAACTTCCGCGCTATCAGCAACAGCCCGAAGACCTGGCTGAACAGCGCCCGCGCATGGAGCGCCTGCTAGTCTGGCTGCATCTGGCCCGCGCCACGCTGGAACTGCCGGAAACCGACCGTCTGTACGGCGAGCTGGCCAAGCTCTACGCGTTGTCGTCGCAGCCGCTTGGCGACGAGGTGCTCGATGCGCGAGTAGACCAGGCCCATAGGGTATGGACCCTCAAGCCGTGGAAGCTGTTGATGAAGTAGAGGGCTGGGGCCGGCGCGTGATCGGTCCACCGACGGCGCTGGTTTTGCCTTCAACCGCTAAGTCCCGCGCGGTCCTCTTCGCGGTCAAGACCGCTCCCACCAGAAGCTCAGCGTTTAGCCTGATGGCCAGTAGCGGTTCAGCCTGGCCCCCTGTGGGAGCGGTCTTGACCGCGAAAAAAGGGAGCAAGCGGCTGAGGTCTGCGACTTGCCGGAACGGCCGCAACCAACGGTGCCGGTTTTGCCTTCAACCGCCAAGTCCCCTGCGGTCCTCTTCGCGGTCAAGACCGCTCCCACCAAAGCTCAGCGTTTAGTCTGACGGTCGGCCGCTCACCAGAAGCTCAGCGTTAGCCTGATGGCCGGTAGCGGTTCAGCCTGGCCCTGTGGGAGCGGTCTTGACCGCGAAAAAAGGCGAGCAAGCGGCTGAGGTCTGCGGCTTGCCGGGCCTGCCGCGGCCAACGGTGCCGGTTTTGCCTTCAACCGCCAAGTCCCCTGCAGACCTCTTCGCGGTCAAGACCGCTCCCACCAAAGCTCAGCGTTTAGTCTGACGGTCGGCCGCTCACCAGAAGCTCAGCGTTTAGCCTGATGGCCGGTAGCGGTTCAGCCTCCCTGTGGGAGCGGTCTTGACCGCGAAAAAAGGCGAGCAAGCGGCTGCGGTCTGTGACTTGCCGGAATGGTCGCAACCAACGGCGCTGGTTTTGCCTTCGACGCCTAAGCACCGCCGCCATCAAAACTGCGCGACGGGCACCGCAAAGATGCAGCTTGCCGCAGACAGTATGCGGTTTTATCGGCAAGCTTGGCCTCTGTTTCCGCATGATCGAAAGGCCTCTACTTGTGCTGAATGCTCCCGCCCAGGACCGTTTCCTCGACCTCAACGACCTATTGCGCGAACTCGTCGCCCAAGGGCGCCTACCGCAGGACGCTGCCGAGCAATGCATGGCCCTGCGGCGCCGCGCGTCGAACGCCCAGCAGCACCCGCTGGAATTCATCGCCGCGCAGCAGCTCGATGACCTGGCGCGCCCGGGCAAGAAACTTGACCTCGAGACGCTCACGGTCTGGCTCGCCGAGCAGGCCGGGCAGCCCTATCTGCGCATCGACCCGCTGAAGATCAACGTGGCCGCGGTCACTCCGCTGATGTCCTACGCCTTCGCCCAGCGCCACAAGATCCTCGCCGTGGCGGTGGACAACTCGGCGGTGACCATCGCCAGCAGCCAGCCGTTCGTCAAAAGCTGGGAAGCCAACCTCACCCACGTGCTCAAGCGGCCGATCAAGCGAGTCGTCGCCAATCCGGTCGACCTGCAGCGCTTCACTGTCGAGTTCTATCGCCTGGCCAAGTCGGTCAGCGGCGCCACCGCCACCGACCAGAAGGTCAGCGGCGCCGGCAACTTCGAACAGCTGCTCAACCTCGGCGCCAGCGATCAGGAGCCGGATGCCAACGACTCGCACATCATCAACATCGTCGACTGGCTGTTCCAGTACGCCTTCGACCAGCGCGCCAGTGATATCCACATCGAGCCGCGCCGCGAACAGGGCACGGTGCGCTTTCGCATCGACGGCGTGCTGCACAACGTCTACCAGTTCCCGCCGCAGGTGGCGATGGCGGTGGTCAGCCGGTTGAAGACCCTGGGCCGAATGAACGTCGCGGAAAAACGCAAGCCGCAGGACGGCCGGGTTAAGACCAAGACCCCGGACGGCGGCGAGGTGGAGCTGCGCCTGTCGACGCTGCCGACCGCCTTCGGCGAAAAGATGGTGATGCGCATCTTCGATCCGGAAGTGCTGCTCAAGGGCTTCGACCAGCTGGGCTTTTCCGCCGAGGACCTGCGCCGCTGGCAGAGCATGACCGGCCAGCCCAACGGCATCATCCTGGTCACCGGGCCGACTGGCTCGGGCAAGACCACCACCCTCTACACCACGCTCAAGCAGCTGGCGACGCCCGAGGTAAACGTCTGCACCATCGAGGACCCGATCGAGATGATCGAGGGCGCGTTCAACCAGATGCAGGTACAGCACAACATCGACCTGACCTTCGCCAGCGGCGTGCGCGCGCTGATGCGCCAGGATCCGGACATCATCATGGTCGGCGAGATTCGCGATCTGGAAACGGCGGAAATGGCGATCCAGGCCGCGCTCACCGGGCACCTGGTGCTGTCGACCCTGCATACCAACGATGCGCCAAGTGCCATCACGCGATTGCTGGAACTGGGCGTGCCGCATTACCTGCTACGTGCGACGTTGCTGGGCGTCATGGCGCAACGTCTGGTGCGCACCCTGTGCCCGCACTGCAAGGCGCCGGTGCAGCTGGACGCCGATGACTGGCAGGCCCTGACCAAGCCCTGGAACGCCCCACTGCCGAGCCATGCACAGCAAGCGGTGGGCTGCATCGAATGCCGCGACACCGGCTACCGTGGCCGTGCGGGCGTCTACGAAATCATGTTGCTCAACGACGCGATCAAACCCTTGATCACCGCCGACACCGACCTCATCGCCTTGCGTCGTCAGGCCTTCAAGGACGGCATGCACAGCCTGCGCCTGTCCGGCGCGCAGAAGATCGCCGCGGGGCTGACCACGCTGGAGGAAGTGCTGCGGGTGACGCCGCAGAGTGAGCAGAAATAGAAAAAACAGGCTGGAGGCTGGAGGCTGGAGGCTGGAGGCTGGAGGCTGGAGGCTGGAGGCTGGAGGTGATTGTAGGGTGGAGGTCGCTTTTTACATCCACCACAACTCCGCCGGTGGATCGGTGAAGCGTGATCCACCCTACGCCGCCCGCAGTTTGGAAAGTCTTACCCGACCACTCGGAACGCCTTTTTCGTTCAGCCTTCCAGCCCCAGCGCTCCTGTCAGCCGTTTACCCCTGCCGCGCCGCCAGGATCGTCGCGACCCGCGCGGGTTTGCAGTTCAGGTAGGCCGAGGATTGCAGCCACTGCTGGTCCGGGTACCAGGAAAACATGAACTGCCCGCCTTTCAGGCTATCGACCACCATGCGCGCCACTTCCGGGCGCACCGCGGGGCAGCCCTGACTGCGGCCGATGCGGCCCTGGGTTTCGATCCAGGCGGGATTCACGTACTCGGCGGGGTGGATCACGATGGCCCGCTCACGCGCCAGATCGTTCACGCCGGGCTCGAGCCCGTCCATGCGCAGCGAGTAGCCGTGCTTGCCGCTGTAACTTTCGGCGGTGCGGAACAGACCGATGCTCGACTGGTGACTGCCGAGCACGTTGGAGAAGCGCGTAGCCAGGTTTTCGCCGGACTTCTTGCCATGAGCAACAAAATCTTCCAGCAACAATCGCCGCTGTTGCAGGTCGAAGATCCAGAGCCGTCGTTCCGACGACGGCAGCGAGAAGTCGATTACCGCAAGCCGTTGCGCGGGACTGGCACCGTTGTTGACTGCGCACTGCATGGCCGCGACGGCATGGGTGAGCACCTTGCGGTTCAGCGTGGGCGCCAAGGGTGCCAGGTCGTCGACCATTGGCTGGTAGGTGGGAGTGGCCGCCAGGAGCGGCGTCGACAGAAATAGGCCTGCGACGAGTAAAAGGCGTCGGAACGAAACCATCATGTGTTGAAATACCTCATCGACGCCAAGGCCGAACGTGCCTCGACTGGCGTCTCACGCACTGCCGGCATGAGTGGCAGCGAAACAGGTCAGGCGGGAGCCGACAGGGCTTCCACACGGCTGACAGGTCATTTTGTGGTGGTCCGCAAGGGCTTGGCTTTCCAAAACCGCAGCGGATTGAGCCGCGGAGTCTAGCAGTCGCTTGGATGCCCGGGAGTGGAGCGTTGTACAAAAAACATGCATTTCGTCTGGTTATCCTGGGGTTACTCGCTCCTTTGCTGGCGTTGGCACAGCCCGCCGACGACCCGCCCAGCCCGATTCACCAGGCCCTGCAAACCCTGACCAGCAGCTGCGAAGGCCCGCTCGCCGAGATCGGCCAGACGGCAGTGCAGCCGCTCGAAGCGCTTTATCGCCGGCACCGTTTCGAAGCGCTCTGGACCTCCTACGCGCAACTCGACAAGCTGCTCGGGCAGCTCGACGCACTGGTCGACGACGGCCTGAATCCGGCGATCTATCATCCCGAGGCCATTCGCCGGGCCATGCAGACCGCCACGAGCGAACCGCTGCATCGCGAGTGCAGCGACATTCTCGCCACTCACGCCTACCTGCTGGCGCTACGGCACTTGAGACATGGGCGCCTGCCGCAGGATCGGCTGGAGCCGGTCTGGCGCAGCCCTGATGCCGCGGCACCGCAGCAGGACGACCCGCTGCTGGAAATAGCTGACAACGGCCTGACGGACCTCGAGGGGGCTTTCGACAGGGCGCGGCCGACGCTCGAGCAGTATCACAACCTGCGCCAGGCGCATGCGCGGCTGCGGGCCGAACCGCCGCGGCAATGGTTGCCGATTCCGGCCGGCCCGACCCTGCGCCCCGGCATGTCGGACCCTCGTGTGCCGCTGCTGCGCCAGCGCCTGGCCAGCGACGGCTATCTGCCCGCTGCCGTCCCGCCGACCGATTCCGAAATGCGCTATAGCGCTTCGATCGAGCAGGCGCTCAAGGCATTCCAGCGTCTTCACGGGCTACAGGACGACGGCGTGCTGGGCAATGAAACCCGAACCGCGTTGAACGTGACCCCGACCGATCGTCTCAACCAGCTGAAGATCAATCTCGAACGGTTCCGCTGGCTGTCTAGCGATATCGAGGCGCGCTCGCTGTTGGTCGACATTGCCGGAGGGCGGGTGATCTTCTTCAACGGCAACCGTCCGCAGTGGGAGACCCGCAGCCAGGTCGGCCGCAATACCCGCCAGACTCCGGCGATCAAATCGAACGTTACCCGCCTGACCCTAAACCCGACGTGGACCGTACCGCCGACCATCCTGCGCGAGGACAAGCTGCCGACGATCCGTGAGAACCCGGACTATCTGGCCAGCCACAACATGCAGGTGCTCGACTATCAGGGCAAGGTGCTGGACCCGACGCAGGTCGATTGGAGCAACCCCGGCAGGATCATGCTGCGGCAGGCAGCCGGGCCCGACAATCCGCTCGGACGGCTGGTCATTCGCTTCGCCAACCCTTTCTCCATCTACCTGCACGACACGCCGAGCCAGGGCCTGTTCGAACGCTCGCAACGAACCTTCAGCTCTGGCTGCGTCCGGGTCGAATCGGTGATGCAACTGGTCGATCTGCTACTGACCGAAGGCGAGCAGGACCGCTTCGATCGGCTGCTCGCGACGGGACAGACTCACGAGTTCGGCCTGGCCAAGCCCACGCCTATCCTGCTGGCCTACTGGACCGCCGAGGCCGACAGCACCGGGCAGGCTCGCTACCGGCCCGATGTGTACGGGCGCGATCCTGCCCTGTTGGCCGCATTGCAGGCCGCCGATCGCGGTCGGTTGCTCGAAGGTCCGCCAGACGGCGCCGCCCGCCACGCCCCAGCGAGCGGTGAGTGATCCACAGGCCCCGCGGCGAACGACCGGACCGGCGGCACTGGCCGAAGCTCCCTCGGGCGCGGTCTACTTGCGATGAATCCCGCACCAGACACCTTTCGCCGCGCCGTGCGCCAGTCAATAATCAGGTAACACCGCTACACGCCGATGCTCGGGTCTTACGGCTGGGCACGACATTCTTGCCGTCATGGATAGCCGAGCAGAACACGTGAACATGGAGAAAGCAGACAACACCGTCAGCGAGGCCGCGCGCCTGGCAGCACTTGGCCGTTACGACGTCCATACGCCAGCGCAGGCGCCCTTCGACGATTTGGCAGCGCTTGCAGCGGATCTCTGCGACTGCTCCAGCGCCGCCATCGTGTTCCTCGAAAAGGATCGTCAATGGATCAAGGCGGCTTTCGGTAGCGTCCAATCCGCCGTTGGCCCAGCTCAGGCGCTGTGCGCACGCGTGATCGACAGCCATCGGCCACTGGTGATCGAAAACCTCGCCAATGATCCGTGCAGCCCCTCGTCCACGGGCTTTTTTGCCGGGGTTGCCCTGCGCAGCCCGGACGGTGTGGCGCTCGGCGCGCTCTGTGTGATGAACGAGGTTGCCAGCGCATTGACCGAGCGGCAGGTTGCGCGCCTTCAGATGCTGGCTCGGCAGATCATCGCCCTGCTGGCACGCCCCCAAACCGACAAGCACGACGAGCACTCGCGGCGCGACGGCGACGCCCAGCCCGGTGCGGACGCGGCTTCGGTTCGCGAGGCCGACGAGCGCTATCGCGCGCTGGTGGATCTGAGCCCACAGGTCATCTGGCAGTGTGACGCCGGTGGTTCGCTGATTTTCTGCAATCGCTACTGGTGCGATTTCACCGGCCTGTCGGCCAGCGATTCGGCCGGCTGGGGCTGGCTGAAGGGCGTGGCGCCGGATCACCGGGATGCGGTGCTGCAGCAATGGCACTCGGCACTCAAGAGCGGCAAGTCCGGCAGTTTCGAGGTCCCCCTGCTTGCCGCCGACGGTTCCGCTCGCTGGTTCCAGGGTTGTGGCGCGCCAGTCTATGACCGCGACGGCAACCTGCTGCACTGGGTACTGGTGGCGCAGGACATCGACGAACGCCGCCGCGCCGAGACCGAGCGTCTGGAAAGCGAGGCCTTCACGCGTCTGCTGCTGGACTCGGCCAGCGAGGGCTTCTACTCGGTAGACACCCACGGCTTCGTCACGCTATGCAACCAAGCGTTCATTGAGCTACTTGGCTTCCCCAGCAGGGATCAGGTACTCGGCCGCCAGCTGCATCAGGTCATCCACCACAGCCATCCGGATGGCTCGCCCTATGCAGTGGCGGACTGCCCGATCCAGCGCACCGCCAGCACCGGTGAGCCCGCCCACGTGGCCTACGAGCTGTTTTTCCGCCAGGACGGCAGCAGCCTGCCGGTGGAGTACCGAGTCGCCCCGCTGTACCGCGACGGTGTATTGCATGGCGCCATCTGCACCTTCACCGACATCAGCGAGCGCACCCGCAGCGAGGCGCAGCAGGCCTATCTGCTGGACCTCAGCGATCACCTGCAGGACGCCGATGGTCGAATCGACCTGTCCGACCTCATGGCCGAGCAGTTGGCGCCACTGATGCAGGTCGACTGCATCGCCCTCGGCCGTCTCGACGAGCAGGGTGGCGTGCATATCAACGGTCGCTGGCCGCACACCGAACAGACGGATGGCGCGCCCTGCTCCCTGGGCAGCTGTGCCGGCATTCTGCGCCTGCGCATGGCCCAGGGACTCATCGTGCCGTTCGAGGACCTGCTCGACGAAGCCGACTGCCGTGACGAATGCGGCGCCTTGCACGACCACCTTGGCTACCCCAGCCTGCTGCTGGCACCCCTGCAGGAACCGACCTCGCACTGCGCCTTCCTGCTGTTCGCCAGCCATCAATCGCGGCCCTGGAGCCAGGCCGACATTTCCCTGGTGCGCGAAGTGGCCGAACGCATCCGCGCCGCTGGCGACCGGGCCCGCGCGCGCAAGGCACTGCTGGAGGCCGAGCAACGGGTCAGCCTGGCCAACGAAATCGCCTCGATCGGCGTCTGGGACTACGACTACCAGCGCAACACCCTGCATTGGGATGGGCAGCTCAAGGCGCTGGCCGGTGTGGCGCCGAACGAGCCGGCCCTGTCGGTCGATGAGTTTCTCGCCCGTGTTCACGCCGACGATCGGCGCTCGCTGATCGAAGCCTTCCGCAACGCGCTAGAGGGTGTCAGCGACGGTGAGCTGAATCTGGATTATCGAGTCTACGATGAGCGCAACGATCAGTTCCGCTGGCTGGCCAATCGCGGCCGGCGCTTGATCGATGCCGATGGCCGGGTGCGCATGCTTGGCACGGCCCGGGATATCACTACCGAACGCAACGCCGAACTGAAGCTGCTGCGGATGAACGCCCTGCTCGAAGAGCAGATACGCGAACGCCAGGTGACCGAGCAGCGACAAACGGTACTGATGGAGCTCGGCGATCTGCTGCGAGGCCAGCCGGACAGCATTACCATCGTGACGGCGGCGGTGCGCGCACTGGGCATGAGCCTCAACGTCACCCGCGCGGCCTTCCTGACGGTCGACCCGGGCGGTCAGTACGCCACGATGGAGCGGTACTGGAGCGACGGTGCGCTAGGCGACTTCAGCGAACGCATGTGCTTCGCAGACTACGGCGACTTCGTTTACGACCTGCAGAACGACGAGCTGGTCGTGGTCGATGACGTCCTCCATGACACCCGCACCGCCGCGCAGGCGGCAAGCCTGCGCCTGCGACGTATCCAGAGCCTGGTCTGCGTGCCGCTGCAGGAACAGGGGCGCCTGATCGCCGCGCTGATCCTGCTGCAGGACCGCCCACGGCAGTGGGCCGAAGACGACATTTCCTTCATCCGCGAGGTCGCTGACCGCGCCTGGACCGCGGACGAGCGAATGCGCGCCGAACGGGCACTACGCGCCAGCGAGGAACAGTTCCGAACCCTGGCTGACAACATGAGCCAGTTCGCCTGGATGGCCGACCCCTCCGGGCGCATCTACTGGTACAACAAGCGCTGGTACGACTACACCGGTACCACGCTGGAAGCTATGCGCGCGCTGGGCTGGCGATCGGTGCACCACCCCGACCATCACGTGCGGGTCAGCGCCTCGATGAAACGCGCCGTGGCCATCGGTTCGGTCTGGGAGGAAACGTTCCCATTGCGCGGCAAGGACGGCCAGTACCGCTGGTTCCTTTCGCGCGCGGTGCCGATTCGCGATGATTTCGGCCAGGTTACCCGTTGGTTCGGCACCAATACCGACATTACAGCCCAGGTCGCTGCCGAAGAGGCGCTGCGCGAGCTCAACGACAACCTCGAACGGCGCGTGGCCGAGCGAACCCGCGAACTGGCCGAGATTAACCATCTGCTGCACGTGGAGATGAGCGAGCGCGAGCGTGCCGAGGAAACCCTGCGCCACGCGCAGAAGATGGAGGCCATCGGCCAGCTCACCGGCGGCCTCGCCCACGATTTCAACAACATGCTGACCGGTGTGCTGGGCGCGCTCGACTTGATCCAGCGGCGGGTCGCCAGTGGCCGGGTAAACGACCTGACCCGCTACGTCGATGCCGCCACCAGTTCGGCCAACCGCGCCGCCGCACTGACTCACCGTCTGCTGGCGTTCGCCCGGCGCCAGTCACTGGATTCGCAGCCGGTGGACGTCAACCAGTTGGTACAGTCCATGGAGGACATGCTGCGCCGCACCATGGCCGAGCACATCGAGTTCGCCATGTACCTGTTACCCGATCCGTGGCTGGCTTACACCGATGCCCATCAGCTGGAAAACGCCCTGCTGAACCTGGTGATCAATGCACGCGATGCCATGAGTGACGGCGGCCGGATCATCATTCAGACCGGTTGCGTACGGATCGGCACGTCACAGCCCGACGGTCCCGAGCAGGGTGACTACGTGACCCTCAGCGTGGCCGACACGGGTTCGGGCATGCCGCCGGAAGTGGTGGCCAAGGCGTTCGATCCTTTCTTCACCACCAAACCAATCGGCCAGGGCACCGGCCTGGGCCTGTCGATGGTCTATGGCTTCATCAAGCAGACCGGCGGCCATGTACGCATCGACAGCTCGCCTGGAGAAGGCACGCTGATCACGCTGTTCCTGCCGCGCAACCAGCAGTCTCTGGAACCGCGACAGGGGCACGGCAGCGAGCCCGGGCCGATACAGGGCGCGCACCCCGACGAAACCATACTGGTCGTGGAGGACGAAGCCGCCGTCCGCATGCTGGTGGTCGAGGTACTGCAGGAGCTGGGCTACCGCGTCGAACAAGCGGTGGATAGCGCCAGCGCACTGCCGCTGCTGAAAAGCGACCAGCGTATCGATCTGCTGGTCAGCGACTTCGGCCTGCCGGGTATCAACGGTCGGCAATTGGCCGAGATCGCCCGTCAGCAACGCCCGGAACTGCCCGTGCTGTTCATTACCGGCTACGCGCCGAATGCCGAGGTGCGAGGCGAGTTCCTCGCGCCCGGCATGGATATGCTGCCCAAGCCCTTCAGCATCGAAGCCCTCGGCACCAAGGTCCGCCAGTTGCTCGAGCGTAATGAGTGAACCGAGGAACTCTGTCGGCCGCCGCACACTCTTTAGTTGAGAATCAAGCGGAGGCACCAAACATGCGCAAGACCCTACTGACGGCAGCAATTACCTTGAGTGTTCTTCCTTTTGGCGCGGCAATGGCGGACAGCAGCTTCGTTAGACAGGTCCTGTCTTCGGGCGCGACCACTGCCTCCACCTACATGACCTTCCATGACGACAAGCTGGTCGCTGCGGCGCGCGAGGACGCTGGCAGCTTCGTCGCCAGTGACGGCGCGATACGCGGGCCCTACCTCGAAGCCATGCTGCTGAAGGTGCGCAGCGAGCAGCCGGCGCTTCAGGCCAGCGACATGCAGCTGGCGAACGCCATTCTCGCCGCCGAGCAGCAGTAAGGCTCCGGACCGGCTGGCCGCCCGGCATACGTGCGGCCAGCCAGCAGGCCGACCGGCATCCACACACCCACAGCATCGGAGGCGACATGAAAAAAACCGCATCGGCCGTCTGGCAAGGTGATCTGAAAAGCGGCAAAGGCACCATCAGCACCCAGAGCGGGGCACTGAAGGACAACCCTTACGGCTTCAATACCCGCTTCGAAGGCGCACCAGGCACCAACCCCGAAGAACTGATCGGCGCGGCCCATGCTGGCTGCTTTTCGATGGCGCTGTCGATGATGCTCGGTCAGGCTGGCTTGACTGCCGAACGCATCGACACCACCGCCGAAGTGACGCTGGACAAGGATGGCGAAGGGTTTTCGATCACCGCCATCGCGCTGACGCTCAAAGCCAAGGTACCCGGCGCGGATGAAGAGCGCTTCCAGCAGATCGCCAACCAGGCGAAGGAAGGCTGTCCGGTTTCCAAAGTCCTCAACGCGCAGATCAGCCTGAACGCGACGCTGGAAAGCTGAAGGTCCGTGAATACAAAAACGCCGCCCAATGGGCGGCGTTTTCGTTTCGGCCAGCGGCCGGCGGCTCGGGTCAGCCGCGGATGTTGTAGATGTCCTTCTCGTTCAACTCGGCATATTCGTACAGACGCTTGAGGTAGGCGCTCTGCTGGTCCCAAACCTTCTTGGCCACCGGATCGGCGGCCGCGGAGGCATCGACCACTTCGGCAGCGACTTCCTTCAGGCGCGCCAGCACCTCATCGGGCAGACGCTTCACTTCGACGCCCTGCTCGCGCAGCTGCTCCAGCGCTTCCATGTTCTTGGCGTTGTAATCGTCGAGCATGTCGCCGTTCACCGCGCGCGCAGCCGAACGTACGATCGCCTTGAGGTCGTCCGGCAGGGTTTCCCAGGCCTTCAGGTTGACGTCCAGCTCGAAGGTCACGTTCGGCTCTTGCCAGCCCGGGGTGTAGTAGTACTTCGCCGCCTTGTGCAGGCCCAGCGCCAGGTCGTTGTATGGCCCAATCCACTCGGTGGCGTCGATGGCGCCGGTCTGCAGCGCGGTGAAGATTTCACCGGCCGGCATGTTGACCACGGTACCGCCCATCTTGGTCAGCACTTCGCCACCCAGGCCCGGGGTCCGCATCTTCAGGCCCTTGAAGTCATCGACCGAATTGATCTCCTTGTTGAACCACCCGGCCGTCTGCACGCCAGTGGCGCCGCAGGCCATCGGCAGCACGCCGTAGGGTTTGTACACCTCTTCCCACAGCTGGATACCGCCGCCGTAGTGCAGCCAGGCATTCATTTCCTGCGCGTTCGGGCCGAATGGCAAGGCGCAGAAGAACTGTGCCGCCGGAACCTTGCCCTTCCAGTAGTAAGGCGCGCCATGACCCATTTCGGCGGTGCCGCGGGAGACGGCATCGAAGACTTCCAGTGCCGGGACCAGCTCACCGGCGGCGTAAACCTTGACCGTCAGCCGGCCACCGCTCATTTCGTTGACCCGCTTGGCGAAGTTTTCCGCGCCGACGCCCACACCGGGGAAATTCTTCGGCCAGGAGGTGACCATCTTCCAGTGGAATTTCTCGGTATCGGAGGTGCCTTCGGCTTTGCCCGCGGTCTTCTCGGCTTCCTTGTTGCAACCGGCCAGAGCGGTTGCGGCCAAGCCAACGCCAGCGGCGGCCAGAATTTGACGACGTTTCATGGATGACTCCTTGTTGTTGTAATGCTGAATATCGGGACCCCGAACTCAGGTGGTTCTAGCTATCATATGGCTATCTTTCGCTCAAGCTTCGTGACTACGTACCGCGACTACGTACGTAGTACTGCCGGTTGCGACACTGTAACGCAGCCACCTAGAATCGCCGGCCGTCTGGGCCATAACAATAAAGGATCTGCAATGTCGAAACATGCCCCCCCACTGCTCGGTCTCGCCAGGGCGATCGATGCGGTGAACGCCCGCTTCGGGCAGGCTTGCGCCTGGCTTACCCTGTTTCTGGTCATCGGTACCGCGGTCGTGGTCGTGCTGCGCTACGGCTTCGGCATCGGCGCCACCGCGCTGCAGGAAGCCGTTCTATACGCCCACGCATTGGTGTTCATGGGCGCCGCGGCCTGGGTACTGCAGCGCAACGGTCACGTCCGCGTCGACATCTTCTATCAACGCTTCAGCCCCCGCTACCAGGCCTTGGTCGAGGTGCTCGGCACGCTGCTTTTCCTCCTGCCGGTCTGCCTGTTTCTCGGCTGGGCCAGCTGGGATTACGTGACCAACTCCTGGGCGACGCTGGAGAGCTCCAGCGAGACCGGAGGCCTGCATTTCGTCTACCTGCAGAAAAGTATCATCCTGATCCTGGTCGTCTGCCTGGCGCTGCAGGGCATCGCCGAAATCATCAAGGCTGGCTACATCATGACGGGTCGCCTGCCGGCCCCGGAGGTGAAGCATGGCTGAGCTGATGGCGATTCTCCTGTTCGTCTGCATCTGCGCAGCCCTGATGGCCGGCTACCCGGTCGCCTTTACCCTTGGCGGCGTGTCGCTGCTCTTCGCCGGCCTCGGCATCGTCACCGGCACCTTCGATGCCGGCTACCTGAGCGCCCTGCCCAACCGCCTGTTCGGCATCATGAACAACCAGACGATGCTGGCCGTGCCACTGTTCGTCTTCATGGGTGTGATGCTGGAAAAGAGCCGGGTCGCCGAAGACCTGCTTGAATCCATGTCACGCCTGTTCGGCACGCTGCGCGGCGGCCTGGCGATCTCCGTGTGCGTCGTGGGCGCGTTGCTCGCGGCCAGCACCGGCATCGTCGGCGCCACGGTAGTGACCATGGGCCTGATGGCCCTGCCGACCATGCTGCGCCGCGGTTACGACCCGGCCATCTCGACCGGCACCCTCGCCGCCACCGGCACCCTCGGGCAGATCATTCCGCCGTCGATCGTGCTGGTTCTGCTGGGCGACGTGATGTCCAGCGCCTACCAGCAGGCGCAGCTCAAGCTCGGCATCTTCTCGCCGAAGACCGTCTCGGTCGGCGACCTGTTCGTCGGTGCATTTCTGCCAGGGCTGCTGCTGGTCGGGCTGTACATCCTCTACATCATCGGTGTGGCGATCTTTCAGCCGAAGAAACTGCCGGCGCTACCGCAGGAGGAGCTCGGCCCGATCGAATGGGGCAGGCTCGCCAACGCACTGGTTCCACCGCTGCTGCTGATCAGCGCAGTGCTCGGCTCGATTCTCGCGGGCTACGCGACCCCCACCGAGGCAGCCGCGCTCGGTGCCCTCGGCGCGATGATTCTGGCGGTGTACAAGCGCCAGCTCAACTTCGTCCAACTGCGCGAAGTCGCCTACGGCACCACCGAAATCAGCGCCATGGTGTTCCTGATCCTCATCGGCGCCTCGCTGTTCTCGCTGGTCTTCCGCGGTTTCGGTGGCGAGGTGCTGATCGAAGACGTGTTCGCCCAGCTGCCCGGCGGCGTGCTCGGCGCCTTCTTCGTGGTGATGCTGGTAATCTTCCTGCTCGGCTTCATCCTCGACTTCATCGAGATCACCTTCGTCGTCGTCCCGATCGTCGGGCCTGTGCTGCTGGCCATGGGCCTGGACCCGATCTGGCTTGGAGTGATGATCGCGCTGAACCTGCAGACTTCGTTCCTGACGCCACCCTTCGGCTTCGCCCTGTTCTACCTGCGCGGCGTGACCCCGAAATCGGTGCCCACCAGCACCATCTACAAGGGCGTCATACCCTTCATCCTGATCCAGCTGCTGCTCCTGGTCATCGCCTACCAGTTCCCTGGCCTGGTCACCTGGCTGCCAGAGCAGGTCTACGGCAAGTAATCCGGCAGACGCCCGTTGCGACGGGCGTCTGGCTTTTCGGCCAGGGGTTTCGGCGCGATCATGAGCCACAGCCGCCAGCCCCGAGCCGTCATGCCCAGCCACCCGTTCAGCCTCTCGGAACTCGCCGACCGCTTTCAGCGGCTCGACGCGTTCCTGCTCCGCCATCAGGCATTGTGGCGGCCTCGCCCCTTCACCCACCGACGCCTCGACTGGGAAGCCGACCATCCAGCGCTAGCCGAATGGCTGCGCGGCCGCTCCCTGGCGCAAGCCGAGGCGGTACACAACCACCCGACCCACCTCACGGCTCCCGCTCCGTTTCCGCAGCTGGCCGCTCAAGTCGCCAGCCTGACCGAGCTGGAGCCGATAGCTCATGCACCGGACGCAGTGGCCGATCCTCGACAGTCTGTCGATGTACCCGGGCGCAAATGGCTGCAGATACAGGCTTTCGGTTCGGCGCTCAGGTTTCACGAGCGCCCGCAGCACTGGCTCGATTGGTGCGCCGGCAAGGGCCATCTGGGAAGGAGCCTGGCCCTGCATGGGGACGCGGTGACCTGTCTGGAGTGGGACCCGGCACTGGTCGAGGCCGGGCAGCGTCTCAGCGTGAAGCTGGGCATCGACGCCGAGCACCGGCAGCAGGACGTCATGCATGACAGCGTGACCGCGCGCCTCGGCCCAACCGTAACCCCGGTGGCCCTGCACGCCTGCGGCGACCTGCATGTGCGCCTCATCGAACAGAGCATTGCCTGGGGCTGCCGGCAGCTGGCAATCGCACCCTGCTGCTACAACCGCATCCAGGGCGACCACTACCGCCCACTGTCGAACCGCGCCGCGCAATCGGCCCTCTCGCTGTCGCGCGACGATCTCGGACTCCCGCTCAACGAAACGGTCACCGCAGGAGCCCGCGAACGCCGCCAGCGCGACCAGTCGATGGCCTGGCGGCTGGGCTTCGACCTGCTGCAACGTGAACTGCGCGGCGTCGACCAATACCTGCCAACGCCCTCATTGCCGGCAAGCTGGCTGAAGAAAGACTTCGAACACTATTGTCGGGATCTCGCAGCGCTGAAATCGCTACCCCAACCGGCGCCCCGGGACTGGCCTACGCTCGAAAGCCACGGCTGGCAACGCCTCGCTGAAGTACGCAACCTCGAGTTGCTGCGCGGGCTGTTCCGCCGGCCACTGGAGCTCTGGCTGGCCCTCGACCGTGCATTGCTGCTGGCGGAAAACGGCTACGCCGTCCATCTCGGCACCTTCTGCCCGGCCGAGCTGACACCGCGCAACCTCATCCTGGTGGCAGAGCTCGTCCACCCACACGCAACCACTTGAACAAAGCCGTGCAAACAACTGGCAACAAACGGTTTACTCGCCGCGAGCAATGGCTATAATGGCGCCCATCTTTTCGCCGGTATAGCTCAGCTGGTAGAGCAACTGACTTGTAATCAGTAGGTCCCGGGTTCGACTCCTGGTGCCGGCACCACGAATACCAAGGCTTCCAGCCCGATCAAGGCTGATGCCGACGCAGGCTAGCGTAACAAGCCACGTAACAAGCAGGACCGACGCGTACATGCGCGTGCGCCCCACACGTGAGGCTGTTTTCTCAGGTAGTGGGGGGTCTGCAGAAAGAGTAATTTCCGTAACATCGACCGGGAAACGGGCGCAAAGCCCTGATCTGCAAGGCTTTTCCGGCGATGGGAAAAGGTAACTTCCAAGTAACATAAAGGTAATCTGGTTACTCTTTTATAGGGTGATATCGGGCCTCTAAAAAAGCCTTGAAAATCAGCACCTTAGAAAAAATTACCTTTTTGATTACCTCTAAGTTACCTCCCTTTGTAATCTCAGAAGCCCCGAACGACGCGGCCTCCAGGGTCGCTCTGCAACCAGATTGCAGAAATTACTCTTTCTGAAAATCGCCCCCCATAAGCCCATCCCCCGGATACAGCTCGGGAGCGTCCAGAACCGCTCTTCCTGCAGGGAAACGCAGGGTTTTGCTCTACCTCATACCCAGCCATCAGCCCACTGCCTGGGCCGCATAGAGCTGTCCGCAGGCGCGCAGAAAAAAAGACACATTTAGCCCGGGGGCGTGGCGGGGGGACGAGCGCGCGCGCCGGGTGCTGGATGACTCCCGGCGGCGTGTCTGCCGCCGGGGTCTCCGGGTCATCAACGAGGGATGAAGTAGGCGATGTTGCCGACGGTCATCAACCAGCGATGGGTTGTGCTGTCGACGGCTATGTCGCCGGGGAAGAGGATCATGCTGTACATGTATCGTTCTCCGGTCAGGGGAGAGGTCACAGTCGATGTGAGGTGTAACTGTCCTGACTTCGTATTTAGTGGTGGTGGCCACCGAGCTGACGAATCCAGGCGAAAAAAAAGCCGCCTCATGGGCGGCTTGCTTCGTGCGGGAGCGGTTCAGCTGACGGTGGCCGGCAGCTCATAAGGGTTAAACCGCACCACCTCCTCCCCCAGCCAATCGTTGATCTGCCGCAGCCGGGCCTGCTCCGGCTCCAGCTCGTTGACCGCCCACACCTGGGACGCTTCCCGGATCGAACCGAAGCCCCCCGCGTTCTGCGGTACCACGCCCATGAGCTGAGGCGGGATGCGCAGCATCGCCAGCTGGTCGTCGCGGCTGATGTTCTTGATCGCACCGAAGTCATCCTTCGCCGCCACCTCGCTGATGGGGATCAGCTGCAACCCGTCTTTCTTGCCGTTCGGCGCGTACATGAACAGGTTGCGGAAGTTGCCAGGGCCCTTGCTGTTCTTCATCGCGTTACGTAGGTCGGTGACGAAGTCCTCGTTTTGCGCCGCGTCGGTCATGTACAGGATGAAGCCGGCATGGCTGCCGTTCTGGTAGTACTTGCGCCGGAACAGCGTGGCGCTCTCGTTGAGCAGCGCGCTCTGCAGCGCCGGCAGCCACTCCGGCAGCCCGTAGATCTCTTGGTTGATATCCGCCACCCGCAAATGGCAGATGCTGCCGGTCTTGAACTCGTGCTCGTCCTTCCAGCCGCGCACCTGGTAGTAGGTCGCAAGGTCGGTACCGCGCCGCATGTACTTCGCCAGGCAGGGCTGCAGGCCGATCGCCTGGCGCAGCATGTTGTCGCGCTTCTCCAGGTACAGGTTGCCCGACCAGCCCCAGTCCATGACGATTTGCTCGAAGGCCGCCCGGCTGAGCAGACGGTGCGGGATGAAGGTGCGGGCCAGCGCGTTGCGCTTGAAGATCAGGCCCGACTGTAGATAGACGCTCGCCTTCGACGACTTCGCCAGTCCGTCCAGCGAGACCGGCGGCTCGTACCAGCGGCCATTGGCCCAGCATTCCAGGTAGTCCAGGATCTCGCGGCCATCGAGCACTGGCATCGGATCGCCAAACGTGAAGGCCATCGACTGGCCGCCCTCACCATTGGCCAGCACCTCGCCCTCGCGCACCTGGTCAGTGGTGGCCACCTGCTGGTTACGGTTGCGACGTTTGCTCATCAGTAAATCTCCATGATGCCGGTGTTGGCCACGGTCTGGCCCTCCAGCGGCTCGTTGTGCAGTGCGTGGAAAAGCGCCCAAGCCAGATCGGCGTGGCCCGTGTGTTCATTGCGCCCGGCGGTATAGGTGAACTGGCGCCCTCCCGGCGTAACCGTCTTGCGGATGGCCATCAGCGACGACGCCAGGTCAGTCCAGCCGGCGTCGAATTCCAGCCGGCCCTTGCTGATCACGTCCCAGGCCTTCATCACCAAGCGCGTCTTCACCTCAGGGCTGTAGGAGAAAGTCTTCAAGCCCGGGAAGAACTGGCGCACCAGCTGCGCCACCGCGCTGCCCAGACCGGTGGTGTCGATGCCGATGTAGGTCACCCAGTAGCGGCGCGTCACCTGGCGGATCGTCTCGGCCTGGGCGTTGAAGTCCATCCCGCGGAACTGATGCCGTTCCAGGACGCGGAACTTGCCGCCCGGTACCAGCGGTGGCGCCACTACGATCAGGCCGGCGGAATCGCCAGACTCGGCCGGGTCATAGCCCACCCATACCTGCCGATCGGCAAACGGCCGCATGGCCATCGGCTGGTAGTCCGTCCACACCGACCAACTGTCCACCATGCACGGCTGCAGCAGGTTGAGCGGGAAGATGCTCGCCCCGTCGTCGACGAACTGGCACATCAGCAGGTTCTGGAAGGCCGCCGCGTCGTACTCCAGGCGCAGCTCGTCGATATCGAACAGGTCGCAGCCACGCTCTTCGGCGTCCAGGATGGTGACGATCTGCCGCCAGATCCGGTCCTCGCACAGCCGCCCCTGCTGCAGCACGTCGTGGCTCACATCCAGCTTGAGGTGCTTGGCCGCCGGCTTGCCCTTGTTGAAGCGCTCGCCCGTCCAGAACGAATAGGCCTCGTGCGCCATCGAGCTGGGCGTCGAGAAATAGGTGCGCCGGTACTGCTTCTGCATGGCCATGCCGCTGGCCACCTTGTTCAGCTCGTTGAACTTGAACGTCCAGAAGAATTCGTCGAAGTAGAAATTGCCGTGGTAGCCCTGGGCGGTGCGCGCATTGGTACCTAGGAAGTGCATCTCGGCGCCGTTCGGCAGAATGATGGGGTCGCCGGTGAGTTCAACCCCGACCGTGTCGCGGGCGAAGGCCTGGATATACGCCTTGAAGATATGCGCCTGCGCCTTGCTGGCCGACAGGAAGATCTGGTTGCGCCCGGTGGTCAGCGCATCGATCAACGCCTCGCGGGCGAAGTAGAACGTCGCGCCGATCTGCCGGCTCTTGAGAATGGCCCGAGTGCGCTGGTTACCTGCTCGGTACCAGTCTTTCTGGTAGTCGAAGCACCCGTCGAGGAACGCCTCGACGAGCTTCTCGACCATCTCCTCTGTGATGTCGTTGCGCTTGGGTTTACGCTTCTCCCCGGCGTTGCGCTTGGCCAGCTCCGGGTTGAGGTCGGTTTCGGTACCACCGTCCTGATAGCGCTGGATTCGGGCCTGCCGCTCCATTTGCCGGTGGAGCAGGTCGATCTCCTTGTAATCCGAGCCGCTCTTCGGTTCCTTGAGGATCAGCTGCACCAGGCGGGCCTCGGTTGCCGCCTGGATGCGCTCCAACGGCGTAGCCCGGTCCCACTCGTCCCGGGTCTTCCAGCTGTGCAGCGTCTTCTCCTTCTCGCCGAGCAGCTCGGCGATCTCGCAGACGCGGTAGCCCTGCCAATACAGGTGCTTGGCGTGGCGGCGGTGATCGGTAGGGAGTTCGACGATAGCGTTCATGGCGCCGATGCTGCCGCTCGCGCGCGCGAGCCCCTACCGGCGCGTCCTGTATCGCTCTGTCCTACACGCCAACCGCGTTGCCGCGCCCCCGCCGGGTGCCGACCATGCCCTCAACGAAAGGCCCACAGCCCCGGATTGAGGAAAGCCCCATGGCCGCAAGCAACCCCACCGCCAAGAAGTACCGCAGCAAGTTCTTCCGCGTCGCCGTCGAAGGCGCCACCACCGACGGCCGCACCATCGAACGTCAATGGCTGGTGGATGCTGCCGAAACCTACAACCCGAACACCTACGGCGCCCGCGTCTGGCTGGAGCACTTCCGCAGCCTGCTGCCGGACGGCCCGTTCAAGGCCTACGGCGACGTCGTCGCCCTGAAAACCGAAGAAGTCGAGATTGCCGGCAAGAAGAAGCTGGCCCTGTTCGCCCAGATCGAGCCGACCGCCGACCTCATCGCCCTGAACAAGGCGCGGCAGAAGATCTTCACCAGCATCGAGATCCGCCCGAAGTTCGCCGACACCGGTCGCGCCTACCTGGACGGCATCGCCGTCACCGACACCCCAGCCAGCCTGGGTACCGAGATGCTCACCTTTAGCGCCCAGCACCCCGACGCCAACCCCCTCAAGGCGCGGAAGAACGACCCCGAAAACCTGTTCTCCGAAGCCATCGAAGTTGCCCTCGAATTCGACGAGGTCACCGACAGCGAGAGCAAGGTCGCCGGTCTGTTCTCCCGCGTGATGGAAGCCCTCGGCAAGAGCAAGGACAAAGCCGACAAGGACGACGCCCAGTTCTCCGAGCTGACCGAAGCGGTTGAGGCCCTCGCCTCGCACGCCCAGGAACAGGGCGCAGCCTTCACCGCAGAACAGAAGGCTCGCCAGGAGCTGAGCGCCAAGGTCGACAAGCTCGAAACCGAGCTGGCCGACCTGGTCACGCGCCTCAGCGATACCGAGGACCACAGCCAACAGCAGCGCCCACCCGCCACCGGCGGCGACGGCAAAGCCTTGGCCAAGTTCTGACCCATCACCAGCGCCCACTCGGAGCACACCATGCGTAACGAAACCCGAATCGCCTACAACGGCTACCTGGCACAGGTAGCCAAGCTGAACGGCGTCGACAGCGCCGCCGTCAAGTTCAACGTCGAGCCCAGCGTGCAGCAGAACCTCGAGACTGCCATCCAGGAATCCACCGCCCTGCTCGGCCGCATAAACGTCATCGGCGTAATGGAGCAGTCGGGCGAGGCCCTGCTGCTGGGCGTCAACGGCCCGATCGCCAGCCGTACCGACACCGCAGGCGGCAACCGCCGTAACCCTGGCGAGCATCAGGCTCTGTCCAAGGACGACTACACCTGCAAGCAGACCAACTTCGACAGCGCCTTCCGTTACGTGCTGCTCGATGCCTGGGCCAAGTTCCCGGACTTCCAGACCCGCCTCACCGCGGCCATCGCCCAGCGGCAGGCCCTTGACCGCCTGATGATCGGCTGGAACGGCGTCTCCGCCGCCGCGGCCACCAACGCGGCAACCTACCCGCTGCGCCAGGACGTCAACATCGGCTGGCTGCAGAAGATTCGCACCAAGGCTCCGGATCGCGTGCTCGATGAAGGCGCCACCGTAGGCAAGGTCACCGTCGGCACCACCGGGGACTACAAGACCCTCGATGGTCTGGTCTTCGATGCCGTCCAGATGCTGGACCCGTGGCACCGCAGCCACCCTGACCTGATCGTCATCGTCTCGCGCAACCTGATGCACGAGAAGTTGCTGGCCGCGGTCGAGAAAGGCGCCACCTCCAACCAGGAAGAGAACGCCGCACAAGAGATCGTCACCCGCGCCCGGCTGGGCGGCCTGCCGATCGTCGACGCCCCCTACTTCCCGGACGGCACCGTGCTGGTCACCACCCTGAGCAACCTGTCGATCTACTGGCAGGAAGGCGCCCGCCGCCGCCACCTCAAGGACGAGCCGGAATACGACCGCATCGCCGACTACCAGTCCTCCAACGACGCCTACGTCGTGGAAGACCTCGGCCTGGTCGCCCTGGTCGAGAAGATCGAGAAGGTGTAAGCCATGAGCCTGACCCTTGCCCAACGTAACCAGCTGCGCAAGCGCGCAGCCCAGGAGGCGGCAGCCGCCGCTCCCGCCACGCTCATGGAAGGTGCCACCAGCTACGAGGTAATGCTGGCCAAGCTGCAACAGGACCAGTTCCGCCTCAAGCAGGTGCAGTCGACGGAGGGCAAGGCGAAGCTCAAGGTCGAGCTGCTGCCGGATTACGTCCCCTACATCGAGGGCGTGCTCTCGGCAGGCCAAGGCGCCCAGGACGACGTGCTGGTCACCGTCATGGTCTGGCGTTTCGACGCCAGCGACTTCGACGGCGGCCTGCAGATCGCCGAGTACGTGCTGCGCCACCAGCTGGTGATGCCGGATCGCTTCAACCGCACCACCGGCTGCCTGGTAGCCGAGGAAGTCGCCACGGCGGCGCTCAACGCCCAGAAGGCCGGCAAACCCTTCCCGCTGGTAACCCTCAACCGCACCGCCGAGCTCACCGCCGACCAGGACATGCCCGACGAGGCCCGCGCCAAGCTGGTTCTCGCCCAAGGCCGCGCCCAGTTGGCCCAGCTCAACTACGACGCCGAAACGCTCACCCCGGACGAACGGGCCTGGCTGCAGTTCGGCATCGACCTGCTCAAACGCGCCATCGAGCTGCACAACAGCTGCGGTGGCAAGAAGGATCTGGAGCGCGCCGAGCGCCTCCTCAAGAAACACGCGGAAAGCGCGCCTACCGATACCGGTACCGGCGAGCCCCTGGCAGACGATCAGCCCCAGCCCGACCAGGCCAAGGGCGCCGAAGCCGACCAGGGCGCTCCGGATGCCAGCACCGGCACCGGCGAGCCCTCCGCTAACTGAGCGTCCCCACGCACCCGGCGGCTCGGGGCGGATCGACAGGTTTTCTCCTTGGCCTCGTCGTGAAGCCCCGACCACCGCCGACCCATTCGAGCGATAGGCATGAGCGGATTTATCGCCACCGGCACCACCACCGCAGAGCACACGATCGAGAACGACGCCTTCTGGCCGGCGATCGATTGCCTCGACCTGCGCGCGGCCATGCGCCTGGACGCCAGCGTCACCCCCGAGCGCATCGAGGTCGCCGCGATCAACGCCATGATCGAGGCCAACCGCGAGCTCGACCTGTACCGCCGCGCCCGTACTGAAGAAGGCCATGCCACCCTGGCCAACGTGCCGGCACCGCAGATCAAGGGCGAAAGCCAGCTGCTGCACCTATACCGCCGCACCATCTACTGCCGCGCCACCGCCGAACTGGTCGAGCGCTACCGCAGTTTCGACGCCACCAACAGCGGCGAGCAGAAGGCCACCGAGGACAGCACCAACATCGACGAGCTGCGCCGCGACGCGCGCCACGCCCTGCGCAGCATCCTCGGCATCAGCCACACCACGGTGGAGCTGCTCTGATGACCACCGTGATCGCCAACCAGGGCGACACCGTCGACGCCATCTGCTGGCGGTACTACGGCCGCACCGCCGGAGTCACCGAGGCCGTCCTCGACGCCAACCCCGGTCTCGCCGATCTCGGCCCCGTAATCCCCCACGGCACCGCTGTCACCCTGCCGGATGCCGCCCCGCAAGCCGAACAACGCCAAGTGGTGAACCTATGGGACTGATCTACCTCGCCCTCTACAAGGGCCGCGGCACGCTGTTCAACCGCCTGGTTCGCCTCTGGACGCGCTCCAAGTACAGCCACTGCGAGCTGGTCCTGGCCGATGGTCGCTGGCTGTCCGCCTCGGCCATGGACGGCGGCGTGCGCGCCAAGCACATCGAGCTGAACCTCGAACACTGGGACCTGATCCCGCTGCCCTGGGCGGACTATCGCCAGATCGCCCGAGTGTTCCGCGCCAACGCCGGGCAGGGCTACGACTTCTTCGGCCTGTTCGGCAGCCAGCTGCTGCCGGTCGGCCTGCACAGCCGGCGCCGCTGGTTCTGCAGCGAGTTCTGCGCCGCCGCGCTCGGCTTCCCCATGCCCCAGCGCTACAGCCCGGCTCAGCTGGGCGAAGTCGCCCAGCACATCAACACCCTCACGCTCAACGGACAGTGGAATGAAGCGCATGCATGACCAACCGGAAACCCTGGCGCGTCTGGCCGCTTGGGTACAGGAAAACTACCCCATCATCTACGCCGCGGCGCTCTCTATGGGCATCGCCGGCTCGCGGCTGATGCTCGGCGGCGGCTCGCTACGCCGGATCGCCATCGAGTCCGTCGTCTGCGGCCTGATCACCCTGGCCGCCAGCAACGGCCTGGCGCTGTTCGGCATCCCGCTGGATGCGGCCCCGTTCTTCGGCGGCATCATCGGCCTGGTCGGCGCCGAAGGCGTCCGGGCCGGCGCCAAGCGCCTGTTCGAGCGCAAGGTGGAAGGCGTATGAGCGAGCTGCTGATCATCGGCTCGCGCGGCCTCGCCGTGCGCAACCTGCAGGCCGCACTCACGCTGGCCGGCTTCGCTGTGGCCGTGGACGGCGACTTCGGTGAGCAGACCGAGCGCGCCGTTGTTGCCTTTCAGCGCCGCGCCGGTCTGGTGGACGATGGCGTCGCCGGCCCGAAGACACTGGCGGCGCTTCACGGCTACGACACCTCGCGCTACCTCAAGCGGAAGGACCTCCAGCAGGCTGCCGACCGCCTCGGCGTGCCGCTGGCCAGCGTTATGGCCGTCAATCAGGTGGAGAGCCGCGGCGAGGGCTTCGCCAGCAACGGCCGACCAGTGATCCTGTTCGAGCGGCACGTGATGTTCGAGCGCCTGCTGGCCTACGGCGTCGGCGCCGCACAGGCGGACGCACTGGCCGCCAAGCATCCCGCCCTGATCAACCGCAAGTCAGGCGGCTACATCGGCGGTACCGCCGAGCATCAGCGTCTCGCCCAGGCACAGCAGATCCACGCGGCCGCCGCGCTCGAGTCCGCCAGCTGGGGCCTGTTCCAAATCATGGGCTACCACTGGCAGCGCCTCGGCTACCTGGATGCCCAGCACTTCGCGGACACCATGGCCTTGAGCGAGGCCGCCCAGCTCGACGCCTTCGTCACCTTCATCGAAACCGATCCGGCGCTGCATAAGGCGCTCAAGGCACGCAACTGGAAGTCGTTTGCTCGGATCTACAACGGCCCGAACTACGCCCGCAACTTCTACGACGTGAAGCTCGCCCGGGCCTATGCCCAGTTCGCCGGCGAGCAGGAGCGCGCGGCATGACCACCGCCCGCCAGCTCCTGTACGGCCTCGCCTTGGTCGCCGCGCTCTGCCTGCTGATCTGGATGCAGCAGCAGCGCATCGACTCCGCCCAGGCGCAGGCGGATCTCGCCAGCGAGCGCCTGAAGACCGCCCAGCAGCGCAACGCCAACCAGGCCGCCACCATCACCCGCCTCACTGGCGAGGTCGCCACCCAGCGCCTCGACCAACTCGCGTTGCAGCAGACGCTCAGCGACCTGCGCCAGGCCCAGGCCACCGATCAGCTCAAGAAGAAGGAACGCCGCCGTGAAGACTCAACCCATGCGACTTGGGCTGCTCAGCCTTTGCCTGATGCTGCTCGCCGCCTGCACGAGCGCCCCGCCATCACCGGAGCCGCAGGTTACCGTCAGTGGCTGTCCCGTCGTGACGCGCTGCACGCTGACCCCGGCGGCGCCGGCCAGTAACGGCGAGCTGAGCGACGACGGCGACTACCTCATGGCCGCCTGGGGCGAATGCGCCGCGAAGGTGGACATCATCGTCGACCACAACGAACGAGGCGCCCGGCCATGAACAAGCCCAGCGCCTTGCGCGCACACCTGCTCGCCGCCGTGCCCGAGCTGCACAAGAATCCCGACCGCCTGCTGGTGTTCATCGACAACGGCACCATCCGCAGCACCGCGGCGCCTGGGCTCTCGTTCGAGTACAGCTACACGCTCAACATCATCCTGACCGACTACGCCGGCCACCCGGACGCCGTGGCAATCCCCCTGCTGGCCTGGTTGCTGGTCAACCAGCCCGAGCTGCTCACCAACCTGGAGAAGGGCGAGACTGCCATCGCCTTCGAGGCGGACGTCCTGGACAACAGCAAGGTCGACCTGTCGCTCAAGCTGCCGCTCACCGAGCGGGTGATCGTCAAGAAGCAAGACGACGGCAGCCTGCAGGTCAACCACCCCAACGAGCCCGAGCTGTTCGAGGAGACCTTCACTCTCGACGGCCTGCGCCTGGAGACCCCAAGCGGCGAAGTGATCGCCCAATGGGGCGCGCCCACGCCATGACCGACAACCTGCACGCCCTGGAAGATTGGGCCGGCGTTCTGCTGGCCCGGCTGGAGCCCGGTGCCCGCCGCCAGCTCAACCAGCAGATCGGCCGCGAGCTGCGCCGCAGCCAGCAGCAGCGCGTGGCCAGCCAGCGCAACCCGGACGGCACCCCGTACGCTCCACGCAAGCCCCGCAAGCTGCGCGGCAAGGTCGGACGCATCAAACGTCAGATGTTCACCAAGCTGCGCCAGGCCGCGCACCTCAAGCTGCGCAGCACCCCGGACGCCATCGCCATCAGCTTCATGGGGCGCGTGGCCCGCATCGCCCGCGTCCACCAGTACGGCCTGCGCGACCGTCCCGATCGCGGCCAGGCCGAGGTGCAATACGAGCGCCGCGAGCTGCTCGGCTTCACCGATGCCGACCTGGAATTGATCCGCGACCAGCTCCTGGAACACCTCACCCGCTGACCTCACCCTGTAGCACCCCGCGCTACAGGCTCAGCACCGTGCGCCACGCGCGCGCGAGCCGCAGCATCAGCGGCATGAACATTGCCGACCTCGCCCGCCTGCTCGAAAACATCGTCCGCTTCGGTACCATCGAAGCGGTCCAGATGCAGCCGCCTCGCGTCCAGGTGAAAAGCGGCAACATCACCACCGCCTGGCGCCCCTGGTTGAACCTGCGCGCCGGGGCCGATCGCGAGTGGGACCCGCCCACCATCGGCGAGCAGGTGGTGCTGCTGAGCCCATCCGGCAACCTCGCCCAAGGCGTGGCGCTGACCGGCCTGTTCTCTGACCTGATCCCGGCCAACGGCGACCGCGAAGGCCTGCACCGCCGCACCTACCGCGACGGTGCCGTCATCGAGTACGACAGCATCGCCAAGCGTCTGCTGGCCGTCCTGCCGGCCGGCGGCCAGGCCCAGCTCACCGCACCGGGCGGCGTCACCATCCTCGGCAACGTCGATATCGCCGGCACCGTGACCGTCAGCGAAGACGTGCTCGCCGCTGGCATCAGCCTGGTCAACCACGTACACGGCGGCGTGCAGAGCGGCCCGAGCACAACGGGAGCGCCGCAATGATCGGCCTCGCCGCCACCACGGGCCGCGCCATCACCGGCGCTACGCATCTGGCGCAATCCATCGCCGACGTGCTCACCACGCCGGTCGGCAGCCGAGTGATGCGCCGCGAATACGGCAGCCTGCTGCCGGACCTGATCGACGCCCCCTTCAATGACGCCACCCGCCTGCAGGCCTACGCCGCCGTGGCCATGGCACTGATGCGCTGGGAACCGCGCATCCGCCTGAACCGCGTGCAGCTCAGCCTCGGCGAGCAGCCCGGCCAGGCCTACCTGGACGTGGAAGGCAACCATATCGACACCAACGAGCCGCTCAGCCTGCGCGTGCCGCTCACCCTGGGAGCCGCCGCATGAGCACCTTTATCCCGATCGATCTCGCCCAGCTGCCGACCCCCGACGTGGTCGAGCCGATCGACTACGAAGCCATCCTCGCCGAGCGCAAGGCCTTCGCCATCAGCCTCTGGCCAGCCGACAAGCAGGCCGAGGTCGCCGCCACCCTGGCGCTGGAATCCGAGCCGCTCACCAAGCTGCTGCAGGAGAACGCCTACCGCGAAACCATCTGGCGGCAGCGCGTCAACGAAGCCGCACTGGCCGTCATGCTGCCGTTCGCCAAGGGCGCGGACCTGGAGCAGATCGGCGCGCGCTTCAACGTGGCCCGCCTGATCGTCACCCCGGCCAGCCCCAGCGCCGTGCCGCCAGTTGCGGCGGTAAAGGAAGAGGACGAGCCCCTGCGCGAGCGCATCCAGATGGCCATGGAGGGGCTGAGCACCGCCGGCCCCCGCAACGCCTACATCTTCCACGCGCGCAGCGCCGATGGCCGTGTAGCCGACGCCTCCTGCATCAGCCCCAACCCGGCCGAGGTCATCGTCACCGTGCAGAGCGCCCTGGGCGACGGCAGCGCCGATCCCGAGCTGCTCGCCGCGGTGGACGCCTACCTCAGCGACGAAGACCGCCGCCCGGTCGCCGACCGCCTCACCGTTCAAGGCGCGGAAGTGCTGCCCTACAGCGTCAACGCCGTGCTCTACCTCAACACCGTCGGCCCCGAGGCTGAGCCGATCCGCGCCGCCGCCGAGGCCCGCGGGCTCGCCCTGGTCAGCCAGCGCCGCCGCTTGGGGCAGGAGATCAACCGTTCCGCCCTGGACGCCGCCCTGCACATCGAGGGCGTCAAGCGCGTAGTGCTGCCCGGCTGGGTCGACGTGGTCGCCACCGAAACCCAGGCGCCGTACTGCACTGGCTTCATCGTCACGGTGGCGGAGGCCTGATGGCGAGCCTCGGCCTGCTACCACCCAACGCCAGCGAGCTGGAGCGCCTCGCCGCCGAGGCCCTCGCGCAGATCGAGCGCGTCCCGGTACCGCTGCGCCAGCTTTGGAACCCAGACACCTGCCCGGTGGAGCTGCTGCCGTACCTCGCCTGGGCGTTTTCCGTCGATCGCTGGTCCAGCGCCTGGCCCGAGCGCGCCAAGCGCGACGCCATTAAGGCCGCGTTCTTCATCCATGCCCACAAGGGCACGATCGGCGCGCTGCGCCGGGTCGTCGAGCCGCTGGGCTACCTGATCGAAGTGCGCGAGTGGTGGGAGGAGCAGCCGCTCGGCACGCCCGGCACCTTCCGCCTGCTGGTCGGCGTGCTGGATACCGGCATCACCGAAGAGATGTACCAGGAACTGACCTGGCTGATCGACGACGCCAAGCCCGTCAGCCGCCACCTGGTGGGCCTGGCCATCGGCCTGGACATCACCGGCACGGCCTACATCGGCGCCGCGCTCACCACTGGCGACGAACTCACCGTCTACCCACCCGCATCGCGTGACATCGAGGTCGGCGGCACGCTGGCCTGGGGCGCGCGAGAACACGTCATCGACACCATGGACATCCGCTGATATGGCAGACCAGAACTCGCAATACATGGCCATGCTCACCGCTGTCGGCGAGGCCAAGCTGGCCAACGCCACCGCCCTGGGCGTCAACCTGAACATCACCCAGCTCGGCGTCGGCGATGCCAACGGCGCCGAACCGATGCCGAGCCGCACACAGACGGCGCTGATCAACGAGCGCCGCCGGGCACCGCTCAACCAGCTGAGCATCGACCCGAACAACAGCGCGATCATCATCGCCGAGCAGGTCATCCCCGAGCACATTGGCGGCTGGTGGATTCGCGAGATCGGCCTGTATGACGAAGCGGGCGACCTGATTGCAGTCGCCAACTGCCCGCCGACCTTCAAGCCCGAACTGGCCCAGGGCAGCGGCCGCACCCAGGTGGTGCGCCTCAATATCCTGGTGAGCAGCACCCAGAACATTCAGCTGAAAATCGACCCGAGCGTGGTGCTAGCGACGCGCAAGTACGTCGACGACCTGACCGTCCGGGCCTCGCAGGCAGATGCCGAGGCTGGAACGGACAACAGCAAGATCATGACGGCGTTGCGCGTCTGGCAAGCAATTACCAAGCGGTTTTCGTCGCAGACGCAGGCCGAGGGCGGAACTGACAATGAAACACTGATGAGCCCACTGCGGGTTTTTCAGGTAATGACAAAATACGGGCTCGGCTCCACTACGGCGCCGCTTCTTACGACGGTGGGCGACACCAATACGCCGTCGGGTCTGTATCGGGTCGACGGCACCGCTGTCGGTCTTCCTATCGCGGAGCCGGGTTTCGTCGAAGTACGGCGTGGCGGTGCTGGCCTGGTAAGCCAGCGCTATTACTCGCGCAGCAGCCAGCGCGCGTTTTTCCGGCGCGCCAATGGTTCGTTGGGTGCATGGGAGGAGTTCATGCACTCCGGCACGGCGGCAACGCAGGCCGAGGCCGAGGCCGGATCGATAGCCGATCGTTGGATGAGCCCGCTTCGGTCGCTTCAACTGCTCGCCAAGTATGGATTGGGCGGGGCTTGCGCTACGTGGCCACATGCCACGCTCAACGTCTACACACAGGCCACCGGCTTTTACCGCGCCACAAGCGGCGTGACCGACGGCCCTTACAGTGCCTACTGGGGGGTTCGTGTAGAAAAAGCCCCCGATGGCAGCTACGTACGGCAGAGCCTTTGGGATCTGAACAAGGCGAGTGGTTACTACGAGAGGACCATCAGCAACGGGAACCCAGGCCCCTGGATTGAACTGTCGCATAGTGGCAACGCGGCGTCGCAGGTCGACGCAGAGACCGGCACGGATAATTCGAAGTGGATGAGCCCGCTGAGGGTCTTCCAAGCCATCGCGAAAATCGTCGTGCAAGCCACGGAAACAGTGATCGGCGTCGCCAAGGTCGCAACGCAGGCGCAGACCAATGCTGGCACCGATGACGCCACCATCGTGACCCCAAAAAAGCTGCGCATGGGCATCGCCTACAGTTTCGGGACGAATGGCTATTTTTTCCTGCCGAGCTGGCTTTTTGGCTTTGGCCTGCAGTGGGGCGAGGTACCGAATGTTGCGGCTGATGGCGTGCAGAGCGTTTCTTTCCCTGTCGCCTTTGTCACTGAGGTCTTTGGGATGCTGGCGAACCTGAAAACCGAGACGCCAGGAACGCAGCCGACTGCCGTCTACAGCATTCCGACGAGCGTTTCTGGTGGCAAGGTGGTGCGGGACGTAAGCACATCGCCTTATGCAACCGGGCCAATTTTCTGGCTAGCGCTTGGGCGCTAGATAAGGGGGGATCATGCGTTACTACAGCAAAAAAACCGGCTCAACCTATCTCGCTGGCATGCACGATGGTGCTATGCCGGACGATGCGGTCGAAATATCCGAGGAGCGATATCTCACGGTGATCGCTAGTCCCGATCCCGCCAAGGTACGTGGGCATGACTTGGAGGGGTTGCCGATCCTTATCGACCCGCCGCCGCTTGTCCCTAGCGCCAGTGCACTGTGCGAGCACATCGACTTCGCCGCTGATGCCGCCCGAGCGGCAGTGGTCGGCGACCCCACGAGAACAGTGGAATACGAACGCGCAGCAGCCGAAGCGGCTCAGTTCAAAGCGGCGGGTTATCCAGCCGAAAACGTGCCCCGCACCGTCGCCGCCTGGGCCATCAACGGCCGTACGGCGCAGCAGGCCGCAGACAGCATCCTGGCCGAGGCCGCGGCGTACACCGAGGCGCTGTACGTCATCCGCGAAACACGGCTGGCCGCCAAGGAGCAGATCCGCGCGCTGATGGCCGCCGGCGAGGTCGAGCAGGCGCAGCAGCTGGCCGAGCAGACCATCGCTGCGATCGAGGCGGCAGTGGCAGGCGTCGGCAACGCCGCGGCGTGATTCATTGCTGGAAGAACAGCCCCGCAAGCCGGGGCTTTTTCTTGTCCGTGCTGTAGCCAACTTCGCTACACAGCCCGCCGCGTGCGCCCCTTGCGCGCGCGCGTCACCCTCAAGGCTCACTGATCCGGCACTCGCCCAGGAGCCTCAACCCCATGGCCACCGAATACCATCACGGCGTCCGCGTCCTCGAAATCAACGAGGGCACCCGCCCCATTCGCACCGTTTCCACCGCCGTGGTGGGCATGGTCTGCACCGCGTCGGATGCTGATGCGGTCAAGTTCCCCCTCAACAAGCCGGTGCTGCTCACCGACGTGCTCTCCGCCTCCGGTTCCGCCGGTGAGCTGGGCACCCTGGCGCGCAGCCTGGATGCCATCGCGGACCAGGCCTCGCCGGTCACCGTTGTGGTGCGTGTGGCCGATGGCGAAGGCGTCGACGATGCCGCGAAGGAAGCTGACCAGGTCAGCAAGATCATCGGCGGCGTGAGCGCCACTGGCGAATACCAGGGCATGAAGGCGCTGCTGGCGGCGGAGGCCCAGCTCGGCGTCAAACCGCGCATTCTCGGCGTGCCTGGGCTCGATTCGCTGCCGGTCACCACCGAGCTGGTGGCGATCGCCGAGAAGCTGCGCGGCTTCGCCTATGCCAACGCTTACGGCTGCGAAACGGTATCGGACGCCATTGCCTACCGCGCCGGTTTCGGTGCGCGTGAGCTGATGCTCATCTGGCCGGACTTCGTCTCCTGGGACACCGTGGCGAACGCCAACGCACCGGCCAGCGCCATCGCCCGCGCCCTGGGCCTGCGCGCCAAGCTGGACGAGCAGGTCGGTTGGCACAAGACCCTCTCCAACGTGCCGGTCAACGGCGTATCGGGCCTGAGCAAGGACATCTACTTCGACCTGCAGAACCCTGCCACCGACGCCGGGCTGCTCAACGCCGACGAGGTCACCACGCTGATCCGCCGCGACGGCTTTCGCTTCTGGGGCTCGCGCACCTGCAGCGCCGACCCGCTGTTCGCCTTCGAGAACTACACCCGCACCGCCCAGGTGCTGGCAGACACCATGGCCGAGGCGCACTTCTGGGCGGTGGACAAGCCCATGCACGCCTCCCTGGTGCGCGACATCGTCGAAGGCATCAACGCCAAGCTCCGCGAGCTGGTCCGCAACGGCTACCTGATCGGCGGCGAGTGCTGGTACGACGAGGCCGCCAACGACGCCACCACGCTCAAGGCCGGCAAGTTGTACCTGGACTACGACTACACCCCGGTACCGCCGCTGGAGAACCTGCTGCTGCGCCAGCGCATCACCGACCGCTACCTCGTCGACTTCGCCGCCGCCGTCAACGCCTGACCCCATTCACCCGCGCGGCCCAGGCCGCGCCGTAGGAGAGCCCAGCCATGGCCCTGCCCAAGAAACTCAAGCACCTCAATCTGTTCAACGACGGCAACAGCTACCTCGGCATCGCCAAGGCCGTCACCCTGCCGGTTCTCGGGCGCAAGCTGGAGGCCTACCGGGGCGGCGGCATGGACGGCCCGGTCAAGGTCGACATGGGCCACAGCGACGACGGCCTGCAGCTGGAGTGGACCCTCGGCGGCTGGGACCTGATCGCCGTGCGCCAGTTCGGCGCTACCCGGGTCGACGGCGTGCAGCTGCGCTTCTCCGGCTCGGTGCAGCGCGACGACACCGGCGAAGTCAGCGCGGTGGAGATCGTCACCCGCGGCCGGCATGAAGAGATCGACTTCGGCGACGCCGAGCCCGGCGAAGACACCGAGCACAAGATCACCACCGCCCTGACCTACTACAAGCTCAGCGTCGACGGTGAGGTCCTCATCGAGATCGACCTGCTCAACTTCGTTTACATCGTCGACGGCGACGACCGCCTGGCAGAGCACCGCAGGGCCCTCGGCATCTAAGCCGTGCACAGCCAGCGCCCCCCTTTCCGCAATCCGTCAGCAGCGCCCCTGCTTGCGGCCCCAACGCACCCAAGGAGCAACCCCATGGAAACCACCGAGACCACCGCCGAAAAGGCCAAGAACCCCAATGAGACCGTCATCCCGCTCGACACCCCCATCAAGCGCGGCGAGACCACCCACGACAGCATCACCCTGCGCAAGCCCATGAGCGGCGAGCTGCGCGGCGTCACCCTGGTCGACCTGGTGCAGATGGACGTCCTCGCGCTGCGCAAGGTGCTGCCGCGAATCAGCACCCCCAGCCTCACCGATCACGAGGTCGGCGCAATGGACCCGGCCGACCTGATGGCCTGCGGTGTCGCGGTGTCCGGTTTTTTGCTGCAGAAGTCGGCGAAGGAAGCTGCCCTCGTTGCGTAGAAGACGCCATGGCCGACCTGGCCGTGGTCTTTCACTGGGCGCCGGCGGACATGGACCCGCTGGCCCTTTCTGATCTGATCGAATGGCGCGAGCGGGCCAGAACACGCTGGGAGCTGAAGCATGGCCAATGACTTGAAGATGGAGGTGATCCTCCAGGCCATTGACCGAGCCACCCGGCCGATCCGCGCCATCACCCAGGGGAGCGTCGGCCTCGGCCGCGCCCTCAAGGACTCCCGCGACCAGCTCAAGACGCTGCAGGAACAACAGCGCGACGTCAGCAGCTGGCGCACCCTGCGCACCGCGAGCGAGCAGACCGAAACCGCCCTGCAGGCCGCCCGCGAGCGCGTGAAGGCCCTCGGCAAGGACCTGGCTGCCACTGGCGTGCCCACCCGGCAGATGACCCGCGACCTCAAGGGCGCCATCCGCGAAGCCACCGCCCTCAAGCGGCAACACCAGGAGCAGCAGGTGCAGCTCCAGGGCCTGCGCAACAAGCTCGGCGCCGCCGGCATCAGCACGCGCAATCTCAGCCAGCACGAGCGCGACCTGCGCCAACGCATCGAGCAGACCAACCAGACCATCACTGAGCAGGGCCGGCGCATGCAGCGCCTGACCGCGCAGACCAAGCAGCTCGCACTGGCCCGGTCTCAGTACGACAAGACCCAGCAGCTCGCCGGCAGCATGGCCGGCGCCGGTGCAGGCTCTGCCGCTGCAGGGGCCGCAATGGGCGTACCGGTGCTCAGCACCGTGCAGAGCTACATGGGCTTCGAGGACGCCATGGCCGGCGTGGCCAAGCAGGTGGAAGGCGCCCGCGACGGCAATGGGCAGCTCACCAGCACCTACTTCGAGATGGCCGACGCCATCAAGGCCATGGCCGAGCGCATCCCCATGGCCACCACCGAAATCGCCGCCCTGGTCGAAGGCGCGGCGCGCATGGGCGTGTCCGGCAAGGACAACCTGCTGGCGTTCGCCGAGGTGGCCGCCAATGCCGCCACCGCGTTCGAGCTGCCGGCCGACCAGATCGGCGAGAACCTCGCGCGCATCGCTGACCTGTACAAGATCCCGATCCAGAACGTCAGCCAGCTGGGCGACGCCATCAACTACCTGGACGACAACGCCAAGTCCAAGGGCGCGGACATCATCGAGGTGCTGCAGCGCACCGCCGGCGTCACCGCCTCGGTGGGCATGAGCTACAAGGACGCCGCCGCGCTGGGCTCCACCTTTCTCACCCTGGGCGCCACCGCTGAGGTGGCCGGCACCGCCACCAACGCGATGATCCGCGAGCTGGCGATCGCCACCCAGCAGCCCAAGCGCTTCCAGGCCGGGCTCAAGGCCCTCGGGCTCGAGGCCGAGGCGCTGCAGAGCGGCATGGCCGAGAACGCGACGGGCACGCTGCAGCAGGTCCTGGACGCCATCAACAAGCTGCCCAAGGCCGAGCAGCTCGGCGTCACGACGCAGCTGTTCGGCAAGGAGTTCGGCGACGACGCCGCCAAGCTGGCCCAGAACATCGGCGAGTACCGCCGGCAGCTGGACATGGCCAACTCCACCGCCGGCTCGGGCTCCATGCAGCGCGAAGCGGACATCCGCGCCGAATTGATATCGGCACGCATGGACATGGCCAAGAACCGCGCCTTCAACCTCTCGGCCACCCTGGGCGAGACCCTGCGCCCCACGCTGGTGGAGCTGTTCGAGAGCTTCAACAGCGTGATCGGCCGCGTGACCGACTGGGTCGAGGCCAATCCGGAACTCGCCGGGCAGATCATCAAGACCGTGGCCGGCGTGGCAGCGCTGGCCGCTGGCTTCGGCGCCGTCACCCTGGGCCTGGCCAGCTTCCTCGGCCCGTTCGCCATGGCGCGCTACGCGCTGACGCTATTCGGCATCAAGGGCGCGAGCCTGGGTACCGTTCTGCTCAACCTGGGCAAGGTCGTCCTGCCAATGGTGGGCAAGGCGATCCTGTTCATCGGTCGCGCGCTGATGATGAACCCCATCGGCCTGGCGGTGACCGCCATCGCGGCCTCGGCCTACCTGATCTACCGGAACTGGGAGCCGGTCAAGGCGTTCTTCCTCGGCCTGTGGGCGGAGATCAAGCAGGGCTTCGCCGGCGGCCTCTCCGGCATCGCCACGCTGATCCTCAACTTCTCCCCGCAGGGGCTGTTCTACCGCGCCTTCGCGGCGCTGATGACCTACTTCGGCGTGGAGTTGCCGGCCAAGTTCTCGGATTTTGGCGGCATGCTCCTGGACGGGCTGGTCAACGGCATCAAGAACAAGCTCGGCGCCGTCAAGGCCGCGATCGGCAGCGTCGGCGACAGCACCGTCGGCTGGTTCAAGGAGAAGCTGGGCATCCACTCGCCGTCGCGCGTGTTCGCCGAGCTGGGCGGCTTCACCATGCAGGGCCTGGAGCAGGGGCTGGTGGGCGGCCAGGGCGGCCCGCTGGGCGCCGTCACCGCCATGGCCAAGCAGCTGGCAGCAGCCGGGGCCGTCAGCTTCGGCATGAGCGGCCCGGCAATGGCCATGGACAACCGGCCGCCGCTATCCGCCGCAGCGAGCAGCGCGCCCATGGTCGTCCAGGGCGACACCTACCAGATCACCATCCACGCGGCACCCGGTACCGACACCGCAGGCCTGCGCCAGATGTTCAACCAGCTGCTGGACGAGCGCGAGCGCGGCAAGGCTGCCCGCGTGCGCTCGGCCTTTGGCGACCAGGAGTAACACCCCATGATGATGGCCCTCGGCATGTTCGTGTTCAGCCTGGAGACCCTGGCCTACCAGGAGTTCCAACGGCAGACGGACTGGCGCCACGGCTCCACCAGCCGCATCGGTACCAACCCGGCGCGCCAGTACCTCGGCCGCGGCGAGGACAGCATCACCCTGCCCGGCGTGCTGCTGCCCGGCCTGGTCGGCAGCCCGCTCAGCCTCGACACCCTGCGCATGATGGCTGACACCGGCAAGGCCTGGCCCCTGGTGCAGGGCGACGGCCGCATCTTCGGCCTGTGGGTTATCGAGTCACTCAGCGAGACGCGCACGCTGTTCTTCCGTGACGGCGCCGCGCGCCGCATCGAGTTCAACCTCAAACTGAGCCGCATCGATGACGGCCGCGTCGATCTGCTGGGCAGCCTCACCGGCAGCGTCGGCGGCATTCTGCGGGGGCTGCTGTGAACGTGCTCAGCCAGGCCGGCGCGCTGCTCGGTGACGCGGCCAACCGCTACCGCGAGGCGACGTCCTATCCCAAGCCGATCTGCCGCGTGGTGGTCAACGGCCGCGACATCACCCTCGACATCGAGCAGCGCCTGGTCAGCATCGAGCTGACCGACAACCGCGGCATGGAGGCCGACCAGCTCGACATCACCCTCAGCGACCACGACGGGCTGCTGGCCATCCCGCCCCGGGGCGCAACCGTGCGCCTCTGGCTGGGCTGGAGCGATACCGGTCTGGTGGACAAGGGCAGCTACACCGTGGACGAAACCGAGCACAGCGGCGCGCCGGACGTGCTCAGCATTCGCGCCCGCAGCGCGGACCTGCGCGGCGGCCTCAAGGTCAAGCGCGAACGCAGCTGGGACGGCGCCAACCTGGGCGCGATCATCGCCTCGATCGCCTCCGCCCATGGCCTCGCCCCCGTCGTCAGCCCCATCCTGGCGGCCATCGAGCTGCTGCACCTGGACCAGGCAAACGAGAGCGACGCCAACCTGCTCAGCCGGCTAGGCCTGCAACACGACGCCATCAGCACCGTGAAGGCCGGGCGCCTGCTGTTCATGCCGGCCGGCAAGAGCACCACAGCCAGCGGCCTGAGCCTGCCCCACGTCACCCTCACCCGGGCCGACGGCGACCAGCACCGCTTCCTGCAGGCCGACCGCGACAGCTATACCGGCGTCAAGGCGTACTACTACGAGATCAACAGCGCGGAGAAGAAGGAGGCCATCGCCGGCGGCGGCGACAACCTCAAGGAGCTGCGCCACAGCTACACCGACCAGGCCAGCGCCCTGCGCGCCGCGCGCGCCGAGTGGGGCCGCCTGCAGCGCGGTACCGCCACGCTCAGCTACATGCTGGCCAAGGGGCGCCCGGAGCTGACCCCCGACCAGACCTACAGCCTGCTCGGCATCAAGGCCGAGATCTCGGCCATCGTCTGGCTGGGCGGCAACCTGCGCCACAGCTTCACGCCGGACAGCTACACCACCAGCCTGGAGCTGGAATCCAAGCTGCCCGATGGCGATGACGTGGATCTGCTGGCCGATCACGACGGCGACTACACCGGCGTCGTCGCCTGGTACCGCGAGGAGAAAACGGGCGAGCAGAAGAAACTCACCGCCGGCGACCAGACCAAGCCCAAGCGCCTGACGCACCTCTACGCGAGCAAGTCCAATGCCCAGCGGGCAGTGGATCGGGAGTGGCAGAGGATGCAAGCGGAGTGATTGAATGGGACTCCAATCAAGGAGCAACGCCCATGACCGACAGCCGCAACCCTTATGCCGACTGGCCACGCCACGTTTACCTCTTTGTCTGCGTACGCGACGGAGGCGGAATAGTGCAGTCGGCCCACTCGGTAGCCGAGTTACACGGAATTTCCATAGATGAGTTGAAGGCGGAATGCCGCAGGGCCGGTGAGGAATTTATCGCCCAGGACGGCCAGCTCGGATTGCCAGAACAACGGGTCTACGACTGGGCGCGCAGCTGAGCAACTATCAATTCGCAGGCATAAAAAAGGGCGCCAATTGGCGCCCTCGGTTTTAGCCAATTGTTAGTGCAATCTTTGAACGCCAGCGGCGTCTTCCATTCGTTGAATGTAATCCACCTTGTCCTTCTGGCTGCGCAGGTTGAATATGAAGTCCGACCCCTCGCTCAGAAGATCAATAGCTTCGGATTTATCTTTTTCATCTGCTGCACTAGCCGAGTAAACCGCATAGCACTTTGTTTCTTTACCAAGCTCTAGCTTTGCCTTTGCCATAACAAACGACTTGAGCCCGGCTTCTTTGAACTTAACCGACGCATCACGCGCACCAAGATCGATTGTTTCAGTGATGTGGTAAACGCCGTTCTTTAATGCGAAGTCAGCGCGCAAGCTGGACTTCTCGGAGATCGGGAACTTCTCGACGATACGGTGGTTGAAAATATCGTCCACAGAGTCACTGAACAGGTCGTGCTGGCGGAAGATGCTGCGTAGGTTAGTAATTATGCGTGCGCCGCGTTCTCTGGTGATAACCGGGCGAGGCGGGATCACCAACTCATTCATCAATAGGCTGATTTTTAAGTTCGCTTCTTCTCTAGTCGCAGCACTGAAACAACCCAAAGTGCTTAACTGATAAGAATCAGGCAATATTAATTTTAAAAATTCAAATCTACTTTCTATCTCTTGGCTCTCCGGCACGCTTTTACTGAATATCTTTTGCAGCATGGACTCGATATTCTTCAAATCGTTTCCGGAAATTGCGCCATCTACGGCGCGAATCTTTCTAATAGATTCGCATAGATTCACGACAATGGAGTCAGGCATAAACGCAACCAGACCAATATTAATGGTCTCATTGCGCTTACGGTCGGGCGTGAATTGTATAAGGCTGTATTTAATAATATTCATCACTTAAGCGCCCCCTTGATCGTCTCGCAGCGGATGGCCCGTGCATCACTCTTCCACCAGGCCACTGCTGTCGCCACATCAACACCGTGCTGCCACTCTCCCGGCATGGCGCCTACCGGACCGTCGATCCAGTCAGCTGGCAAGCCCTGAATCGCACTGAGCACCTTCTCTGCTGAAGCAAGATCGAAGCCATACAGTGTATCCAGAAACGTTCTCACCTGCCTTGTTTTGCTTTCCGGCGTGAGATACAGATCAAGCGCTGCCCCGTGAGCCAACCAGGCGAGGCTGTAATCGAAAGCCAGCATCACTACGCCCTCCAGGCTTGTCCTGAACAGCAGGTTTTTAAGATGCCTGTCGCTGTTGTTCACAAACATATCGAAAGCGTAGATGGCTGAAAGCCGCTCGCGCAGGTTAAGAATGCGCTTGTCCATTTCTCCGGACGCCAGTTCCATCACGCATTGGTCAGCATCCAGCGTTCCGCCCTCGATCCTTGATCCGAACCACATCCGACCATCCAGCCCGTGCAAAATTTCCATCGGTGGAGTGTGGATCCGGCAGGTGTTGGAAAGATGACCGCACAACCACTCGGTAGCCGGCACGAACTCCGCACCAGGAGCGACCTGCTTGAAGGCATAGTCGAGGCCATCGTCACACTTACAGAAACCGCCCGCGTGGAACGTCCCGGCTTTCTGCGGGTAGACGTTCTCGACGTTCAGCTTCACCAGGTTCTGTTGAATCAAGGGGTACTGCTCCCTGCTCTGCTCCGGCGACTTCTTACGCGATCAGCATTTCCATCATCCGAACAACGCGCGCTGCCAGTGGTCTTCGCCGACGATTGCGATAGGCGCACCGGCCTCCCGCAGCTCGACGGCCTTCATGATCTTGGTGCCGTAGGTGGCGTGCCGCCATTGGTCGTTGCCAACACTGCCAACGACCAGGTAATGGATTTTTTTGCTGACGCCACCGCCTATCACACCGCCGCGTTCGAGGATCAGCTCCTCACACGCCTTGCGCGGGCCATAGGCCATGGTGCCGGTGAATACGAAAGCCTTGTCCTGGAACACCAGCTCAGGGGCGGGAAGATTGAACGGCAAGTCCGTCGGCGCGGTGAAGGCCTGGGCGGTTTGCTCCGGCTTGCTGACATCAAGCCCGGCGAAGCTGTGCAGTAGATGCATCAGATCGGCCGATTCGTCGGCATCTAGCACGCCGTCCTGCAGCATGGCGCTGATGCGCCGGTAGAGCAGGTTGACTACGGGATCCTCAAGGTGGGCCAGGTTGCTTTCGATCCAGCCCTTGAGGAAGCGCGCCTCGTCGATGTTCACCACGCCATCCGCAACCACGCCGGCGGCGAGGCCCACCAGAGCATCGGCGCTGCGCCGGTCAATGCGGGCTTCGTTGAAGAAACGGCTGGAGGTGAATTCCAGATGCAGGTCGACCATTCAGAGCTCCTTTCAGACCAGGCGGGGTCTGCAGTTCCATTGAGAGTGGTTGGTGGGCTAGGGCTTGTCCGCCAGCGGTGAATTGCCGCTGGCGCTGGCGATAGAGGACGAGAGCAACAGAAAGGCATCCTGCTGTTGCTTGGGCATGTTCCGGAAGGCTTCAAGCAGCTGGGCTTCATGGTTGTCGAGGCCGGCCGCGGCCTGCTCAACACGCACGCCAGTAACCACATAAAGCACATCGACGCCCGTCTGAGCCACAGCAGCTAGGTACCTGCCATCAGGGCTCCCCGCACCTTTTTCGTAGTTGATCTGCGTCGTTTTGCCCACGCCGCCGATCGCACCGAGATCGGTTTGGCTGAGTTTCAGGCGCGACCGTTCTTCCTTCAGCCGCTCGCCAATGGTCATATTTTTGAACCTCAAGCATTGACAGGTTCAAATAACTGAACCAATATCCGCTTCACATCACACGAAATCACACGAATTTGAACTATGCCGAACGGATACCCCAGCGAGCAAGCGCGCAACGCTGCGCGTGAACGCCTCAGCAAGCTCGGCCTGACCGCCAAGGAATGGGCCGAACAGAACGACATCACCCCGTCCACGGTTTACGCCGTGCTCAACGGGCAGAAGAAGTGCCTGCGCGGTGAAGCCCACCGCGCCGCCGTACTGCTCGGCATCAAGGAAGGCGTAGTAGCCGGCGAAGCGCCGCGTTATGGGCGCCGCAAGACTGACTTCGCTGTGATTCCAAAGTAATGGCAAACCCCAAGGCGAGAAACGAGAAGATGAAGCACGCGATCCTCGACAGCCGGCGCAAGGTGGTCAGCGCCATCATCGCCGCTTACCCCGGCGGCCGTGACTGCGCCGCGGCCCGCCTGGGCCTGGAAATCAAGAAATTCGACAACCACGCCTACGAGAGCGCGGGCCACCGCCCGCTGACCGACGAGCAGATCCTGCTGCTCGAGCAGCAGATCGGCACGACCTACCTGCCCGAGTACATCGCCGCCCAGTACGGCGGTGTGTTCGTCCCGCTGCCAGCCGCCGAGGAGCTGGACAACATGGAGCTCTACCACCGCGCCGTGGATACCGCGAAGCGCCGCGGCCGCGTGGACCTGATCATCGCCAAGGCCCTGGAGGACGGAGCGATCGACGAAGGCGAAGCCAACGCCATCCTCGATGCCCACCGCCGCTACGTCTCTGCCCGCCACGCGGAGATAGCGGCAGTCATCGTTCTGCATACCTGCAACGACAAAAAATAAGTGCTGTACGGCCGCTGCCACGGCCGGGGGGGAAGGGATTTGAGCGTTTACAAGCTGGTTTGCCCGGCATGCGGAGAGCGGATTGCGCATTCGCAACTCCGAGGGGCAAACACCGACATTCCGCACCATCTATGGCCAGTGCATGAATCTGGCCTGCGGCTTGGTGCTCACGGGCTCGATGAGCTGGGACTACCAGATCAATACCTCGGGCATGGACAAGCCGAGGGTGGTGCTGCCGATTGCGCCATCCGTGGCGAAAATGCAGGCGTTGCGTGACAGCCGGCCTGCATCCGATCAACCCGATCTGTTCGATCAGCCACTCAAGGAAGCACACGCATGAGCCACGATACCTCTGCCAAGGATTACCGCAGCAGCATGCAGGCCGCCGCCAAGGCCTACCTCCTGCGCCATCAGGATGAGCACCTTGCCGACGATGAGCGCCTCTATGACCGCGCGTGCCGCTATTTGGTTCAAGGCCTGGACGTGCCTGCGTTCATGGCGCCGCGGCTGGTCCATCTGGCGATGACCGAACTGGCGTCCCGCGTGGCCATCGACTGGGCCCAGGGCTGCGACGAAACCCGCGTGTGTCTGGTGCTTGTTCGTAGCGGGGAACGGGCCTTCATCCCCACCCGCTATCTACCGCTGCGTTTGCAGCCACCCGCGGCACTGCCGGCTGCAGCAGCCGCGCACTGACCACTACCCCCTGAATCACCGTTACCCAGACCCGCCTGCCAGCGGGTTTGGGGAAGTTGCACCCGAAATTCGAGGTTGCCGCCATGCAACAAGCCATTGCCATCCAGCTGGACATGCCCAAGCCCGTGGCCGAGGCCCTGCTCAGCAGCCTGCGCTGCGAGCTGCGCCGTGGCCTGACCGAGCACTGGTACGACGATCGCTACCGCACCGTGCCGGAGTTCCTGCGCAGCCGCCGCATCCTCGATGACTACCCGGCCCTCGCCGGCCACAAACGCACCATCGGGGCGCTGAAAGCCGCCCTGGGCGCCAACCAGTAAGGCCAGCCACACCATGCAGATGAAAGAAACCCTACGGGCCGAGGTGCTGCGCCGCATCGAGCGCGACTTCGGCCTCCAGCACATGGCCGGCACCAACTACATGCGCAAGGGCAAATGCCCGGCGCACAACTGCGGCAAGAAGACCCTCTACACCTTCCACGACTCGCCCTGGATGCTGATCTGCGGCCGTCCGGAGAAGTGTGGCCACCGCGTCCACGTCAAAGAGCTGTATGACGACCTGTTCAACGACTGGAGCAAGACTGCCCCGGCCACCGCCCAGGACCCGATGGCCACGGCCAGCGCCTACCTGCAGTTCGCCCGCGGCTTTCGCCTGGAGCTGATCGCCGGCTGGTACAGCCAGGAGAACTACTGGAGCCGCGACATCAACGCCGGCAGCGCGACGGTGCGCTTCCCGCTGGAAAAGGGCGGCTACTGGGAACGGCTGATCGACCGGCCGGAGCGCTTCGGCAAGCAGAAGGCCCGCTTCAAGCCGGGCGAAAGCTACAAGGGCGTCTGGTGGTGCCCGCCGTCGCTCAACCTGGTCGAGGTCGAGGAGCTGTACATCGTCGAGGGCATCTTCGACGCGATCGCGCTGCTGCACCACGACGTCCCTGCCGTCTCGATGATGAGCAGCGCGCCGCTGCCCGAGCAATCGCTCAAGGCACTCAAGAACGCCTGCCATGAGGCGGACAAGCGCCTGCCGCGCCTGGTCTGGGCGCTGGATAACGAGCCGGTCGCCAAGGCCAACATGCGCCGCTGGGCGAAGGAGGCCCGCGCCCTGGGCTTCAAGTGCGAGGCGGCTGTCATCCCGCAGCGCGGCGCCAAGAAGGTCGACTGGAACGACCTGCACCAGCGCTGGGCCTTCATCGACGGCGACGAGGAGCGCGCCAAGCGCATCGAGCTGGACATGGCCGAGGCCCGCCACCAGGGCGCCCTGCTGCTGGCCGAGTCGGCCGAGGAAAAGGGCCTGCTCATGTACGAATGGGACGAGCGCAAGGAATTCCACTTCACCTACCGCTCGCGCCTGTACTGGTTCAACCTGGACATGGAGAAGTACGAGCGCACCGCCCGCGAGCTTGACGGCTCCGAGCACCACGACGACCAGCTGCTCAACGACAAGCAGCGCCGGGACAAGGCCTTGCGCCAGAGCGCCGCCGTGGTGCGCATCGCCAACTGCTACTTCGACGCGCTGTATTACATGCGCAACGAGGTGACCGACGAGGCCTGGTACTACTTCCGCGTCGAGCGGCCCGAAGCGCCCACCATCAAGAGCACCTTTACCGCGGCGCAGATCGCCTCGGCGCCGGAGTTCAAGAAGCGCCTGCTCAACGTCTGCAACGGGGCCATGTTCACCGGCACCCCGCAGCAGCTGGAGCGCATGCTTGGCTACCAGCTCGACAGCCTCAAGACCGTCAACACGATCGACTGGATCGGCTACACCCGCGAGCACGGCGTCTACGTGTTCAACGATCTGGCGATCGCCGGCGGCAAGGTGCACAAGCTCAACGAGGAGGACTTCTTCGACGTCGGCTCCCTGAGCATCAAGTCGCAGAGCCTGTCGCCAGTGCTCCACATCAATGCCGACCTGGCCGACTACGACGAAGAGTGGTTCGACCTGTTCTGGCGCTGCTTTGGCGTGCGCGGCGTGGTGGTGCTGGCCTGGTGGCTGGGCGCGCTGTACGCCGAGCAGATCCGCCAGCTGCACAAGTCCTACCTGTTCCTGGAGCTGATCGGCGAGGCCGGCGCGGGCAAGACCACCCTGGTGGAGCTGCTCTGGAAACTGACCGGACGCACCGAATACGAGGGCTTCGACCCGTCCAAGGCGACCCCGGCCAGCCGCGCGCGCAACTTCGCCCAGGTGGGCAACCTGCCGGTGGTGCTGATCGAGTCCGAGCGCGAGCAGAAGGAAGGCGCGCCGGTGAAGCACTTCGACTGGGACGAACTCAAGACCGCCTACAACGGCCGCAGCGTTCGCTCTACCGGTGTGAAGAACAACGGCAACGACACCCGCGAACCGCCGTTCCGCGGCGCCCTGCTGATCGCGCAGAACAACGCCGTCAACGCCTCCGAGCCGATCCTCCAGCGCCTGGGCCATGTACACCTGACCCGCGAGCACCAGACCCCGGAAACCAAGCTCCATGCCGAGCGCCTGGAGCGCATGCCGGTCGAGCAGCTCAGCGGCTTCATCATCAAGGCGCTCAAGCCCGAGGCGCAGGTGATGAAGCTCCTGGACGAACGCACGTCCGGCTACGAGCAGCAGCTGCTGGCACTGCCGGGCATCCGCACCGTGCGGATCGCCAAGAACCACGCCCAGCTGCGCAGCCTGGTGGACGCCCTGCAGCTGGTGGTGCCGCTCAGCGACGAGCGCGCGGCCCAGGTGCATGCCGAGGTGGAGCGCATGGCGCAGGAGCGCCAGCAGGCCATCAACGCTGACCACCCGCTCGTGCGCGAATTCTGGGACATGGTCGAGTTCCTCAATGGCCCTCTGAACGAACCCGGCGGCCGGCTGAACCACTCCCGCAAGTCGGCCTTCTTCGCCATCAACCTCAACGAGTTCGTCGAGATGGCGGCCAACAAGCGCCAGCAGCTCCCGAACCTCAGCGAGCTCAAGCGCCTGCTCAAGACCAGCAAGTCGCCGAAGTTCATCGAGACCAACAAGCCCATCAACTCGAACATCGCCACCGACGGGATGAATACCGCCAAGACCGTCCGTTGCTGGCTGTTCCAGCTCGTTTGACCCGCCGGCGCGGCAACGCCGGTACCAACCCAAGGAGAAGCACCATGCCAATGAACGACAACGACGACCTCTACAGCCCCAGCCGCCGCGAAACCCTGCTCACCCTGCTGGGCAGCGGCGTGACCCTGGCGGTACTGCTCGCGGCCGGCTACCTCGCCCCCAACCTGCTGGCCCTGGCGGCCCGCTAACCACAGCGCCCAGGCGCGGCAACGCCTGGGCCTTACCAAGGAGAAGCACCATGCAACTGAACGTAGAACGCGGCGCCCCGATGACCGGCAAGACCATCCGCCTGCGGCAGAAAGCCCGCGAGGCCGGGCAGGACGAGCACCAGATCATCCACGGCAACGCCTACGACCTTGCCGACCTGGAGCTGCTCGTGCGCCACCGCATCGGCCGCGGCGCCAGGGTCATCTGCATCGACGAGTGCAGCGAGGAGCAGATCGATCGCCTGACAGCCCTGCAGCGGCGGCTGCCGTCCGAACTGACCATCCACGCCGTTGTGGCGAACTGAGGAGCAGCACCATGAAAACGAGCGAAAAGCTTCGAGACCTCGACCTGCTGTTCACCTTCGAGGATCTGGCCAAGGAGAAGGGCTGGCCGGTCGAGCGCAACGACCAGGACAACGCATTTGCTGATGCCCTGACTCAGCGCGCATGGGAGGCATTCGAGGCCGCGCATGGCCCGCACGGCCGCAAGGAAGGCCAGCAGCTCTACGCCGAGATCAAGAAGTCCAGCAAGTACGCCGGCCAAGCTGCGCTGTGCCGCTCCAACGGCTACGGCTACCCCTTCAAGGTGCGCATCGTCCACGACGGCGGTGGCGACTACTGCGTCAAGGGCGGTGTGGGCGGCCAGTACCGCCTGGCTGACGTGAACCTGTACGTCCTCGAGGACGGCAAGAAGATCCGCGTCCGGTAACGCTCGCCCCAGAAACAAGAAGGCCCCGGTGAGCGGCAACTCACCAGGGCCAGACCAACCCAAGGAGAAGCACCATGCAAGCACAACCCCCCGAAGTCAGCGCTGAGCAGGCTACCACGCCGCGCTACGACACGATCGTTATCCGTGGCGCGCTCGGTAAGGAAATCCCCCGCACCGTCGATGGCGGTGAGGTCGTTAGCTGGGCCCGCGGCCATGAGCTGGCTGCGGGCGACGCCCTGCTGGAGTTCGTCAATTACGTGGCAGACGGCGACTGTGGCATCGGGCCGGAGCTGAGCGCCAAAGCACGCAAGGCTTTGGACCTGATGGAGCGCCGCAGCGCGCAGGGCTGGGACGCGGACGAGGAGCCAGAAGATTGGCAAGCCGCGGTTAACCGCGCGGCACACCAGGCCCGCGAAGTGTTCTGCGACTCCCACGACGACGCCACTCAAGCGATTGAATACATGAAGGCGTTGCTGCAACAGGCCGCTCCGGTCGTGCAAGGCGGTGACGCATGAAGCCCTGCACCATCGGCAAACGCCACAGCTGGACCTTCGTCCGCAACGTCGTGACCAGCCACCTGAACGGCCGTTTCGGTCGCATCACCAAGCGCGGGCTCTACCGCTGCGAATGCGGCGCCGCGAAGTACGGCAAGCCCGGCCACCAGGCCGAAGGTGGTGCCCAATGACCAACCGCACCCGCCCGACCATGGCCAGCCACCGACTGGACCTGCCCAGCATCTGCGACATCTGCAACAAGGCCCGCTCCACCCGCAAGCACGCTGCCTGCAGCCGCATCCGCCAGCAGCGCAAGCAGGAAGAGTGGGCCAGCTACATGGGCAACGTCGCCGCGAAGAAAGCCCAGGGAGGCCGCCGCTATGCCCGTTGAAATCCGCACCCGCTTCACCACCGGCACCTACGTGGCCACCGTGCGCGGCGACAAGCGCACCGCCAGCAACACCATGGGCGCCCGCTGGGCTGCGGAAGGCATGGCCCGCAAGTTGAGCCTCGATCCGTCCCTCCTGGTCGAGCAACAGCGCGACCTGATCGACGGGAAGGACCGAGTGACCTTTATCCATCCAGGAGAGCCGGCATGAGTTCCCTTCGCCAAGGCGACATCTTCGCCGCCGGCGCGCAGCGCCTGCAGATGACCGAGAGCATCGAGCTGACGATCCAGTCCCTCCAGGCCTACGGCGCCGATCACGATCACTGGGGCATCGCCTGGTCGGGTGGGAAGGACAGCAGCGCCACCCTCACCCTGATCATCTGGCTGATCGACACCGGCCGGATCAAGCCGCCGAAGACCCTCACGGTGTTCTACGCGGACACCCGCCAGGAGCTGCTTCCCCTTGCCAATGCAGCCAGCCAGATCATGGATGAGCTGATAGAGCGTGGCATCCGTGTGGAGGTGGTCACCGCGCCCTTGGACAAGCGCTTTATGGTCTACATCCTCGGCCGTGGCGTGCCGCCACCGAATAACAACACGCTGCGTTGGTGCACGCGCCAGATCAAGATCGACCCGATGGCCCACGCGCTGGAGCAGCGCCTGGCTGCCCTGGACGGTAACGTCCTGATGATCACTGGCGTGCGCCAGGGTGAAAGCGCGATCCGCGACAAGCGGATCGAAATGAGCTGTGGAAAGGACGGTGCCGAGTGTGGCCAGGGGTGGTACCAGAAGGTGCTACCCGAGGCCAAGGGCCTGAAAGGTCGCCTCGCTACCCTGGCACCGCTACTGCATTGGCGCGTCTGCCACGTCTGGGAATGGCTCAAGCATTGGGCGCCGCAGGTCGAGTTCGGCGATTGGCCAACGGCGACGATCGCTGATGCCTACGGCGGCGACGAGGCCGAGGAAATCAACGCCCGAACGGGCTGCACTGGCTGCCCGCTGGCCAGCAAAGACAATGCGCTCGACACCATTCTGCTCAACCCGGCCTGGGCGTACCTGGCGCCGCTTAAGCAGATAAAGCCGTTGTGGCGTGAATTGCGTGAGCCGCAGCATCGGCTGCGCAAGGCCGGCGCCGAGCGTTTGAAGGATGGCAGCATCGCAGCCAACCCCCAGCGCATGGGGCCGATCCTGCTGGAGTCGCGACTCATGGCGCTGGAGCGCCTGCTTGGCATCCAGAACGAAATCAATGAGGCCGCGCGGCGCCTCGGCCGCCCCTTGGTGGACATGATCAATGCCGAGGAAGAGGCCCGGATCCGTGAGCTGATCGCCGCCGAAACCTGGCCGGACGGCTGGGACGGTGATGAGCCGGTCGCCACCACGCCACTGGACAAGGTGTATGCGGACGGTTCGGTCCAGCCGCTGCTGTTCCTGGAGGTGGCGCATGCCTGAGCAAGACAGCAGCCAGCTCCGGCTGGAATGCGAGGCCAGAACTTGGCTTCGCAAGGGCTACACCACGGCAGAGCGCATCACCGAACTCACTGCGCTGATCGCCAAACATCGAGGCACCGCCGGCGCAGCAAAGCTGATCGAGGAGATGCGCCGGCAGTGGGCTTGCCGTAGCGAGTGGCTGGGAGGGCAACATGGCTAGCGGACCGAGGCGAGAAGGCCGGAGCCGCAATTCTCGGCGATGGCCACCGGCCAGCAGCAGTAAACTGGAGGCCCGCCCATGAGCGAAGCCTCCAGCGTGTTGACCTTCGACGACCTCAAGCGCATCACCGGCTACGCTCGCCGGGCCGACGTGGAGCGGGCGCTGCACGAGCAGGGCATCCGTCTGTTCCGCGGCCGCACCGGGCCGTGGACCACGGTGGATCTGATCAACCAGGCCGGCGGGCTGAAAGCCGGCACCCAGGAGCAGTACGGCGTCGAGATCCTATGAGGCGAGCAAGGAAGCACAACCCCCACATCCCACCGCACATTGATCAGGCCGCTATCCCAGCGGCCGTTTTCTTTGATCACCGGGGCAAAGGCAGCTGGTACACCCTGCACCGCGACGAAGCCGGCCGGCAGCGCCGGCAGAACATCGCCAACAGCTCGGCCACACTTGGCGAGCTGCACCGAATCATGGAGGTGCGCAACGGCGTGGACCGGGAGAGCCTCAACTTCCTGTGCCGGGAGTACCACGACAGCGCAAAGTTCAAACGGCTGGCTCCGAAGACCCAGGAGAGCTACAGCTGGTCGCGCGACGTCCTGGTCAACATTCCCACCAAGCTCGGCAAGCCCCTCGGCGAGCTGGCCGTGCGCAAGTTCACCCCTGCACTGATTCAGCGGCTTATCGATCGGATCGCCGACGAGGGTACGCCGTCGAAGGCGGCCCACGCGCTGCGGTACCTGCGGCTGGTGATGCAGTGGGGCCGCAACCGCGGCTATCTGGACAGCAACCCCGCCATGGGCATCGAGGCGCCGGTCGAGCGTAAACAGCGCCGCCTGCCGTCGCTCGAAGTGATGCAACGCCTGATCGACCGCGCCCGCGAGCTGGGCCAGCTGAAACGCGGGCAGAAGGATGCGGTACCGCCGCACCTGAGCTACGTCATGGAGCTGGCCTACCTGTGCCGGCTGCGCGGCATCGAGGTCGTCACCCTGACCGACGCCAACGAGCTGGCCGAGGGCATCCTCACCAACCGGCGCAAGGGCAGCCGCGATAACGTGGTCACCTGGACGCCGCGGCTGCGCGCCGCCTGGGATGCCGCGAAGGCGCGACGCGCCCAGGTGTGGAAAGCCCGGGGCACAGCGGTGCCAGTCCTCCCGGAGAAGCGCTTCATCATCACCGCCGACCACGGCGGGCCGCTGGGCAAGTCCGGCCTGGACACCGCCTGGAACCGCTTCATGCGTAACGCGATCGCGGCCGGCGTCATCACGGCGGAGCAGCGTTTCGGCCTGCACGACCTCAAGCGCCGCGGCATCACCGACACCCCTGGTACCCGGGCTGACAAGCAGGAAGCCAGCGGCCACCGCGACGAGTCCATGCTCGACATCTACGACCTGAGCGTCCCGAAGGTCGCCCCCTCCGCTCTCTGATCCCGCCAAAACCTGCGTAACAAGCGCGCCGGGCTCCGCAAGGAATCCGGCCACTAGCGCTGCGCTTACGTAACAAGCCCGCACCTAAGTGCCTGACCAGCAACCCGAAAAGGGTTTTCTTGTAATCAGTAGGTCCCGAGTTCGACTCTTGGTGCCGGCACCATACGAAACAACGAAAAAGGCTCACCTCCGGGTGGGCCTTTTTTGTTTCGGGCTTGCATCAAACGCCATCGCCAAGCGCGGGCTTGTGCCTGGCCTGGGTACGGAAGCGGGTCCGCTCTCGCCTGCACATCCAGCTGCCGCACAGCGCGCCAATAGCGACCAAGTACAAAAAAGCCCCGCATCGGCTGATGCGGGGCTTTTCTGTTCTGCGGGCTGAGTCCTGTCCCTCTGGCTGCTCCGAGCAGCGATTCCTGAACGCCATCCTGGCGCTTGCGAGGCCCTTCGCGGCAGCCTTGCCACAGCCCGCGGTATGCAGGCTGGGTGCTGTGCTAGGCGCTTCCTGACGCGGGACGGGTCAGGGAGCGGCCAGCAGCGGCACCGAGGTTAAGAGCGGGCGTGATGGCAAAAGTTCCACTTTTGAGATGAAAAAGCCATCAGGTTAATCCGATGGTCTTTCCGTGGCGCCTGTGACCCCGGTCTCAATCGGGCCGATCTGTCGCCGCTTCCGATCGCCGGCGCGCTCTATGTTGCAGCGTGGACACGCTACGCCAGGTTCCACGCCGACATGCGTGCAGTCCCCGTGCGCCTTGGGCTGCAGAGATTTGGGTCGGCGATTGGTGGGCGGCAGAAAGCGCCGTTCGACGTGGCTGAAACTCGGAACGAGCCGATCGGCTGTCGGAACATGCCGGGCTAAACGCTGTCAGCTATCCGTCGCCACTCCAGCGCAACTGAAAGGCAATGCTTGCCGCCACGGAGCCAGCCTTGAGGAGCCAGGCCACCTGATGACAGCAATCAAGACGATATTCGACAAACTCAAGCTCTACCTCTTCAACGCCTCCTGGATGATGGCGGAGCGGTTGCTGAACATCGGCGTGGGTTTTCTCATGGCGATCGTGCTGGCCCGCTACCTGGGGCCGGAGCAGTTCGGCATTCTCGCCTATGCCATTTCCATGACCGCCATCTTCGCCTCTGCCGGCCACATGGGCTTGGCGGGACTGGTGGTGCGCGAGGTGGTCAAGCAGCCGGCGGCAGTGCCGGAGACGCTGGGCACCACCTTCATGCTCAAGCTGACCGGCATGACCCTCGGCTTTCTGCTGATCCTGATCTACGCCTCGCTGTTCGAGGAGATCGGCGGGACCGAGTTCTGGATGTTGCTGATCGTTGCCTCAGCGATCTTTTTCCAGACCTTCGATGTGGTGGAGTACTGGTTTCAATCGCAGGTGCAGGCCAAATACCCGGCCATCGCCAAGTCCAGCGCGATCCTGCTCTCGGCGGGTCTGAAACTGCTGATGGTAATCAGCGGCGCCGGTGTGGTGGCCTTTGCCTTTGCGCATACGGCTCAGTTCGTGATGGCGGCGCTGATCCTCGCGTTGCTCTACAAGGGCACCACGCGCGTCTCGCTGATGAGCTGGAAAGCCAGTTTCGCGCGGGCGCGGGAGTTGCTCAGCCAGGGCTGGATCATCTACCTCGGCTCGATATTCGCCGTGATCTATATGAAGATCGACCAAGTGATGCTCAAGTGGATGGTCGGCGCCGAGGAAGTGGGCGTCTACGCCGTCGCCGCGCAGCTCTCGGAGGCCTGGTATTTCCTGCCGACCGCCATCGTCGCCTCATTCTTCCCCAAGCTTATCAAGCTGCACGAGGCCGACCCGGCCCGCTTCAACCAGCGTTTCCAGCAGTTGCTCGATCTGCTGTTCGTCCTGGCCATTGCCGTTGCGCTGCTGGTGTCACTCGTCGCCGGACCGCTGATTTCCCTGCTGTTCGGCAGCGAGTACCAGAACTCCGCATCCATCCTCACCATCCATATCTGGGCAGGCGTGTTCATCTTCATGCGCGCGGCGTTCAGCCGGTGGATCCTGATCGAAGGCGCGTTGATGTTCTCCCTGATAACCCAGGGCCTCGGCGCGCTGGCCAACGCCGGTCTGAACGCGCTGCTGATTCCGCATTACGGCGGTGAAGGCGCGGCGATGGCGACCCTCATTTCCTACGCCGTCGCTTCGTACGCTGCGCTGTTGGTGCACAGCAAGACGCGCCCGGTCTTTCTCATGATGACCAAATCGATGGTCAGTCCCGTCCGCTATGCATTCAAAGCCGTAGGAGCCGCCCGATGAGCCTCATGTCCCTAGCCAGAGCCCTGCCTGAGCCGGTCAAGGTCGCGATCAAGGCGACCCGGGACACCACCGGGCTGGCCCTGGTCCGGCTGTTTTCCAGCAGCGGCTTTCTCGCCTCGCTGTATTACTGCTTCGTCAGCCGCGAATTCGACCGCGAGCATCGTGCGGTGCTGCTCGGACGCCTGAATTTCGCCCGGCGGATGCGGGGCAAGGGCGAGAACGACGCCTTCCTGCGACGCAACGTCCATCGGCTGGAGAAGGGCCTGATCATGCGTCCGCGGCGCGCGACCTTTGCCGAGGATTACATTGGCCCGACCGTGCGTTGCTTTGCCGACGCCGCCCAGGCCGGTGTCGCCAAAGGTCAGCAACGCTGGGCCAACGATGTGCTCACCGACTACTTCGGCGCGGTCGGCAATACGCCGCGTATCGATTCGGCCAGGCAGGCGTTCGCCGGCATCCACAGCGACGAAGCCAACCGCTGCGTGCCCTACCCGCACAGCCAGCTGCCCGAGTGCCCGGTCAGCTACGAGGAGCTGATGGTGCTGTTTCGCCGCCGTCGCTCGGTGCGCTGGTATCAGGACAAGCCGGTCAGCAACGAGCTGCTGGAACAGGCGGTGCGGGCTGCCGCGCTGGCGCCATCGGCCTGCAATCGCCAACCGTTCCGCTTCTACGTCAGCAACGGCAAGGAAAAGGCCGCCAGGGTCGCCAAGTGTGCCGGCGGTACGGCGGGCTTTCATGACAACCTGCCATGCGTCATCGCCGTGGTCGGCGATCTGGGCTGCTACCCCGAGGCGCGCGACCGCCACGTTGTCTATATCGACGGCTCGCTGGCGGCGATGCAACTGATGCTGGCGCTGGAAAGCCTGGGCCTGTCGAGCTGCTCGATCAACTGGCCGGACGTCGAGGAACGCGAGCGCCAACTGGCAAAGATTCTGGGCCTGGCCTACCAGGAGCGCACCGTGATGCTGCTCGCCGTGGGTTACGCCGATCCAACGGGAGGGATTCCTTATTCGGACAAGAAGACCGAGACAGACTTGATCGTATACAACTGAGGTAAGCGATGATTATCGAGATCAGAAAAGCAGGCTTCGTCAATAAAGGCGCTGAGCTGATGTTGCATGCGGCGCTGCAGAAGCTGAAGGCCCGGTATCCAGACGCTACCTTCGTCATGGCCCCGACCCCGAAAAAGGCCGAGCAGCCGTTTCGCAAGCTGGTCCAGCTGGGCTTCTATCCCAAGGCCTGGCTGTGGCGCTACGGCATACAGTGGGGCACCTTGGCCAACTTCGCGCCGCGCCAGCTCCGTGAGATGTATGGCGTGGTGCTGGATAAAGAGGTCGATGTGGTCATCGACGCAGCCGGCTTCGCCTACAGCGATCAATGGGGCGAGGCCCCCTGTGCCGAGCTCGCCCAGTCGGCCAGGCGCTGGAAGAAGAACGGCACCCGCGTGATCCTCATGCCCCAGGCACTGGGCCCGTTCAAGTCGGAGAAGAACCAGGCGGCAATGAAGACCGTGGTCGCGAATGTCGACCTGATCTTCCCGCGCGAGCGCGTGTCTTACGAGCACCTGACCAACCTGGTCGGCGAGCAGGCGAAGATCAGGCAATCGCCGGACTTCACCAACCTGATCACAGGCGTGTTGCCGGCGAATTTCGATGTCGAGCAGAACCGCTTCTGCATCGTGCCCAATTGCCGGATGCTCGACAAAACCGATCAGAAGACCCGCGACGCCTATCTGCCGTTTTTGATCAGTTGCACGCGCTACCTGCTGGAAAAGAACGCCAAACCCTTCGTGCTGGTGCATGAGGGCAAGGATGACCAGCGCTTGGCCGATGAGCTGTCGGCGGCGGTGGGCGGCATTCCGATCGTCAAGGAAAGCGGCGCGCTGGAGATCAAGGGCATCCTCGGCGCCTGCAGCGGCACCCTGGGCAGCCGCTTCCATGGTCTGGTCAGCGCCTTGTCTCAAGGCGTACCGGCGCTGGCGACCGGCTGGAGTCACAAGTACCAGATGCTTTTCGAGGACTATGGATTTCCCGAAGGGCTGGTTCAGGTCACCACCGATGAGGCGGAAATCAAGCGCAAGATCGACCTGGTGATCGACGAAAGCGAGCGGATCAGGACACTGATTCAGGCACGCACCGATCAGCTCAAGCAGCAGTCCGAGCAGATGTGGCAGGACGTCTTCGCCGTCATCGATCAGTGCGAGCGCATCCGCCAAACGCATCCGCAGGCCGCCGGCGCGGCCTGACCGCTACGGCGCGACCGGCGCTGGGTGTTGCGCATCCTTCACCCGGCCGGGCATGCCGTTGTCGGAGGCTTCAGCCCAGCGGCACACAGCAATAGAACGGACGAGGCGTGGGCGCGCTGGTGTTGCCAGCACGCGGCGGGCTAAAGCCCACCCTACCCGGGGCTGCGATACGTGCAGGGCTACGCCCCGCTTCATTCCGCCCGCCGCCATCCGTTCAGTCACGTCGGGCGAGCCGCTGGCGGATCAGGCGATAGAGGTAGTAGAGCACCATCAGCACCACGATTGCGGTGGACACAGGGTTGAGATACGCCTGGACCTTTTCGTACTGCGATTCGAGCAGGAAGCCGGCCAGCGCCAGCAGCGCAGTCCAGATCAGCGAGCCCAGTGTCGAATAGAGCAGGAACAGCGTCATCGGCATGCCGACGATACCCGCCGGCACCGAGATCAGCGTGCGCACCGCCGGCATCAGGCGCCCGAAGAACACCGCGCCCTTGCCGTGCCGATCGAACCAGGCACCGGCCTTGTCGACATCCTCCGGCGACAGCGTCAACCAGTGCCCCCAACGGCGCGCCAGCCGTTTCATGCGCTCGGTACCGAGCTTGGCACCGGCGTAGTACCAGGGCAGCGCACCGACCACCGACCCGGCCGTACCGACCAGGACCACCGCGATGAAATTGAGCTCACCGCGCGCCGCGACGAAGCCCGCCAGCGGCATGATCAGTTCCGACGGAATGGGCGGGAAGATGTTTTCCAGCAGCATCAGCACGAACACGCCGATGTAGCCGAACGCCGAGACGATTTCCACGATCTTGTCGAACATCGGTTACCTCTGCTGTTGGGATGAAATTTCCCGCGCCTGGGATTCGGCGAGGGTCGACGCGGGTTCGTTGCTGGCATCCGCTGACAGCGCCGGCGCGGCGGCTGCCGGCAGTGATGCGTAGTAGTCGGCCAGCGCCTGCATCTGCTCCGGCGTCAGCCGCTGCGCGGCGCTGTGCATGATACGGGCGTACGCCGTGCCGCCACGCTTGCCATCGTTGAACAGCGCCAGCTGCGCCTTCAGGTAACCGGCATATTGGCCAGCGATGTTCGGGTACATCGGGTTACGCGGGCTGTTCTTCGGGCCGTGGCAGTGCACGCAGGACGGGACGCCGCGCTCTGGTACACCGCGCTCGGCCAGTGTTAGGCCGCGGGCGAGCACGTCGGGTGCAGGCTTCGGGGCCTTGGTTCGGCTGGCGGGCGGCAGCTCGGCGTAATGCCCGGCCAGGGCTTCAAGCACCTCCGGCTCCAGACCGGCGGCAATCGGTTGCATGACGCCGCTATAGCGCTCGCCACGGGCATAGGCCTGTAGCGCGCCGAGCAGATAGGGCTCGCTCTGCCCGGCCAACCGCGGGAAGGCGCCTTCGCCTCGGCCCCCGCCGTCTTCGCCATGACAGCGGTTGCAGTTGGCCAACACCGGACCGAGCGGGTCCTCGAGCCGCCGCAGATGATCGGGCGTGACGGGTTCAGCCGCGCTGCGCCCGCCCAGCGCAAGCTGTCGATAGCGTTCGGGCGACATGCTCGGCAGCGCCTGGAGGAAGGCCACCATGGCCCAGACCTCATCGTCCCTTTCCTGCGCGGGCCAGGCCGGCATGGCGGTGTATTTCACGCCATGCTTGACGATCCAGAACAGCTCCTGCGGCTCCCAGTGTTCGATCCGCGGCGGCAGGAACGGCGGCTCGGGCGTCATCTGCTGGACGATCAGCGAACGTCTCTCACCCGGCGCGCCGTGGCAGGCCAGGCAGCCGGTGTGATAATGCCCGGCGCCCTTGAGTACCAGCGCCGGATCGTCCAGCGGCGGCACCTCGATGCCCATCGACTGGGTGCTGACTGCGCGGCGCATGGCGTAGTGCAGTAGCCAGCCCGTCGCCTTCCAGTGCCCGGAACTGGCGCCGATCGGGACCAGCCCCAGCGAGACCAGCACGAAGGCGCCGCTGCCGGCGAGCAGCGTCAGCAGCGCGACGGCCGCCACGACGCGCTTCCAGGAGCCGCCGGTTAGCCAGCACAGCCAGCGCCGCAGGGGCGCCAAGCATCGCCGGACCATGCGTTTAGCTGACTGAACAGGCATTGCGCTTGTCCTGTAGAAGGCCGAACAGCAGGTACAACCCGCCGATCAGGTAGGCGCTGCCGCCAAAGGCCAGCATGATCACGCCGCCCATCTGCTGGTCTTCCAGCGGGCTCAGGCCCGAGAGCGCCGATCCGGTGTGCTGGTAAAGAGGTCGCCCCGACATCGCCAGCAGCACGCCCAATAGCGTCATGTGCATCGAGGTCAGCAGCAACCCTGCGATGCCGGCCAGCGCCCGCCGATGCCGCACGCCACCGAACCCCGCGAGCCACACCAGCAGGCCGGCAACCAGGTAACTGCCCTGCTCCAGCAGCTCGGCCCCGGCCGAGGTACGCGCCGCATGGTGCAGTGTCGGCATGTGCCAGGCCCAGACCACGAACAGCTCGATCACCGAAGCCAGGATCGGCGAGAACAGAATCGGCAGGCGAGCGGAGAAGTCCAGCCGACCGCCGGCCAGCCCGATCGCCAGCAACGGCGCGGCGACCGCGACCACCAGCATGTGCATCAGCATGTGCCCGACGAACAAGCGATCGGCCATAGCGGGCAGCGGGCCAAGCCAGACCGCACCCAGGGTCGCCAGGCCGAGCATCAGCGAAAGCGGCCGCCAGATCATGCGCAGCTCCTGATGAAAACCACACACAAGGCCACGAAGATCGTCGCGACGAAACTCAGCCCGCTGAGCAACAAGGTCGAGAACCCCAGGAAGCGGTGGCGATCGCCCGGCGTGTCGAAATCATGCGGCGCCGTGGCGTGGCCGAAGGAGTGCTTGCGCCAGCCGCGCCAGCCGGTCAACGCGATGCCGGTCAGCGCAACGAGCGTCAGCACACCGATGGCCAGGCGAATATCGCCCAGCTCGCCGTCACGGCCTGCCACCTTGGCGCACCACACCGAGGTCATCAGGTACGACAGCAGGAAGTGCGCCGCCCAGATGACCGGGCTGAAGGTGATCAACCAGAGCGAGTCGCGCTCCTGCGGTGGCGCTTCTGGCGCCTGTCGCTCGCCGCTGCGTGGCTGTTCGCTCAGGTTCTCGCTCATAACACCTCCGGAAAGCCGGCAATGACCGCCACGGTGGCGCCAATGGTGATGAACATGAAGTGCCAGAACAGCGCAACGTTGCGGATATCGATGTCGTGTACCGCGGTCATCCGCCCCGCCGCGCGGCGCGCCAGGCAGTAGAGCTGCATGATCAGGCCGATCGCCAGGTGCAGCAGGCACCAGAGCACCAGCACCCAGACCGTGGCGGGATAGACGTGAGTGGTCGGGTCGAGCCCGCTGAAATGCGGTCCGGCCCACATCGAGTACGCGCCGGCCAGGGTGCAGACGGCCGCCAGCCCCAGCGAGCCATAGAAGCCGGCGGCCTGATCATGGGCGTTGCAGCGCCGCGCCAGCAGCGTCAGCGCCCAGGACGCGGCGATCAGCCCCAGCGCCAGCAGTAGCCAGAACACGCCCAGGCCGGCCGCTTCTGCTGGCGGAAAATCCTCATGCACGGTCCAGAAAAAGAAATAGCCGAACACCAGGCTGCCGAAGGCGCTCATGTCGCCGATCATGGTGATGAAGGTGGCCCACCAGCCCACCGACTGGGCGCCCGAGGCATAGAGCGGCACCGTCACGCCCAGGCCGATGTCTTTCTGCGGCTTCTCCGGGATCACCGCCGTGCCGGTCCACAGCCATATCAGGATGGTGACCAGCGCCAGGCCACCGCTGACCAGCGCCGCGACGTACCAGCTATAGGTAGCGAAGATGAACAGGCCACCGGTGAAGATCGCCGCCCACATACTCAGGAAAGTCGGCCCCGGCACGCGCAGACACTGGATCGGCTCGGCATCGATGATGCTGCTGATCAGTGTCTCGCGTTTGCCTTCCTCGGCATCGGGCAGATAGAAGCGCCCGGCGTCGACGTCCTGCATCAGGTTGGGCTGATCCCACAGCGGATAGCGGCTCTTGATGATCGGAATCGATCGCGAACCCCACGGCATACCGGGCATTTCCGCCAGCCATTCGAGCGTCCCGGCATGCCATGGATTGCGTTTGCTGTAGGGCTGCTTGCCCTTGGGCCGCAGCACGTCCCAGACCAGCACCGCAACGCCGCCCGCGAGGATGAAGGCGCCCACCGTGGAGACCATGTTCAGCACATCGAAGCCCATGCCTGGCGCATAGGTGTAGACCCGCCGCGGCATGCCGAGCAGACCGGTGAAGTGCATCGGCAGGAAGGCGATATTGAAGCCGATGAACATCAGCCAGAAGGCGATGCGCCCGAGGCGATCGGACAGCGTCTTGCTCATCGCCAGTGGGAAGAAGTAATAGAGCCCGGCGATCACCGGGAACAGCATGCCGCCGATCAGCACGTAATGCAGGTGGGCGACGATGAAGTAGGTGTCGTGCGCCTGGAAATCGAACGGTGCCAGCGCCACCATCACACCGGTCAACCCGCCCAGCACGAAGATAGCCAGCGCCCCGGCGACGAACAGCATTGGCACCGATTTGACGAAGCGCCCCGCCAATGCCGTGGCCAAGAAGCAGAAGATCTGCACGCCGGTGGGAATCGCCACTGCTTCGGACGCCGCCGAGAAGAACGCCAGCGAGATGCCTGGCATCCCGGTGGTGAACATGTGGTGCACCCACAGCCCGAAGCTGATGAAACCGGTGCCCACCGCGGCCAGCACGATGAAGGTGTAGCCGACGATGGGCCCCTGAGCGGCGGTGGGCACGATGGTCGCCACCAGCGCCACCGCCGGCAGGAAAATGATGTAGACCTCGGGGTGGCCGAAGATCCAGAACAGGTGCTGCCACAGCAGCGGATCGCCGCCGCGGGTGTGATCGAAGAACGGCCAGTCGAAGGCACGCTCCAGCTCGAACAGCAGGTCACCGGCAATCAGCGGCGGGAAGGCGAACAGGATCATCCCGGCGACCACCAGGATGTACCAGGAATACAGCGGGATCAGGTTGATGCGCATGCCCGGCGGCCGGGTTTTCAGCACGCCGACGATCAGCTCCACCGCCGCCGCGATCGACGAGACTTCAATGAACGACAGCCCGAGCAGCCAGATGTCCGCGCCGAGCCCGTCCTGATAGGTGGTGGTGAGCGGCGGGTACATGAACCAGCCGCCCTGGGGCGCGACGCCGAAGAAGATCGAGCCGCAGACGAACACGCCGCCGATGATGAAACACCAGAAGCCGTAGGCGGACAGCCGCGGGAACGGCAGATCCCGCGCCCCGAGCATCTGCGGCAGGATTAGGATCGAGAAGGCCTCGAAGATCGGCACGCCGAACAAAAACATCATCACCGAGCCGTGCAGCGTGAAGACCTGGTTGTAGGTGTCGGCGGACAGCAGGTCGTTGTTCGGCACCGCAAGCTGAGCGCGGATCAGCATCGCCAGCACGCCGGCGAACAGGAAAAACAGGAAAGAGACTCCGGTGTACCAGAGCCCGACCTCGGTGTTGTTCACCGCCGACCAGTAGCGCCATCCGGTGGGCGTCTTCCAGGCCGCGGCCAGGCGTTCGGCCTGCGCCTTGGCGCGGGCCTCCTCCTGTGGGTCGCGGTACTCGATCGGCTCGCTCATTGGAGTCCGCTCAGGTAGTGCGCCATGGCGTTGAGCTGCGCCTCGGGCAGCATGCCGAACGCGGGCATCTTCACATCAGGCTTGATGGCGCTGCTGTGGCCGATCCAGCGCTCGAAGGCGTCGACATCGGCCGGCAGCGTGCCGGCAGCCAGGCTCAGGCGGCTGCCGACGTGGGTCAGGTCGGGCCCGACCGTGCCGTCGGCTTCGGTGCCGCGCACCTGATGACAGGCACCGCAGCCGTTGGCCAGAAAGGCCTGCTGACCGGCCTGCTGCAATTCGTCAGCGGGTCGCTGCGCCGGTTCAGCCTGCTCGGCGAGCCATCGATCGAAGGCCTCCCGCGTCATCACCACCACGGCGAAGTTCATCAGCGCGTGTGAGGTGCCGCAATATTCGGCGCAGGCGCCGCGGAAGGTGCCGGTCTCGGTCGGCTCCAGCACCAGTTGATTGGTGCGACCGGGGATCATGTCGACCTTGCCGCCCAGCGAAGGAATCCAGAACGAGTGAATCACGTCCGGGCTGGTCAGGCTGAAGGCCACCCGCTCGCCCACCGGCAGGCGAACCTCATTGGCCAGCTCCACCGCCTCACCCGTCGCGGTCCGGTAGCGCACCCGCCACCACCATTGCTCGCCCGACACATCGATCCGCAGGGCGACGTTTTCGGAAGAGCTCAACTGCGGCATCAGCATCAGCCCGTAGACGAGCAGCCCGGTCAGCAGCACCACCGGAAAGATCACGCCGCCGCCGATGATCAACCAGCGCGCACCCCGAATGCTGTGTGCTTCGGGGTGCGCATGGGTGGCGTACAGGGCAATGCCCATCACCACCAGCCAGATCGCCAGCGCACCGCCAGCCAGCCACCAGAACAGCGTGGCGATGCTTTGCGCACCGGTGCCGGCCGGGGCGAGAGCCGATTGCTGCCCGTCACAGCCCGCCAGCGTCAGCAGTGCTAGCCCGAGGCTGGCGCCGGACAGCGGGACAAGTAGATGGCTGTGGATGGATGGCATGGGCCGCCTCGCTGGAGTATCAAGGGTTGTGACCCTTCGCGGTCGCAAAAGGTTGGCCAATGACCGATTCCACCTTCTGCGGGACCCTCTCGCCGCTGCGCTGGTCCTATGCATGAGCCGGAAATATGGGAGAGGAGATCATGGAGACCGAGCGCTACCCGCGACGCTATGTGCTAGGCCTGGCCGGCCTGTTTCTGCTGTTCTGGGCGGCCCTGGCGATTGCCCCCTACGACCGCCACGACTGGTTGCTGGAAAACATGCTGGTGTTCGGACTGGTCGCCGCCTTGCTGCTGGGCCACCGTCACTACTCACCCTCGCCCAGCGCCGCGACGCTGATCTTCCTGTACCTGTGCATCCATCAGCTCGGGGCTCACTACACCTACGCCCATGTGCCCTACGACGCCTGGTGGCAGGCCCTGACTGGCGAGAGCCTGAACCGCCAACTGGGCTGGGATCGCAACCAGTACGATCGCCTGGCGCACTTCAGCTACGGCCTGTTGCTGGCCTATCCGATACGCGAGGTACTGATCCGCCTCGGTCTACGCCCCGGCCTGTGGAGCCTGGTGCTGCCGGTGGACATCGTGCTTTCGACCTCGGCGGTCTACGAGCTGATCGAATGGATCGGCGGCGAAATGCTCGGCGACGGACTGGGCCGTACCTTTCTCGCCACGCAGCATGATCGTTGGGACCCGCAGAAAGACATGGCGGTGGCGGTGGTCGGCGCGCTGATCGCCATGCTCGCCACCGCAGTGCTCGTCAGGACGCGCCATGTCAACGCTGGCGCGGGCAGCCAGGCGAACGCCCAGGCTTAGGTCAGGGCCGTTCCGGGCTGCCGAGGTGCTCGCCAGCCTCGGGCACCTCGGGATCGGTGGTCACGCCGATCCGGCGCAGATACCACTGGTACGCCAGGGACGAACAGCCCCAGCCCAGCAGGACGCCCAGCGTGTTGGCCAGCATGTCGCCGAAAGACGGCTCACGATTGGGCAGGAATTCCTGCCCCATCTCGATCAGAAAGGCCACGCTCAGGCTCGCGGCGATCGACCAGAACAAGCGCCACTGTGGAAAGGCCAGGCGCAGCGAAAACATCAGCGCGGCAAAGCCGAGCATGTGATGCAGCTTGTCCTGCTGGTCGAAAACCTGCGGGACCGGCTCGGGGCGCAGCCCGCTGAAGATGATGATCGCCATGACCGCGATGAACGGCAGCAAGCGCAAGTAATTCATAGGCAAGCGATAGCCTCGCTGAATCGGAGAAAAAACCGGGATGGATGGCAGGGCCCGAAGCGCGGGCGTGCTGAAGACAGCGGCAAAGGCGGCGTAAGATAGCAGCCTTCGCCGAGCGTACCGAGCATAACCGTCGGCGTGCACGCTATGGAGGGTCAAAGCGATCGATAGTTCGTATGCACCTGAAAAACATCCGACCAGGCCGACCAACTGCCGCCGCATGCGGCCGGAACGGCCAAACGTAACCGCGCCATCGAGGTCGAACTGATAGCATCAGGTCATATCGCGACGATCGGCGCCTGTACCGCTCACGCCCTCTGCACTTAGGGATACCAACTTGACGCACCCCACTTCGCTGGCCGGCAGTCTGCAGCGACAACCCGCCCAAGACGCCGGCGCCGCCACGCTCAGTGTGAAAGGTGACTGGACGCTGCAGCATTATGCGGCGCTGCGCGGCGAGGTCGAGCGAGCGCGCCGCCAGGTGTCCGACGCCGATCAGGTCGAACTCGATGCCATGGGCGAGCTGGATACGGCCGGCGCCGGGTTGCTGGTCGAGTTGCTCGGTCCGGCTCGGGTCGCCCGCCTCGACGAATGGGCTCCGCAGCTGGCCAGCGAACGCCAGGCGCTGCTGCGGACCGTCGCCGCCGCGCTGGACCAGCCCGAAGCCGAGCAGGCACCGGAAACCAATGGCCTGGCCGACGTCCTGGCCCACATCGGTCGCACCGTGGCGGGCGTCTGGAACCAGCAGCGCACCCTGCTCGGCTTCATCGGCCTGACCCTGCAGACACTGGTCATGCAGCTGCCCCGCCCGCGACGCTGGCGCATTACCGCGCTGGTCGCGCAGATCGAGCAGACCGGGCTCGACGCGATCCCCATCGTCGCCCTGCTGACCTTTCTCGTTGGCGCCGTCGTGGCCTTTCTCGGCGCCACGGTGCTGGCCGATTTCGGCGCGACCATCTACACCGTCAACCTGGTGGCTTTCTCCTTCCTGCGCGAGTTCGGCGTGCTGCTGGCCGCGATCCTGCTCGCCGGGCGCACTGCCAGCGCTTTCGCCGCGCAGATCGGCGCGATGAAGTCCAACGAGGAGATCGACGCCATCCGCACCCTGGGGCTGAGCCCGGTGGAGCTGCTGGTCCTGCCGCGGGTACTGGCGATGCTGATCACCCTGCCGATCCTGACCTTTATCGGCATGCTCAGCGGCATCGCCGGCGGGCTGGTGGTCTGCTCGCTGGCGCTGGACATCTCGCCGACCATGTTCTTCACCATCCTGCAGCGTGACATTCCGCTCAACCACTTCCTGGTCGGCCTCGGCAAAGCGCCGGTGTTCGCCTTCCTGATCGCGGTGATCGGCTGTCTGGAGGGCTTCAAGGCCAGCGGCAGCGCGCAATCGGTGGGCGAACACACCACTTCCAGCGTGGTGCAGTCGATCTTCATGGTGATCCTGTTCGATGCCGTGGCTGCACTGTTCTTCATGGAGATGGGCTGGTGAGCGCCGACGATCCCGTGATCCAGGTTCGCGGCCTGGTCAACCGCTTCGGCAAGCAGGCGGTCCACGTCAACCTCGACCTGGACATTCGCCGCGGCGAAATCCTCGGCGTGGTCGGCGGCTCCGGCACCGGCAAGTCGGTGCTGTTGCGCAGCATCGTCGGCCTGCGCCGGCCCAACGCCGGCAGCGTCAAGGTATTCGGCGAAAACCTGCTGAAACTCTCGACCCAGCGGCGCTCGGAAGTCGAACGGCGCTTCGGCGTGCTGTTTCAGGGCGGTGCATTGTTCACTTCGCTCAACCTGCAGGAAAACGTTGCCCTGCCGCTGATCGAGCACGCCGGCCTCAGGCGCGCCGATGCCGAGCACCTGGCACGGCAGAAGCTGGCGCTCGCCGGCCTGCCACCGGAGGCGGCCTGCAAATATCCCGACGAGCTTTCCGGCGGTATGGTCAAACGCGCCGCCCTGGCCCGGGCGCTGGCGCTGGACCCGGAGGTGCTGTTTCTCGACGAGCCCACCGCCGGCCTCGACCCCATCGGGGCGGCGGCCTTCGACCAATTGATCCTGACCCTGCGCGATGCCCTGGGCTTCAGCGTGTTTCTGGTGACTCACGACCTGGATACGCTCTACACCATCTGTGACCGCGTCGCGGTGCTGTCACAGAAACGCGTGCTGGTGGTCGACACCCTCGAGAGGGTCGCCGCCACCGACGATCCCTGGATCCGCGAATACTTTCACGGCCCACGTGGCCGCGCCGCGCAGGATGCTGCGCTGAAGCTGGAGATGCCCTGAGATGGAAACCCGTGCCCATCATGTACTGATCGGACTGTTCACCGTGGTCGCGGTCGGCTGCGCGCTGCTGTTCGCCCTCTGGCTGGGCAAGTCCAGCATGGACCGCGAATACAGCTACTACGACATTGGCTTCAGCCAGGCCGTCAGCGGCCTGTCGAGCGGCAGTTCGGTGGAGTACAGCGGCATCAAGGTCGGCGATGTCGTCCAGCTGTGGCTGGAGCCGGACGATCCGCGCAAGGTCCGCGCGCGCATCCGGGTCTATGGCGGTACCCCGATCAAGTCCGATACCCAGGCGCGCCTGGCCCTGGCCAACATCACCGGCAGCATGGTCATCCAGCTGCACGGCGGCACCCCGGAAAGCCCGCGTCTCAAGGGCGATCCGGACAACCCGCCGCTGATCGTCGCCGACCCTTCTTCACTCAGCGCGCTGCTGGAGAACGGCGAAGACCTGATGAGCAACATCAACAATCTGTTGCTCAGCGCCAACCAGATCTTTTCCGAAGAGAACACCACTCGCCTGAGCCGTACGCTGGAGCACCTGGAACAGGCCACCAGCGTGCTGTCCGACCAACGCGGCGACCTGGCGCAGACGCTGCAGCAGTTCAACCAGCTGAGCCAGCAGGCCAACACGGTGATGGGTGAGCTGTCGAGCCTGGCGCGCAACGCCAACGGGCTGCTCGACGAGCAGGGCCGCAGCGTGCTGGACAGCGCGGCACACTCGATGAAAGCGCTGGACCGCACCACCGCGCGCCTGGATACGCTGCTCGAGGACAACCAGGGCGCTCTGAACAACGGCATGCAGGGCTTCAACGAACTGGGCCCGGCGATCAACGAACTGCGTACCACCCTGGGCGCGCTGCGTCGGGTCACCCAGCGTCTGGAAGACAACCCCAGCGGCTTCCTGCTCGGCCGCGACAAACTGCAGGAGTTCAACCCATGAGCCTTCGCCATTCCCTGTCGCGCTTCGCGCTGCTCGGGCTGTTCAGCCTGCTCGCGGCCTGTTCGGTGCTACCCGAAGCCGAGACCTTGCGGATCTTCCTGTTGCCGACCGCCCCGGTCGAGCCTCAGGCCAGCGAGCCGACCCGGCAACAGGCGCTGCGCATCAACACGCCGCAAGCCAGCCGCATCCTCGCCAGCCAGCGCATCGCCGTGGTCCCGCAAGGCAACGAGATCAGCGCCTATGGTGGCGCACGCTGGAGCGATGCCGCTCCGGTGTTGCTGCGTGACCGCCTCATCGAGGCCTTCCAGCGTGACGGCCGGATGCCGTCGGTGAGCAACGAAGACGCCAATCTCTATGCCGACTACAGCCTGCACAGCGATCTGCGCGCCTTCCAGAGCGTCTATGTCGACGGCAAGCCGGTGAAGCCGGTGGTGCTGATCACCCTCGACACCCGCCTGGTCGACCGCAACACCCAGCACACGCTGGCCAACCGGCGTTTCGAGGTCCGCCAGCCGGCAAGCGACACAGGCATCGAGCAGGTGGTGGAGGCGTTCGGCAAGGCCAGTGACCGGCTCAGCCGCGAGGTGGTCGACTGGACGCTGGCCAATACCCAGCAGTAAACCGAGCAAATTCGCTGATCGTGGTGGTTACTCGCAGCAAAATTGATCCAGGTAGGCATTGGCGTAACCTTTAACGCCTAACATGGTGCCCGGACCATCGCTGCGGGAGCCATTCATGAGTCAGCCATCCAGCCGAACCCTGTTCAAGGCCCTGGCCGTTCTGGCCACGCTCGTCGTGGTCGGCCTGGTGCTGTGGAATGAACTACGCCCCAGCGGCCTGGGCGAGGGCTTCGCGGCGGGCAACGGGCGCATCGAAGCCACCGAGATCGACGTGGCCACCAAGAGCCCGGGCCGAGTGCTGGAGATCCTCGTCGACGAAGGCGATTTCGTTCAGCCCGGCCAGGTCCTGGCGCGCATGGACACCGAGGTATTGCAGGCGCAGCTCAACCAGGCGCGGGCGCAGCTTCGCCAGGGCGAGAATGCCATCCTCACGGCGCAGGCCCTGGTCGCCCAGCGCGAAAGCGAGAAAGCCGCGGCCGAAGCCGGAGTGGCCCAGCGCCAGGCCGAGCTGACCGCCGCCCGCAAGCGCTATCAACGCACCGAAACCCTGGTGGCGCGTAACGCCATGCCACGCCAGCAGCTCGACGATCATCTGGCCGCCATGCAAAGCGCCGAGGCTGCGCTGGCGGCGGCGCGCTCCCAGGTCCTTTCGGCGACGGCGGGTATCGCCGCGGCGCGCTCGCAGGTCATCGAGGCGCAATCGGCGGTCGAGGCGGCACAGGCCGGCGTCGATCGGCTGCAAGCGGATATCCGTGACAGCGAGCTGAAAAGCGACCGCCTGGCGCGGGTCCAGTATCGGGTGGCGCAACCCGGCGAAGTCCTCGGTGCGGGCGGCAGGCTGCTCAATCTGGTCGACCTGGCCGACGTCTACATGACCTTTTTCCTGCCCGAGCGCCAGGCCGGCCGCGTGGCCATCGGCGCGGAGGCGCGCCTGGTGGTCGATGCGGCGCCGCAATACGTGATACCGGCGCGGATCAGCTACGTTGCCAGCGTGGCGCAGTTCACCCCCAAGACGGTGGAGACCGAAAGCGAGCGCGAGAAGTTGATGTTCCGGGTCAAGGCGCGGATCGATCCGCAGCTGCTCAAACGCCACATGGAGCAGGTCAAGACCGGCCTGCCGGGCATGGCCTATCTCAAGCTGGACGCCGATGCGCAGTGGCCGGACCAGTTGCAGATCAACGTCACGCCATGAGCGCGCCGCTCGAACCGGTCGTCGAGGTCGCCGGGGTCAGCCTGCAATACGGTAAGACCCGTGCGCTGGATGACCTCAGCCTGAGCCTGCCGGCGCAACGCATGGTCGGCCTGATCGGCCCGGACGGCGTCGGCAAATCCAGCCTGCTGGCCCTGATCGCCGGCGCTCGCAAACTTCAGCAGGGCTCGATACGGGTGCTTGGCGGCGACATCGGCGATCCTGCGCATCGTCGCACGGTCTGCCCGCGCATCGCCTACATGCCGCAAGGTCTGGGCAAGAATCTCTATCCGACACTCACGGTGTTCGAGAACCTCGAGTTCTTTGGCCGCCTGTTCGGCCAGGCCGCCGACGAGCGTCGCTGGCGCATCGCCGAGCTGACGCGCAGCACGGGCCTGGCGCCCTTCGTCGACCGTCCGGCCGGCAAGCTGTCCGGCGGCATGAAGCAGAAGCTCGGCCTATGCTGCGCGCTGATTCACGATCCCGACCTGCTGATCCTCGACGAGCCCACCACGGGCGTCGACCCGCTCTCGCGAGCCCAGTTCTGGGAGCTGATCGGGCGCATCCGCGCCGACCGCCCGCAGATGAGCGTACTGGTGGCCACCGCCTACATGGACGAAGCGCAGCGCTTCGATCACTTGGTGGCCATGGACGCAGGGCAAGTGCTGGCCACCGGTAGCCCGGACGAGTTGCTGGCGCGCACGGCCAGCGACACCCTCGAGCAAGCCTTCATCCGCCTGCTGCCGGAGGCCAAGCGCAGCCGTCACCAGGCGCTGCAGATCCCTGCGCGTGAGCACAGCGAGGGCATCGCCATCGAAGCCCACGACCTGACCATGCGGTTCGGTGATTTCGTCGCGGTGGACCGGGTCAACTTCCGCATTGAGCGTGGCGAAATCTTCGGCTTCCTCGGCTCCAACGGCTGCGGCAAGAGCACCACGATGAAAATGCTCACCGGTCTGTTGCCCGCCAGCGCAGGCGATGCCCTGCTGTTCGGCAAGCCGGTGGACCCGCGCGACATGCGGACCCGCCAGCGCGTCGGCTACATGTCCCAGGGTTTCTCGCTGTACAGCGAACTGACCGTGCGGCAGAACCTGGATCTGCATGCGCGGCTGTTCCATCTGCCGGTCGCCGAGCGCCAGCCGCGGGTCCAGGCCATGCTCGAGCGTTTCGACCTGATCAGCGACGCCGACAGCCTGCCGGACGCCCTGCCGCTGGGCGTACGCCAGCGCCTGTCGCTGGCGGTCGCCGTGCTGCACAAGCCGGAGATCCTGATCCTCGACGAGCCCACCTCGGGCGTCGATCCCATCGCACGCGACGGCTTCTGGGCATTGCTGGTCCAGCTGTCCCGCGAGGACGGCGTGACCATCTTCATCTCGACTCACTTCATGAACGAGGCGCTGCGCTGCGACCGCATCTCGTTGATGCACGCCGGGCGGGTACTGGACAGCGACACGCCGCAGGCGCTGATGGCCAAGCGCGGCCTGCCGACGCTGGAAGCCACCTTCATCGCCTATCTGAAAGACGCCGTGGCGCAAGGCGATGCCGACCCGCCGCAGGCGAGCGCGACCGTCGCCGGTGCCGAGCGGCCTGCGCAACTCGCCAGCAGTACCCGCGCGCTGCAAGCGCGGTTCAGCCTGCGCCGTCTGCTGAGCTACAGCCGGCGCGAAGCCATGGAGCTGCGCCGCGATCCGATCCGCGCGACCCTGGCCATGCTCGGCAGCGTCATGCTGATGTTCATCATGGGTTACGGCGTCAGCTTCGATGTCGAAAACCTGACTTATGCCGTGCTCGACCGCGACCAGACCACCACCAGCCAGCATTACCTGCTGAACATCGCCGGCTCGCGCTATTTCGTCGAGAAGCCACCCCTGGCCAGCCACGACGAACTCGACCGGCGCCTGCGCAGCGGCGACATCAGCCTGGCCGTGGAAATCCCGCCGGGCTTCGGCCGCGACCTCAAACGCGGCGCCATGCCGCAAGTCGCGTTCTGGATCGACGGCGCCATGCCGATGCGCGCCGACACCATCAAGGGCTATGTGCAGGGCCTGCACCTGAGCTATCTGCAACAGCTGGCACGGGAAAACGGCGTCAGCGGACAGCTCTCGCCGGTCGACGTGGCCATCCGTTATCGCTACAACCCCGATGTCCAGAGCCTGCCGGCCATGGTCCCGGCAATGATTCCACTGTTGCTGATGATGATCCCGGCCATGCTCACCGCGCTGGGTGTGGTGCGTGAGAAAGAGCTGGGCTCGATCACCAATTTCTATGTCACCCCAACCACCCGTCTCGAGTTTCTGCTCGGCAAGCAGCTGCCCTACATTGCGCTGGGCATGATCAACTTCGCCACGCTGGTACTGCTGGCGGTGTTGGTCTTCGGCATTCCGATCAAGGGCAGCATCTTCACGCTGTGCCTCGGCGCGCTGCTCTACGTGGCCTGTGCCACGGGCCTCGGCCTGCTGATGTCGTCGATCCTCAACAGCCAGATCGCCGCCATCTTCGGCACCACCATCGTGACCCTGCTGCCCGCTATCCAGTTTTCCGGACTGATCCATCCGGTCTCGGCGATGGAGGGCGTCGGCGCCTTTCTCGGCAAGCTCTACCCCACCAGCCATTTCCTCATCATCAGCCGCGGCGTGTTCTCCAAGGGCCTGGGCCTGATCGAGCTGTATCCCTATTTCATTCCGATGCTGCTGGCCATTCCGCTGCTGACCCTGCTCAGCATCGCCGGCCTGCGCAAGCAGGAGGCCTGAAATGGAACGCCTGCGCCGTACGCTCGGCAACATCGTCCAGCTCGGCTTCAAGGAGCTGCGCAGCCTCTACCGCGATCCGGCAATGCTGGTCCTGATTCTCTATTCGTTCACCCTGGCGATCTACGAAGGCGCCACGGCAATCCCCGAGGCGCCGCATCGTGCAAGCATCGCCGTGGTGGATGAAGACCGCTCGCCGGCCTCTTTGCGTATCGTCAACGCCTTCCAGCTGCCCTACTTCATCGAGCCCAAGGCCATTAGCTTGCAGCAGATGGACCGCGGCATGGATGCCGGCCTCTACACCTTCACCCTGAACATTCCGCCAGACTTCCAGGCCGACCTGCTGGCCGGCCGGCAGCCGACCCTGCAACTCAACGTCGATGCCACCCAGGTAAGCCAGGCCTTCACCGGTGCCGGGCATATCCAGCAGATCATTGCCAGCGAGAGCGCCGAGTTCATCAGGCGTTACCGCAGCAGCGACGCCTATCCGGTCGAGGCGGTGGTGCGCACGGCCTTCAATCCCAACCTGAGCCGTGCCTGGTTCGGCGCGGTGAACGAGGTGATCAACCAGATCACCATGTTGGCGATCATTCTCACCGGCGCCGCACTGATCCGCGAACGTGAGCACGGCACCATCGAGCACCTGTTGGTGATGCCGGTGACTCCCTTCGAAATCATGGTCGGCAAGGTCTGGGCGATGGGATTGGTGGTCCTGGCCGCAGCCGCGTTCGCCCTGCGCTTCGTCGTCGAGGGCTGGCTGGAGATACCGATTCAGGGCTCGCTGCTGTTGTTCGCGGCGGGCGCCGCGCTGCACCTGTTCGCCGCCACGTCGATGGGCATCTTCTTCGGCACGATGGCGCGCTCCATGCCGCAGTTGGGCTTGCTGGTGATCCTGACGCTGATTCCGCTGCAGATTCTCTCCGGCGGCGTGACCCCGCACGAGAGCATGCCCGAGGCGGTACAGCACATCATGCTGGTGGCGCCGACCACGCATTTCGTCGAACTGGCCCAGGCGATCCTGTTCCGCGGCGCCGGCTTGCCGGTCATCTGGCCGCAGCTGTCGGCCCTGCTGGCAATCGGTGCGGTGTTCTTCCTCGGCGCGCTGTCCCGCTTGCGGGTGTCCTTGCGCTAGCTGTCGGCCATGGTTTCGCCGGCCCCATCCGTGCCGCCATCGGCAGGCGCATCGAGGCCGAACGCGGTCAGCTGCTGGCCGAACGCCGATTGCACCGCCGCGACGCGGGACACCATGCGCCGGCTGGCGATGCGTACGGCCGGATCCTCGCTGGCCATGAGCTCCAGCGAAAAGCAGGTAATGGCTTCCGAGAGCTGCGTAACGCTCTGTGTGGTAAGGTTCAACAGCTCAGCGAGCTGGCCGTGACGGATAGGCATTCCATTGCTTCCGGTGGAAAAAGTCGACGCGATAGTACTCAATTGCGTCGGTCGCGCCATGCATCCGTTCGCCATTCGCTGAATTTTTTTCCGCAGCGTCGCGAGCCGGCCCCGGCGGACGGCTGAGGTCATGGCGCCATCTGCTGCGCGGCATCGCCCGGGTCCGGGGTGCCGAGGCCGCCCTCTTCGGTCGTCGCTGCCGCCCGGGTTTTCCCCACGGTGCTGCGCGCGGCAATCCCGGTCTGGGAATTTTTGTATTTTCGACAGGTCTATCCTGCCGACATGCCAAGAGCCTGTTGCTCTGTAGCGCGCCAAGGAAGCCTTCAATCATGCGCATTCTCGTTACCGGCGGAGCCGGATTCATCGGCTCTGCTCTGATCCGCCACCTCATTCTGGACACCGAGCACAGCGTCCTCAACCTGGACAAGCTGACCTACGCCGGCAACCTCGAGTCGCTCGCCGAAGTGGATACCAGCGATCGTTATCGGTTCCTGCAGGCCGACATCGCCGACCGTGAGCGGGTGAGCGAGGCGCTGCTGGAATTCCAGCCGGACGCCATCATGCATCTGGCCGCCGAATCCCACGTCGACCGCTCCATCGACGGCCCGGCCGAATTCATCCAGACCAACATCGTTGGCACCTACCAGCTGCTCGAAGCCGCACGTGCCTACTGGCAGACGCTGCCGGTCGAGCGTCGCGAGGCGTTCCGCTTCCATCACATCTCAACCGACGAGGTGTATGGCGACCTGCACGGTGTCGACGACCTGTTCACCGAGACCACGCCCTACGCGCCGAGCTCGCCCTATTCGGCCAGCAAGGCTTCGTCAGACCATCTGGTCCGCGCCTGGCAGCGCACCTACGGCCTGCCGGTACTGATCACCAACTGCTCGAACAACTACGGCCCGTATCACTTCCCCGAGAAGCTGATCCCGCTGGTGATCCTCAACGCACTCGATGGCAAGCCGCTGCCGGTGTATGGCAACGGTACCCAGGTCCGCGACTGGCTGTTCGTCGAGGATCATGCGCGTGCGCTGTTCAAGGTGGTCAGCGAGGGCAAGGTCGGCGAGACCTACAACATCGGCGGGCACAACGAGCAGAAGAACATCGACGTGGTGCGCGGCATCTGCGCCCTGCTCGAAGAGCTGGCACCGCAGAAGCCGGCCGGCATCGAGCGCTTCGAAGACCTCATCACCTTCGTCAAGGACCGTCCCGGTCACGACCTGCGCTATGCCATCGACGCCAGCAAGATCGAGCGCGAACTCGGCTGGGTCCCGCAGGAAACCTTCGAAACCGGCCTGCGCAAGACCGTGCAGTGGTACCTGAACAACCTCGAATGGTGCCGTCGCGTTCAGGACGGCAGCTATCAACGCGAGCGCCTCGGCGCCCTGGAGACCGCATGAAAGGAATCATCCTCGCCGGAGGCTCCGGCACCCGTCTGCACCCCATCACCCTGGGCGTATCCAAGCAGCTGCTGCCGATCTACGACAAGCCCATGGCCTACTACCCGATATCGGTACTGATGCTCGCCGGGATCCGCGACATTCTGGTCATTTCCACCCCGCAGGACTTGCCGCAATACCAGAACCTGCTGGGCGACGGCAGCCAGTTCGGCGTCAACTTCAGCTACGCCGAGCAGCCCTCGCCGGACGGCCTGGCGCAGGCCTTCCTGATCGGTGAAGAGTTCATCGGCAACGACTCGGTGTGCCTGATCCTGGGCGACAACATCTTCCACGGTCAGCACTTCACCGAGAAGCTGCAGCGCGCCTCCCGCCAGGAAAAGGGCGCGACCGTATTCGGTTACTGGGTCAAGGACCCGGAGCGCTTCGGCGTGATCGACTTCGACGAGACCGGCAAGGCCCTGTCCATCGAGGAAAAGCCGGCCAAACCCAAGTCCAGCTACGCGGTGACCGGCCTGTATTTCTACGACAACGACGTGATCGAGATCGCCAAGTCGATCAAGCCCTCGCCGCGCGGCGAGCTGGAGATCACCGACGTCAACATGGCCTACCTCAAGCGCGGCGATCTCAATGTCGAGCGCTTCGGCCGCGGCTTCGCCTGGCTCGACACCGGTACCCACGACAGCCTGCTGGAAGCCTCGCAGTACGTGCAGACCATCGAGCACCGTCAAGGCCTGAAGGTCGCCTGCCTGGAGGAGATCGCCTACCAGCACAAGTGGATCGACCGCGAACAGCTATTGCAACGCGCCGATGCCCTGGGCAAGACCGGTTACGGTCAGTACCTGTTTAAGTTGGCCGGTGAAGACGCATGAAGGTCATCGAAACCAGCATTCCCGACGTCCTGATCATCGAGCCCAAGGTGTTCGGTGACGAGCGTGGCTTCTTCTACGAGAGCTTCAACGCGGCCGCTTTCGAAGCGGCCACCGGGCTCAAGCGCCAATTCGTCCAGGACAATCACTCCAAATCCCAGCGCGGCGTGCTGCGTGGGCTGCACTATCAGATCCAGCAACCGCAGGGAAAGCTGGTGCGGGTCGTTGCCGGTGAGGTGTTCGATGTCGCGGTCGACCTGCGCAAGAGCTCGCCGAGCTTCGGCCGCTGGGTCGGTACTCACCTGAGCGCGCAGAACCAGCGCCAGCTGTGGATTCCGGAAGGCTTCGCGCACGGCTTCGTGGTGCTCAGCGAGAGCGCCGAGTTCCTCTACAAGACCACCGACTACTACGCGCCGGCCCATGAGCGCTCGTTGCTCTGGAACGATCCGCAGATCGGCATCGACTGGCCATTCACCGAGCCGCCGCAACTGTCGCAGAAGGATATCGACGGCAAGGTGTTGAGCGAGGCGGAGTTGTTCGCATGAAAATTCTCATCACCGGCAGCAAGGGGCAACTGTCTCAGGCACTGCAGCGGGCGCTAGCCGGTGAAGGGAAGGTGCTTGCGCTGGGCCACAAGGCACTCGACCTGGCCGAGCCGGCACAGATCCGCCAGCAGATTCGCTTGCTCAGCCCTGACCTGATCATCAACGCGGCAGCCTACACCGCGGTCGATCCGGCACAGGACAATCGCGAACGGGCCTTCGCGGTCAACGCCGTCGGGCCCGGAGTGCTGGCCGAGGAAGCCGCGGCGCTCGACGTACCGCTGATCCACTACTCCACCGACTATGTCTTCGACGGGCGCAAACCCGGCCCTTACGAAGAGACCGATCAGCCCGCTCCGCTCAGTGTCTACGGGGCGAGCAAACTGGCCGGTGAGCAGGCGATTCAGGCGGTGGGCGGCAAGCATCTGATCCTGCGCACCAGCTGGGTCTACTCGCTGCAAGGCAGCAACTTTCTGCTGACCATGCAGCGGCTGCTGCAGGAGCGAGATTCGCTGTCGGTGGTCGCCGACGAGATCGGCGCGCCGACCTGGGCCGACACCATTGCCACGACCACGGCGGCCATGGTGAGCAAATGGCGGGCAGGAACCGGCGGCCCGGACGGCCTGTACCATCTGACCGCCATCGGCGAGACCTCCTGGTATGGCTTCGCCTGCAGCATCGCCCAACATCTGCAACAGCAAGGCCTGCCTCGGGCCAGGCTCGAACCGATCCTGTCCTGCAACTACCCTACGGCGGCGCAGCGGCCGCTCAACTCGCGCCTGAGCTGCGCACGCCTGCAACGCGAGTGGGGCATCGAACTGCCCGATTGGGAAACGGCGCTGCATCGTTGCCTGGCGAGTTCATACGGTGCCCAGGCCGATCAGGCCATGCCCTCCGTACAGAGCGTCTAAGCCAGGGCCGGCAGCCGCCCCTCTTCATCGCGGCGCCCGCGCCAGGTCGAACGTGCATAATGTCGCCCGAATCACAGGCGCATCGGCATGACACCATCCCTACCTCCTCGTCGCCCACGCTGGCGCAATCTGGCTCTGCTCGCACTGCTGCTGGCGCCGCTGCTGTGGCCGCTGCAACAACTGGCCGAGCGCTACTACAGCAACGAGCTGATCGAGCAGAACCGCCAGACCCTCGATCTGTACGTCGCCAACCTGCTCGGCTCGCTGCGCCGCTACGAGGTGCTGCCACGCATCCTCGGCGACCTGCCGACGCTGCGTACGGCTCTGCGCGAACCGGCCAGCCCGACCGCGAAGGATCAGGCGAACCGTCTGCTGGGCCAGTTGCGCAAGGAGACCGGCGCCGACGTCATCTACCTGATGGCACCGGACGGCGAAACCCTGGCCGCCTCCAACTGGAACGACGAGGACAGCTTCGTCGGGCGGAATTTCGCCTTTCGTCCCTATTTCCGCGAAGCCATGGCCGGCAACCTGGGCCGCTTCTTCGGCCTCGGCACCACCTCGGGCAAGCGTGGCTACTACTTCGGCGCGGCCGTGCGCGATGGCGACCAGGTGCTCGGCGTGCTGGTGGTCAAGGTGGATCTGGATCATACCGAGACCCTGTGGGGCAGCACGCCCGAACAGCTGATGGTTACCGACAACTTCGGCGTGGTGATACTGACCTCCAGGCCGGAATGGCGATTTCGTGCCAGCCGGGCGCTGGATGCCGACGAGCGTGAGCAGATCGCCTCAGAACGCCCCTATCCGACCCTCGATCCGCGACTGCTGACGCTGGACATAGACGCCTGGCTGATCCAGAGCCGCGAGCTCAAGGAAACCGGCTGGACGGTGCGCATCCTGGCGCCGATAAGTCTCGTCGAACGTCCGGTGCAAACCGTCGTGGCCATCGGCGCCGCCACCCTCGCGGCGCTGTTGCTGCTGCTCGGTCTGCTCATGCAGCGCCGCCGCCACTACCTGGAACGTATCGCCCTGGATGCCAAGGCGCGGCAGCAGCTAGAGCGCCGTGTGCAGGAGCGCACCCAGGATCTGGAGGCGCTGAACAGCCGCCTCAAGGAAGAAGTGCTGGAACGCGAGCAGGCCCAGCAGGAGCTGGTCCGCGCCCAGGACGAACTGCTCCAGGCCGGCAAACTGTCGGCGCTGGGCACCATGTCGGCGAGCATCAGCCATGAGCTCAATCAGCCACTGGGCGCGATTCGCAGCTACGCGGACAACGCCGGCGTGCTGCTCGATCAACAGCGCAACGAGGAAGCCCGGGACAATCTGCGCTTGATCAGCGAACTGACCGCGCGGATGGCCTCGATCATCGCCCATCTGCGAGCGTTCGCACGGCGCGATCGGCATGCACCTGAACGGGTCGCCCTGCAACCGGCACTGGACGACGCGCTGGCATTGCTGGCCAAGCGAAGGCAGGCCATGGGCGTCGAGCTGATCCGTGACCTGCCGGACGCGACGCTGTGGGTCCAGGCCGGCGAGACCCGCCTGCGGCAGATCCTGTCCAACCTGCTGGCCAACGCCCTCGACGCGCTTAACGAACGCCCGCCGGTCCGGCGCATCTGGCTGCGCGCCGAGCGCCAGGATGACGGCGTGCTGCTGACCTTGCGCGACAACGGTCCGGGGTTTTCCGCCACCGCGCTGCAACGTGCCCGCGAGCCCTTCTTCACCACCAAGACCAGCGCTCAGGGGCTCGGCCTGGGACTGGCCATCTGCGATACCCTGACACGGACCCTGGGAGGAGAGCTGACCCTGGCCAATCACCCTGAGGGCGGCGCCCAGCTCAGTCTCTATCTGCGATCCGCCGATCCCGGCGTCGCCTTTCCCAGCGAGGACTAGCATGACCAGTCAGATCGACCCGCAATATCAGGTAGTCCTGGTCGACGACGATCCCCACCTGCGCAAGGCGCTGAGCCAGACGCTCGATCTCGCCGGGCTCAAGGTACTGAGCCTCGGCGACGCTCGCGGCCTGCCGACGATGCTGCCAGCGGACTGGGCCGGCGTGGTGGTCAGCGACATTCGCATGCCCGGGCTCGATGGGCTTGAACTGCAGCAGCAGCTGCGGGCGCTGGACAGCGAACTGCCGGTGCTGCTGATCACCGGCCATGGCGACATCCAGCTGGCGGTACAGGCCATGCGCGCCGGGGCCTACGATTTCCTCGAGAAACCTTTCCCCAGCGAGGCCTTGCTCGATGGCGTGCGCCGCGCCCTGGCCCTGCGCCAGTTGGTGCTCGACAACCGCAGCCTGCGCCTGGCGCTGGCCGACCGCCAGCAACTCTCGGCCCGCCTGCTGGGCCAGTCACCGGCCATGCAGCGCCTGCGCGAGCAGATCGGCGCCCTCGCCGGAACCCAGGCCGACGTGCTGATCCTCGGCGAAACCGGCGCCGGCAAGGAAGTGGTGGCCCGCGCGCTGCACGATCTTTCCAACCGCCGGGGCGGGCCCTTCGTCGCCATCAATGCCGGCGCGCTGGCCGAGTCGGTGGTCGAGAGCGAGCTCTTCGGCCACGAGGCCGGCGCCTTCACCGGCGCGCAAAAACGTCGCATCGGCAAGTTCGAGTTCGCTAACGGCGGCACCCTGTTTCTCGATGAGATCGAGAGCATGAGCCTCGACGTGCAGGTCAAGCTGCTGCGTATGCTGCAGGAGCGAGTGGTCGAGCGCTTGGGCGGCAACCAATCGATCGCGCTGGACATCCGCGTCATCGCCGCCACCAAGGAAGACCTGCGCCACGCGGCCGACCAGGGGCGTTTCCGCGCCGACCTCTACTACCGGCTGAACGTCGCCCCGTTGCGCATCCCGCCGCTGCGCGAGCGTAGCGAAGACCTGCTGTTCCTGTTTCAGCACTTTGCCGAAACCGCGGCCAGCCGGCATGGCCTGCCGATTCGCGAGCTGCGCCCGGAACAACGGGCCCAGTTGCTCCGGCACGCCTGGCCGGGCAACGTGCGCGAACTGCAGAACACCGCCGAACGCTTCGCCCTGGGTCTCGACCTCGGCCTGGAAGACCCGGCCCTGCACGCCGAAGGGGCTCCGGCCACCACCGCCACGACGCTCAACGAGCAGGTCGAAGCCTTCGAGCGTGCGCTGATTGCCGCGGAACTGTCGCGCCCACACAGCTCGCTGCGCAGCGTCGCCGAAGCGCTCGGCCTGCCGCGCAAGACGCTGCACGACAAGCTGCGCAAGCACGGCCTGGTATTCAACGATGCTGGCGGAACCTCGCCGGATGAGGATGACTAGCTGGCGGATTTCCGCCACATGCTGGAGCCCGCCCTAGCTGCCCGCATCTGCCGACCAATCCGCTGCCGGTCATGCTCGCGGTGATGAAATAGCCCGACGCCAGGCTCTCCCAGCGAGCCCGCAGGCATTCGCCGAAGACGAAGCCGGGCTTGTTCAATGATGAATTTCAGCGGCCGGCAACGCCGAGTAGAGTTTCCCGCGATGCGTCGATCGGATCGATGAAGGGAGCCGACCGGCAGCCGGTGCGATTTGCCGCTGCGGTCTTCGGCGGTGACCGGCGAACATGGCAAACCTGCGGGCCAGACGGGCTGGCTGAGAAATATTCGTCAGTATTTTGCCATCATGCGGGTAAACTTCCGCGTTACGGGTGGCAGCGCCTTGTGCATTTGGCACAAGCCTTGCTCTCCCTAACACGATGAACCGGTGGCACGAGCCGGGCGCATGTTGCTCATGACGCCTAGACTTGTCTTGCTGGTTACAGCCGAGCCTCGCTGCGATGCACAGGCTCACTTCACAACAAGAGGAAAACAACAATGTTCAAACTGACCGCCACCGCGCTCGCCTGCGCCCTGTCCCTAGGCATGGCCACGCTGGCTCAGGCCGCAGACCCGATCATCATCAAGTTCTCCCACGTCGTCGCCGACAGCACGCCGAAGGGCCAGGGCGCACTGATGTTCAAGAAATTGGTCGAGGAGCGTCTGCCCGGCAAGGTCGAGGTGCAGGTCTACCCGAACTCCTCGCTGTTCGGTGACGGCAAGGAAATGGAAGCGCTGCTGCTGGGCGACGTCCAGCTGATCGCGCCTTCGCTGGCCAAGTTCGAGCAGTACACCAAGCAGCTTCAGGTATTCGACCTGCCGTTCCTGTTCGACGACATGGCCGCGGTCGACCGCTTCCAGAAGAGCGACAAGGGCCAGGCTCTGCTGACCTCCATGGTCGACAAGAACATCACCGGTCTGGCGTACTGGCACAACGGCCTCAAGCAGCTGTCGGCCAACAAGGAGCTGCGCGAGCCGAAGGATGCGCGTGGCCTGAAGTTCCGCGTACAGGCGTCCCAGGTGCTCGAGGAGCAGTTCAAGGCCGTGCGCGCCAACCCGCGTAAGATGAGCTTCGCCGAGGTCTACCAAGGCCTGCAGACCGGCGTCGTCAACGGTGCCGAGAACCCCTACTCGAACATCTACTCGCAGAAGATGCACGAGGTTCAGAAGCACATCACCGAGTCCAACCACGGCTTGCTGGACTACATGCTGATCACCAACACCAAGTTCTGGAACGGCCTGCCGGACGACGTGCGCTCGGAACTGAACGAGATCATCGGCGAGGTGACCGTCGAGGTGAACAAGCAGGCTGATGACCTGAACAAGCAGGCCAAGCAGCAGATCCTCGATGCCGGTACGACTGAAATTCTGGTCCTGACCCCGGAAGAGCGTGCCAAGTGGCGTGAAGCCATGCAGCCGGTCTGGAAGAAGTTCGAAGGCGAAATCGGAGCTGACCTGATCAAGGCCGCCGACGCTTCCAACAAGGCCGAGTAAGCGTCACCGGAGGGCGGCCAGCCGCCCTCCACCCCCGTTGCGGTACTGACAGCGCACCGGAGACACGCGACAAACCGGCGCAACGACGGATCGATCTCCGCCGCTACGCCACTACAACAAGCGTGTCCTGATCCTGTCGCCCGGTTACCAGACCGGCTTATGGCGCACAGTGCGTACGCCCATCGAATCCAATGCATTTCATCGGGAGATGTCATCCATGAACGCCCTCTGGCGCGTCTGGGACCACTTCGAGGAAGGCTTTATCGCCTTCTTGCTGGCCGCCATGACTCTGGTGACCTTCGTTTATGTGGTCTTGAACAACCTCTACACCGTTTTCTATTCGCTGGGGGACACCTTTCCCGCCGCGGAAGACTTCTTCTTTGCCCTCGGCGATTACATCATCGGCCTGGCGCAGTCCATGACCTGGAGCTCGGCGCTCACCCGGGCACTGTTCGCCTGGCTGATCTTCTCCGGCCTGGCCTATGGCGTGCGCACCGCCGGCCACATCGGCGTCGATGCGCTGGTCAAGCTCGCCCCGCGCAATATCCAGCGCTACATCGGCGTGATCGCCTGCCTGTTCTGCCTTGGCTACGCCGGCCTGCTGACCGTGGCGAGCTTCGAGTGGATCCAGACCCTGTTCACGGCCGGTATCGGCGCTGAAGACCTCGGCCATATCGGCGTCAAGCAATGGCAGATCGGCATGATCGTGCCGATCGGCTTTGCCATGGTCTTCATTCGATTCGCAGAGATTCTGGTGCGCATCCTGCGCAACGAGCAGACCGGACTGGGCCTGGCCGACGAAGCCGCCGAGGCGGCCCGGCTCGGTGAAGAGGAGCCGAAGTAATGACTATCCTGTTCCTCTTCCTGGCGCTGTTCGCGCTGATGTTCATCGGCGTGCCGGTGGCCATCTCCCTTGGTCTGGCCGGTTCGCTGACGATCATGTTCTTCAGCCCCGACTCGGTGCGTTCGCTGGCGATCAAGCTGTTCGAAACCTCCGAACACTACACCCTGCTGGCGATCCCGTTCTTCCTGCTGGCCGGTGCCTTCATGACCACCGGTGGCGTGGCCAAGCGCCTGATCGATTTCGCCAACGCCACCGTCGGCCACATCCGCGGCGGCCTGGCCATCAGTGCGGTCATGGCGTGCATGCTGTTCGCCGCGCTGTCCGGCTCGTCCCCGGCCACCGTGGCTGCGGTCGGTTCCATCGCCATCGCCGGCATGGTGCGCTCCGGCTATCCGCAGGCCTTCGGCGCCGGCATCGTCTGTAACGCCGGGACGCTGGGCATCCTGATCCCGCCGTCGATCGTGATGGTGGTTTACGCCGCCGCCACCGAAACCTCCGTGGGCGCGCTGTTCATGGCCGGTGTGGTGCCCGGCATTCTGCTGGGCCTCGGGCTGATGGTCGCGATCTATATCGTCGCGGTGAAGAAGAAGCTGCCGGCGATGCCGCGAGCGACCTTCCGTCAGTGGCTGTCTTCGGCTCGCCAGGCACTGTGGGGACTGCTGTTGATGGTGATCATCCTCGGCGGCATCTACTCGGGCATGTTCACCCCAACCGAAGCTGCGGCCGTGGCGGCGGTGTATTCGGCGTTCATCGCGCTGTTCGTCTACAAGGACATCACCCTTCGCGACTGCCCACGGGTGCTGCTGGAGTCGGGCAAGCTGACGATCATGCTGATGTTCATCATCGCTAACGCCATGCTCTTCGCGCATGTACTGACCACCGAGCAGTTACCGCAGCAGATCACCGCCATGGTGCTCGAAGCCGGACTGCAGCCGTGGATGTTCCTGCTGGTGGTGAACATCGTGCTGCTGGTTGCCGGCGCCTTCATGGAGCCCTCGGCAATCATCCTGATCCTGGCCCCGATCCTGTTCCCGATCGCCATACAGCTGGGCATCGACCCGATTCACCTGGGCATCATCATGGTGGTGAACATGGAAATCGGCCTGATCACCCCGCCGGTGGGGCTGAACCTGTTCGTCGCTTCGGCGGTGACCGGCATGCCGGTCACCCAGGTGATCCGCGCCGTGCTGCCGTGGCTGGCGCTGATGCTGGCGTTCCTGGTGCTCATCACTTACGTGCCGATGATTTCCCTCGGGTTGCCAAGCCTGTTGGGGATGTAGCCGCATCGCTCCGATTGCTGTTCTTGCCCGGCCTAGCGCCGGGCTTTTTCATGCGCCATCGTTTGCTGTCTCGTCAGAGCGCCAGCACGTCCACCGGCCGCCGGCGAAACCAGCCGGTCAAGGACAGGCGATCGGCCTGGGTCACCAGCACCTCGTGAGGAAAATCCCCCGACAGGAACATCAGCAGGTCGCCAGCCAGCGGCGGAATATCGAGGCTCGAGCCGTCGGCGAAATGCATGCGCAACTCGCCACCATCGGCCGGCTGCCAGTCCGGATTGAGGTAGATGACCGCGGTGACACAGCGGCTGTCATCGTCGCGAAAACGATCCAGATGGGTCTGATAGAAGGCCCCCGGCGGGTAAAGCGCGAAGTGGCATTCGAACTCCTCCAGGCCGAGGAACAGCTCGCGATTGAGCGTCTGGCGCAGTTCATCCATCAGCGCCAGATAGGCATCACACACCTCTGCCTGCCCTTCTTCCAGCCAGTGGATATGGTCGCCGCGGATGCCTTCGCGCACCGCCTGCTCCTCGCCCCGCCCGACACCGGCCGGTGCCAGCGTCCCTTCGGCATAGCGTCTGCGGCACTCGTCGGCCAGCTTTTGGGTCACATCATGTGCAAGGAAGGCACTCTGCAACGACCAGCCGCGTTCGGCCAGGTCATCGATGATCGTAGAGAACGGCAAGGAAGGTGACTCCAATGGGTCGAATGACGTTTCCCTGCGGCCCAGGCGGGCCCGCGGAAACAGCGCTGAGTCTAGCAGCAGGGCTTTCGCTCCTCGACAACCCCGGGTCGCGACGCCGAAAATAAACCGCCCGCCACAGAGGAGCTTTCATGCGCGCCCTTATCGCTTGTGTATTACTCGCCTTCAGCCTGAACGCCTTGGCCGATAGCTACGACGAACTCTACGAGGCGGCGGGCTGGACCGAACAACGCGCCAATTTCTCCGATGCCCTGACGGCCGCCCAGCAGCGCTACAAGAGCAGCCTGCCGCCGGCGGTCTATCAAGCGCTGGTAACCAACAGCAACCGCCGCTTTGCGGTGGACGCCGTCGATCAGCGCGCCAAACGAGCCCTGCGCCAGCACCTGGCCGATCCACAGCCGGCACTTGAGTTCTTCCAGTCGCCGCTGGGCCACAAGGTGGTCGCGGCAGAGGTTCTGGCCGGCCGCCGCGAGCAACTCGCTCGCTACGAAAACGGCTTGCCGAGGATGCAGGCCGGCAGCAATCGGCAGCCGTTGATCCGCCACCTGGCACAGGCGTTACCGGCCGCCGAGGCGGGTGCCGAGGTCAGCCTGGCGCTCGCCGGCGTCGCCGCCGACAGCCTCAGCCAGATGATCCCCGGCCTGCTCGGCGGTGGTCAGGCCCAGGGACTGCTGGAAAGCCAGCGCGAGCGCCTGCAGCAGCAGGTCGAGAGTGACCTGGACAACACGCTGCTGTTCATCTATCGCGACCTTTCCGATGCCGAGCTGGAAGAGTTCGTCCAATTCGCTCAGTCCGACGCGGGGAAACGCTATTACCAGGCAGCGCTGCAAGCGCTGCGTGCCGGTCTGGCGGTCGGCACGAGCGGCAGTGAAACCCAGGCGCGAGCCGCCGGCGCGATCCGCTCCTAGCTCAGGCGATCACCGAGGAACTCGAAGTAATCGCGGCGTATCGCCTCCCGTTCATTGACCAGATGATGGCGCGCGTCGGGCAGGTACAAGACCTCCGGCGCGGTGAACTTGCGCTCCAGCACCGGCAGGTTGTAGCGCCAGTCCACGGTCATGTCCGCTTCGCCTTGAACGATGAGCGGGCTGTGTGGACTGCGCCGTGCGCCCTCGATGCGGGGAATCCATCGCGACAGCGCGCCGACCCAGGCGGTTGGCAGGGTGTCCGGCTGCAACGGGTCGCTGGAGCGGACAAACTCGAGGAATGCCGGATCGCTCGAGTTCTCGCTGAACTGCCTGGGGATCTGCTTGACGAAGTGCCGCATCACCTCATAACTGAACCTCGACCAGCGCCAGGCACGCGGCCGCACCAGCGGCGCCAGCAGAATGCCGCGCCCCAGCCGCGGGTCATCCGGGTGGGCCAGCAGGTAGTCCAGCGCGATCGCAGCCCCCGTACTCTGCCCCAGCAGGTGCCAGGGACCAGGCAGCCGCAGCGTCTCGGCTTCGCGCATAAGGCCGGCCAGCACCGCCTGGTATTCATCGAACTCGTTGATGCTCGCTCGCGGCCCACTGGACAGCCCGTGCCCGGGCAGGTCGCAGGCCAGCACCGCGAAGCCCATGCTCAGGCCCCAGTCGACAACGTGCTGGTAGAGGCCCATGTGGTCGTAGTAGCCGTGCAGGATGAACAGCGTGGCGACCGGTTGAGCCGGGCACCAAGCCTGCGCGGCCACCTGGTAGCCATGGACCGAAAAGCAGCCCAGGCGGTGCTGGAGGTCGCGGTGCTGTGGCAGATCGAGGCCGTAGTAGGCCTGGTAAGAGCATGCCGCGGCGCTGAGCGGTGTGCCGGCGGCGAGCGGTTGCAGCTGCGCGCGGAGCGTATCGGGATCGATTGGCGAAGACATGACGGGCTTTCTGGCTCGAATTGAAGCGAATCTTCAGCTCTGTAACGCGACGTGGCAAGCTGGCGCCTCCGCTGAAGGGTGCCGAGATGTCAGTACGCAACAAATATCTGATCGCAGCGCTGATCGCCCTGCTCTGGGCTGGCGCCATGCTGGCCGCTTTCCGCTGGTTCGAGGCCCGATACCTGCGCCCCTTCGATAGCGAAAGCACGCAGTTGTTTTCTGGCGATAGCCTGGCGCTGCCCGACACCCTGCAAGACGACGCAGCGGTCCGTGTGGTGCACTTCTGGGACCCCGCCTGCCCCTGCAACGCCGGCAATCAGCAGCATCTGGCCGAGCTGCTTGAACGCTTCGGTGATCGGGGCGTGCACTTCTACGCATTGCAGCGTCCCGGCAGCCAGGGCCGTCTACCCGATCAGCTGGCCGGCTTGCAGGCGCTCGATGCCCTGCCCGGCTCGCAAAGCCTGCCGGCCAGCCCCGCCGTCGGCGTCTGGGATGTTAAGGGACAGCTGGTCTATCTGGGCCCCTACAGCGAAGGCGCCGTGTGCAACTCCAGCAACAGCTTCATCGAACCCATCCTGGAGGCGGTACTGGCCGGCCGCCCGGTCAAGGCCACGCATTCGCTGGCGGTGGGCTGCTTCTGTGACTGGGGCCCGCCAGGGTCGGACTGACCACTGGCGAACCCGCATCGGCCTTGTGGCCGCGACTCAGCTATGCGCGGACGGCGGCGTGATGACGCTGCTATCGACCGTCGACCGCCAGTTCTGCTGCGCGCCCTCGTCCATGGCCTGACGCATGGCGCGAGCCCGGCGCTTGTCGGCACGGCGGCTGATGTACCAGGCGATGAAGGTCGCCACCGATACCACCAGCAGGATCAGGCTGGCCACGGCGTTGATCTCCGGCTTCACGCCCAGCCTGACCGCGGAAAAGATCTCCATCGGCAAGGTGGTCGAACCGGGCCCGGAGACGAAGCTCGCCAGCACCAGATCATCGAGCGACAAGGCGAAGGACAGCATCCCGCCAGCCGCCAGGGACGGCGCGATCATCGGCATGGTGATCAGGAAGAATACCTTCCACGGCCGTGCGCCGAGGTCCATCGCCGCCTCTTCGATGGACTGGTCCAGCTCACGCAGACGGGCCATCACGATCACCGCGACATACGCCGAGCAGAAGGTGGTGTGGGCGATCCAGATGGTCACGATACCGCGCTGGGCAGGCCAGCCGACCAGTTGCGCCATGGCCACGAACAGCAGCAGCAGCGACAGACCGGTGATCACCTCCGGCATGACCAGCGGCGCGGTTACCAGGCCGCCGAACAGCGCGCGTCCGCGAAAACGCGGGATGCGGGTCAGCACGAAGGCAGCCATGGTGCCGAGCGCCACGGCCGAGCCGGCGGTATACAGCGCAATTTCCAGCGAGCGCATCACCGCGCCCATGAGCTGGCTGTTGTCCAGTAGGCCCACGTACCACTTGATCGACCAGCCGCCCCAGACCGTCACCAGGCGCGACGCGTTGAACGAATAGATGACCAGCAGCACCATCGGCAGGTAGATGAACAGCAGCCCCAGCACCAGCATCAGGTTGGAAAAACTGTAGCGCTTCATGGTCTGCCTCCCAGTTCCCAGGGTGTGCGTGGGCTCGGGGAGCCGGTCGAACGGGGCAGCCCGCAGCTCGGACGAGTCATAGCTTGCCCTCCAATTCCTTGGTCTGGTTGCGGTTGAACAGGATGATCGGCACCAGCAGGATCACCAGCATCACCACCGCCAGCGCAGAGGCCACCGGCCAATCACGGTTGTTGAAGAATTCCTGCCAGAGCACCTTGCCGATCATCAGCGTCTCCGGCCCGCCGAGCAGTTCCGGAATGACGAACTCACCTACCACTGGAATGAACACCAGCATGCAGCCGGCAATGATGCCGTTCTTCGACAGCGGCACGGTGATCTTCCAGAACGCGCTGAGGTTGCTGGCGCCCAGGTCGGAAGCGGCCTCGAGCAGGCTGAGATCGTGCTTCACCAGGTTGGCGTACAACGGCAGGATCATGAACGGCAGATAGGAGTAGACCACGCCGATATAGACCGCCAGGTCGGTATTGAGAATCTGCAGCGGCGTGTCGATCAGCCCCAGGTTCTGCAGCAGGCCATTGAGGATGCCGTTGCTGCTGAGAATCCCCATCCAGGCGTAGACGCGAATCAGAATGGCGGTCCAGGTCGGCATCATGATCAGCAGCAGCAGGACCGTTTGCAGGTCCTTGCGCGCCCGCGCGATGGCGTAGGCCATGGGATAGCCGATCAGCAGGCACATCAGGGTGCTGAAAAAGGCGACCCGCAACGACCCGGCGTAGGCGGCCCAATAGAGGTCGTCCTCGCTGAGGAACACGTAGTTGCCGAGGTTGATCAGCACCTGCAGTTGCTGGTCGGCGTAGGCGAAGATGTCCGTATACGGCGGAATGGCCACGTCGGCTTCGGAAAAACTGATCTTCAGCACGATGGCGAACGGCAGCAGGAAGAACAGCATCAGCCAGACGAAGGGTACGCCGATGACCAGACGGCGCCCGGCATTCAATGTTGGGCGGCTCATGCTTGCAACACCACGCCGCTGTCGTCCCACCAGTAGACGAACACCTGTTCTTCCCAGGTCGGCAGTTTCACATGGCGCTCGGCGTTGGCCATGAAGGCCTGGAGGACGCCACCGCCCGGCAGCTGGATGTAGTAGACCGAATGCCCGCCCAGGTAGGCGATATCGTGCACGACGCCCTTAGTCCAGTTGTAGCCGGGACGCTCCAGCTCGGGCAGTTCGGTGCCAATCAGCAGCTTTTCGGGGCGGATGGCATAGGTGATCTGCTTGTCCTGGGCGCGGGTACTGATGCCGTGGCCGACGTAGATCGGGTTATTGAGGCCTGGGCTGGCGATGACCGCATGGTCCTCGACGTCCTCGATCAGCTCACCGTCGAACAGATTGACGTTGCCGATGAACTCGCAGACCAGGCGGCTCGCCGGCGTCTCGTAGATGTCCATCGGGCTGCCGACCTGGGCGATCCAGCCGAGGTGCATGATGGCGATGCGCTCGGCCATGGTCATGGCCTCTTCCTGATCATGGGTAACCATCACGCAGGTTACCCCGACCCGCTCGATGATCTGCACCAGCTCGAGCTGCATCTGCGAGCGCAGCTTCTTGTCCAGCGCGCCCATGGGCTCGTCGAGCAGCAGCAGCTTCGGCCGCTTGGCCAGCGAGCGGGCCAGCGCCACCCGCTGGCGCTGGCCACCGGATAGCTGGTGCGGCTTGCGCCTGGCGTACTGGGTCATCTGCACCAGACTGAGCATCTCATCGACCCGCGCCTTCACCTCATCCTTCGCCAGCCCATCCTGCTTGAGGCCAAAGGCGATGTTCTGCTCCACGCTCATGTGCGGGAACAGCGCGTAGGACTGGAACATCATATTGATCGGCCGCTCGTAGGGCGGCATGTCGGTGATGTCCTGCCCGTCGAGGAAAATGCGCCCGTCGGTAGGGCGTTCGAACCCTGCAAGCATGCGCAGCAGCGTCGATTTACCCGAACCCGATCCGCCCAGCAGCGCAAAGATCTCGCCCTGGTGGATGTTCAGCGAGACATCGTCGACGGCCACCGTTTCATCGAACTTCTTGGTGACGCGGTCGATTTTCAGCAGCACCTGCTTGTTCTGGCTCTCGCCGGAGAGGGCCTTCTTATAAGCGCTGGAGGCTACGGCCATACGCGAACTCCCGAATGAAAATATGCACCGGACGGTGCCGGAAAAACCTGTGTGTTGGAGGCGCGGCGATTGGCCGAAGCAGGATCGCCACGCTCGGCGTCGCTATTGGCCAGACTTGACCTTGGTCCAGCTGCGCGTCATCAGACGCATGATCTTGGGCGGCAACTCAGCCGATACATAGAGCCGGTCGAGCACCTCCTGCGGCGGGTAGACCGAGGGATCGTTACGCACTTCCTGATCCATCAGCTCGCCGGCCTTGAGATTGGGATTGGCATACCCGACGTAATCGCTCACCGAGGCGATGACCTCCGGCTTGAGCAGATAGTTGATGAAGGCGTGCGCCTCGTCGACGTTCTGCGCATCGCCCGGGATGGCCAGCATGTCGAACCAGAGGTTGCCGCCTTCCTTGGGAATCGAATAGGCGATCTCGATGCCTTTGCCCGCTTCGTCGGCACGCGCAGCGGCCTGGAACACGTCGCCGGAGAACCCGGCAGCGATGCAGATGTTGCCGTTGGCCAGGTCGGACACGTACTTGGACGAGTGGAAGTAACGCACGTAGGGGCGGATCTCCAGCAACTTGGCTTCCGCCTTGGCGTAGTCCTCCGGATTCTCGCTGTTGGGATCCAGCCCGAGATAGTTGAGTACGGCTGGAATCATCTCGTCGGCCGAGTCGAGAAAGGCAATGCCACACGCGGCGAGCTTCTTGGCATTTTCCGGCTCGAACAGCACGGCCCAGGAGTCGACCTTCTCGACACCCAGGGCAGCGGTCACCTTTTCGACGTTGTAGCCGATGCCGTTGGTACCCCAGAGATAGGGCGCCGCATAGGCATTGCCCGGATCGTTCTTTTCGAGCTGCTTGAGCAAAGCCGGGTCGAGGTTCTCCCAGTTCGGCAGCTTGCTCTTGTCGAGCTTCTGGAACGCACCGGCACGAATCTGCTTGCCGAGGAAATGGTTGGAAGGCACCACGACGTCGTAACCGGTTCGGCCCGCGAGCAGCTTGCCTTCCAGAGTTTCGTTGGAATCGAAGACGTCGTAGACAGGCGTGATGCCGGTCGCCTTCTCGAATTCTTCCAGCGTCGTTTCACCGATGTAGTCCGACCAGTTGTAGATATGTACGGAGGCAGCCTGGGCCGAGGCGGCACCGCTGACGGCAACGGCGACGATAAGCGACTTCAGTGTCGAGCGCATGGAATAGTCCTCTTGTGACAGCCGCCAGGGCTCAGCGGGGCGAAAGGCGGGCTGTTTATTTGAAAAGCCTCTAAAAATCAACAGGAAACACGCAACTGGCAATGCGGCCATGCTCCGAGAACAGCAGTGCGAGGTGACCTACTGTGGAAACCACGAGCGCCATGCCTGGCATCCTCATCAATGACCGGCGACGGCTCGTCGCCTGCCGCGCCATTGCGAGCAGGCCCGAAGACCTGTTCGCAACGGTGTGACGCTTAACGTCCCGATTTGATCTTGGTCCAGCTCCGAGTCATGGTGCGCTGGGTCTTGGGGTCCAGATCGGGGAAGGTGTACAGCTTCTTCAGCACGGCCTGGCTCGGGTAGACGCCCGGATCGGTGCGGATCGCCTCGTCGACCAGTGGCGTGGCGGCCGCGTTGCCGTTGGGGAACTGCACATAGTTGGTGATAGACGCCATCACGTCCGGCTTCATCAGGTAGTTGAGGAAGACGTGAGCGTTATCGATGTTTTTCGCATCCGCCGGGATGGCCAGCATGTCGAAGAAGGTGCCTGCGCCTTCCTTGGGGATGTTGTAGCTGACCTTGACCTTGCCGCCGGCTTCCTCGGCGCGCGCCTTGGCCTGATAGACGTCGCCGGAATAACCGATGGCGACGCAGACGTTGCCGTTGGCCAGGTCCGAGATGTACTTGGAGGAATGGAAGTAGGCCACGTCGGGGCGGATCTGCATGAACAGATCCTCGGCCTTCTTCAGCTCGTCGCGCTTGGTGGTGTCTGGCTTATAGCCGAGGTAGTGCAATGCGGCCGGAAGGATCTCGGTCGGCGAGTCGAGGAAGGAGACGCCGCAGGATTTCAGCTTTTCCATGTTCTCCGGCTTGAACACCAGGTCCCAGGAATCAACGGGCGCGTTCTCGCCCAGTACCGCTTTGACCTTCTCCGGGTTGTAGCCGATGCCGATAGTGCCCCACATGTAGGGTACGGCGTACTGGTTACCCGGATCGCTGGGCTGCAGCGCCTCGAGCAGGTCCTTGTCGAGATTTTCCCAGTTCGGCAGCTTGCTCTTGTCGAGCTTCTGGAATACGCCAGCCTTGATCTGCTTGGCCAGGAAGGGGTTGGACGGGACGACCACGTCGTAGCCCGAGCTGCCGGCGAGCAGCTTGGCTTCGAGCACTTCGTTGCTGTCGAAGACGTCGTAGACGACCTTGATGCCGGTTTCCTTGGTGAAGTTCTCCAGGGTGTCCTCGGCAATATAGTCGGACCAGTTATAGACGTGCAGTACCTTGTCTTCGGCCTGGGCGGCGCCAGCGACGGTACCGGCCAGCGTCATTGCAAGGAGTGTCTTGGCAAAGGGTTTCATCCGTGTAGCTCCTGTTGTGATCGTTTGTATTGGGGCTAGGGACAGGTCACGAAGGACCGGCGTCGAGCGCCGGATCCCATCACGCCTGGACAACTAGTGCGGCGGTACCGGCATCGACACACCCCTCGGCAGGTCAGGCCAGAACACGCGCGCAGTCTGGCAAGGTCGGTGGCGTTTTTTCAACCGCCCGGACACGTTTTGCAGGCGATCGGCCAGCACTGAAACCACCAGGCCCGCGATCCGCGGCGCCAGCGCCACGATCATCACCCGCGCGCATCCTTGAGGGTCGCATCGAGGCACAGGCGAACCTTGTCGATCAGCTCGTCGATCTGCGCTTCGTTGATCACCAGCGGCGGTGAAATGATCATGGTGTCACCGACCGCACGCATCACCAGACCGTTACGGAAGCAGTGCTCGCGGCAGAGCATGCCCACGCCCGGATCGGCGAAACGCTCGCGGGTCTTCTTGTTCTTCACCAGTTCCAGCGCGCCGAGCATGCCGACGCCACGGGCCTCGCCCACCAGCGGGTGCTCGACCAGCTCGCGCCAGCGAGACTGCAAATAAGGTGCCGTCTTGCTTTTAACCCGCTCGACGATCTGCTCTTCGCGCATGATGCGGATGTTTTCCAGCGCCACCGCGGCCGCCACCGGATGCCCGGAATAGGTGAAGCCGTGATAGAACTCGCCGCCCTCGTTGAGGGTGTGCACTACTTCGTCGCGCACCACCACGCCACCCATGGGCAGGTAGCCGGAGGTCAGGCCCTTGGCGATCGGCATCAGGTCCGGTGCGTTGCCGTAGTAGTCGCTGCCGAACCATTCGCCGGTGCGGCCGAAGCCGCAGATCACCTCGTCGGCGATGAACAGAATGTCGTAACGGGCGAGGATCTCGCGGATCTTCGGCCAGTAGCTGTCCGGCGGGATGATCACCCCGCCAGCACCCTGGATCGGCTCGGCGATGAAGGCGGCGACCTTGTCTTCGCCGATTTCCAGAATTTTCTGCTCGAGTTGCTGGGCCACGCGAACGCCGAATTCGTCCGGATCGAGATCACCGCCCTCGCCGAACCAGTAGGGCTGGTCGATGTGCTCGATTCCCGGGATCGGCCCGTCGCCCTGTTCGTGCATGGCCTTCATGCCGCCGAGGCTGGCGCCGGCGATGGTCGAACCGTGGTAGCCGTTCCAGCGACCGATCACCACCTTCTTCTGCGGCTGGCCCTTGATCGCCCAGTAATGGCGCACCATGCGCAGCACCGTGTCGTTAGCCTCGGAGCCGGAACCGGTGAAGAAGACATGGTTCATGCCTTCCGGGGCGATCTCGGCGATGGCCTTGGCCAGTGCCAGCGCCGGCGGGTGGGCGGTCTGGAAGAACAGGTTGTAGTAAGGCAGCTCACGCATCTGCTTCGTGGCGGCCTCGACCAGTTCTTCACGGCCATAACCGAGGTTGACGCACCAGAGCCCGGCCATGGCGTCGAGGATCTTGTGGCCTTCGCTGTCCCAGAGATACACACCCTCACCGCGGGTAATGATCCGTGTGCCCTTGGCGTTCAGCGCCTTGAAGTCGGTGAACGGCGGCAAGTGATGGTCGCGGCTCAGGGCTTGCCATTGCAGGGTTTGCGAATCGCTCATCAGTCACCTCTTGGCCATATTCGTTGCGTTATTGGTGGATGAGAAAAGCGTCATCCACCCTGCGGTTGTTCGTTACACCGAGAGCATCAGGAATTCCCGCTCCCAGGAACTGATGACACGGTGGTAGTTCTCCTGCTCGGCGCGCTTGACCGCGACGTAGCCGGTGATGAATTTCGGACTCAGGTATTTCTCCAGTTGCCGACAGGTCTCCATGCGCTCGAGCGCGGCCTCCAGTGTCAACGGCAGGCGCAGGTTGCGCCGCTCGTAGCCGCGGCCCTTGACCGGCTGGCTCGGAGTCAGCTCCTCGACCATGCCGATGTAGCCACACAGCAGGCTGGCGGCGATGGCCAGGTAGGGATTGGCGTCGGCGCCCGGCAGGCGGTTCTCGACGCGGCGGTTCTGCGGATCGGAATCCGGGACGCGCAGGCCGACGGTGCGGTTCTCTTCGCCCCATTCGACGTTCACCGGCGCCGAGGTGTCGGGCAGGAAGCGGCGGAAAGAGTTTACGTTCGGTGCGAACAGCGGCAGCAGCTCGGGAATGTATTTCTGCAGGCCGCCCACATGGTTCAGAAACAGCTGGCTCATGGTGCCGTCGCTGTTGGAGAAAATGTTGCGCCCGGTCTCCAGGTCCACCACGCTCTGGTGCAGGTGCATCGCGCTGCCCGGCTCGCCGGTCATGGGCTTGGCCATGAAGGTGGCGGCGACGTTGTGCTTGAGCGCCGCCTCACGCATGGTGCGCTTGAACACCAGGATCTGGTCGGCCAGGTGCAGCGCCTCGCCATGACGGAAGTTGATTTCCATCTGCGCGGTGCCTTCCTCATGGATCAGGGTATCCAGATCCAGGCCCTGGGCCTCGCACCAGTCGTACATGTCTTCGAACAGCGGGTCGAACTCGTTAGCCGCGTCGATGGAAAAGGATTGGCGGCCGGTCTCCTGGCGGCCCGAGCGGCCGATCGGCGGCTGGAACGGCAGGTCCGGGTCCTCGCAACGCTTGGTCAGGTAGAACTCCATCTCTGGCGCGACGATGGGCTGCCAGCCCTTGTCGGCATACATCTTCAGGACACGTTTGAGGATGTTGCGCGGCGAGATCTCGATGGGGTTGCCCATCTTGTCGTAGGTGTCGTGGATGACCTGGGCGGTGGGCTCGATGGCCCAGGGCACGAGGAAGACGGCGTCCGGGTCGGGCCGACAGAACATGTCGATGTCGGCCGGATCGAGCAATTCGTAATAGATGTCGTCTTCGACGTAATCGCCGGTGACCGTCTGCAACAGCACGCTCTCCGGCAGGCGCATGCCCTTTTCGTCGAGAAACTTGTTGGTGGGGGATATCTTGCCGCGGGCGATGCCGGTCAGGTCGCTGATCAGGCATTCCACCTCGGTGATCTTGCGTTCTTTCAGCCAGCCGGTGAGCTGGTCGAGCTTGCTGGACATAACGACCTCAGAGATTAGTGAAACGAGCGCCGTGCCGGCCCGCGCTCAGCGCCGTCCTGCGCGTTCCCGGCATGCGCGGGCAAAGCCCTCGAACAACGCCAGGTAATAAGGATGTTCATGCACCTTCCATTCCGGATGCCACTGCACGCCAAGGGCAAAGCTCTGCGCACCCTCGACGGAAAACGCCTCGATCAGGCCATCGGGTGCCAGCGCTTCGATGCGCAGGCCCTTGCCGAGCCGCTCGACCCCCTGGCCGTGTACGGAATTGACCTCGATCTGCGGCGGAAGTCCGAGCTGTTCGAGCACACCACCCGGCTGAACGTGCAGCGCATGGCTGATGCCGTACTGCACCTCTACCGGATCCTCGGTGCGCTCACGGTGATCGGCATAGGGGCCGACCTCGTGAACCCGCTGGTGCAGACTGCCGCCGAACGCAACGTTCATTTCCTGAAAACCTCGGCAGACGCCGAACACCGGGACGCCCGCCGCGACCGCCGCGCGAATCAGCGGCAGTGTCAGCTGATCGCGCGCGGCATCATGGGGCGTGCCTTGCGCACTGGCCTGGCCACCGTAATGATGGGGTTCGACATTCGATGGCGAGCCGGTAAACAGCAGGCCGTCTACGCTATCCACTAGTGCAACAGGATCGATCAGGTCGCCGAGTGCCGGGATGACCAGCGGTATACCGGCTACAGCCGCCGCGCGCAGGTACTTGTCGCCAGCGATGTGGAAACTGTGGAGGCCTATCTGCCTGGTACAGGCCGAAACGCCGATCAATGGCACGCGAGGCATGGGATACTCGTCTTTCCGGATGGGGCTCATCGGAGAGTAGTCTTGTTCGTTTTTATAGACAATAGCCGAGCAATCTCGCTTCGGAAAGTGCCTTCAGCGATTTGTGCTTTTTCGCTGAATCACCCCAGAAACGCCCACAGCGGGCCTCAATGGGGCATTTCGCGGGGCTATTGACAGCGACAAGGCTTTTCGATTGACTCCAAACCAAGCCGTTTGATGATTGAAATTTTTAACAATTAAGGTGCTTCATCATGCTCCCGCCGCCGCGTGCCGTTCAGCTCAACGAAGCGAACGCATTTCTCAAGGAACACCCGGAGGTCCAGTACGTCGACCTGCTGATCGCAGACATGAACGGTGTCGTTCGAGGCAAGCGCATCGAGCGCGCCAGCCTGCACAGGGTTTATGAAAAAGGGATCAACCTGCCGGCCTCGCTCTTCGCCCTCGACATCAATGGCATCACCGTGGAGAGCTCTGGCCTGGGCATGGACATCGGTGATTCGGACCGGACCTGCTTCCCGATTCCCAACACATTGAGCAACGAACCCTGGCAGAAGCGCCCCACCGCGCAGCTGCTGATGACCATGCACGAGCGTGACGGCTCGCCGTTCTTCGCCGATCCGCGCGAGGTGCTACGCCAGGTAGTGAGCAAGTTCGATGCACTCGGCCTGACCATTTGCGCCGCCTTCGAACTGGAGTTCTACCTGATCGACCAGGAGAACGTGAACGGTCGCCCGCAACCACCGCGTTCGCCGATCTCCGGCAAGCGCCCGCACTCCACGCAGGTCTACCTGATCGATGACCTCGACGAATACGTCGACTGTCTGCAAGACGTTCTCGAAGGGGCCAAGGAACAGGGCATTCCTGCCGATGCCATCGTCAAGGAAAGCGCACCGGCACAGTTCGAGGTCAACCTCCATCACGTCGCCGACCCGATCAAGGCATGCGATTATGCGGTGCTGCTCAAGCGCCTGATCAAGAACATCGCCTACGACCACGAGATGGACACTACCTTCATGGCCAAGCCCTACCCGGGCCAGGCCGGCAACGGGCTGCACGTGCATATCTCGCTGCTCGACAAGAACGGCAACAACATCTTCGCCACCAGCAATCCGCTGGAAAGCGAAACCTTGCGCCACGCCATCGGCGGGATTCAGCAGACCATGGCCGCGTCGATGGCCTTCCTCTGCCCCAACGTCAACTCCTACCGCCGCTTCGGCGCCCAGTTCTACGTGCCGAATGCGCCGTGCTGGGGCCTGGATAACCGCACCGTTGCGTTGCGGGTGCCGACCGACAGCCCGGACGCCGTGCGCATCGAGCATCGCGTTGCCGGCGCCGACGCCAATCCGTATCTGCTACTGGCGAGCGTTCTGGCCGGCATCCATCACGGCCTGACCAACAAGATCGCGCCGGACGAGCCGATCGAAGGCAACTCCTACGAACAGGTGGAGCCGAGCTTGCCGACCAACCTGCGCGATGCCCTGCGCGAGCTGGACGACAGCGAGATCATGGCGCGCTACATCAGCCCGCAGTACACCGACATCTTCGTCGCCTGCAAGGAGAGCGAGCTGGAAGAGTTCGAGCACTCTATCTCCGACCTGGAATACAACTGGTATCTGCATACCGTCTGACCGGAGCCCGCCGTGTTGCGGGCCCAGCCCCCGCTACGCAGCCGTGATAAGCGGCTGCCGGGCGGAGGCAGCTACTGGTGCTGGAGGATATTGATCAGCTTGCCCAGCGGGTCCCTGACGAAGAACCGCCGAACGCCCCACCCCTCGGTGACGGGGCCATACACCAACGGGACGCCCGCGTTCTGCATCCGTCGCAGGGCCTCGTCCAGGTCATCCACCTCAATGGACAAGTCTGGAACCGGCGTGTCCGAGCCGCCCTGGCTCGCGAAGCTGATCTGCGGGCTCATCTGGGACGTGCTGGTGTAGGTCCGGATCCAGCCATGATCCATGGCCAGTTCGAGCCCGAGCAAGTCCTTGTAGAAAGCGTGCGCAACGGCCGGATCGGCGACGGTAACGTTGGCGACGATACGGTTTACCTTCATGCGGACTCCTCTCGATGGGCGATGCGGGGCGATCAGCGCGCGTGCCGCGAATCTCACGCCGCTATGTAATTGATTGAAAGCGGCCTGCTGCTCGGCGGATGGACAGGCTCGCGCGATTCGACAAGCCACAGGCCATTTTCTCCAGGGGTTCATGGACGTGGCGAACAACCTCCTGCGGCGCCGCTCAGCGTATCGATCGCAACGAAACGATGGCGGTCGGAATCAACCTGAAGCCCGTCCTATCACCCAGAAACCATTCAACAGCTGGCGCAAGCTTCAAGTCGCTAGCTGCGGGCAAAGCGCCGGATGCGCCGCAAAGGAGAAAGGCCCTGGCAGCACGACGGTCATGCAGCGCCCTCGTCCGGTATCAGCACCAGCAGGTCGGTAACCTCGACGGTCTTACCTGCCTGGGACAGCAGCGTGGTGACCTGACCACGATGGTGAGTTTGATGATTGAAGAAGTGCAGAACCAAGCTCGAAAACCGTCTGTTGGCGGGAACCCCTTTGGTGTTGCGATAGGCGAGGACGCGATCCAGATCATCGTCCGACAGCTGGCTGACCCAATCGCTGATTCGGTGATCCAGCCAGAACCTCTGCTCGGACAAGGCCGCGAAGTCGTCGAACAGTATCTGGTCCAGGCTGCGCGGGTCCGGCAGCTCGACGATCTCACGCAACGGGACCAGGCAGGCCGGATGTGCGGCGAATCGTTTCAGCCAAATGATATCGGCAATCAGGATGTGGTTCAGCGTGCCCAGGATCGAGCCAAAAAAGGCGCCACGGTCCTGGGCCAGTTCATCCGCGCCTAACTCACCCGCCGCCGTGTAGATCTCCGCGTTCATCCACTGGTTGTAGGACGCCAGCAATTCAAAGTGTGCTTTCAAGCTCATCAGGGTTTCGTCTCTTCCAGCGGTTACGCATCACAGGAGGTATCTAGCCTCTCGGCCAGGGCGTTCCGGTGTCGGCGACCTGGCGTCCCGACTCCGTTCGGACTGCCTGCTTCGGCCTCTGTAGTTATAGACGAGGTCGCGGCCGGTGCATGTCCCGGCTCGCTTGCCGGCGCGCTGGCGCAGGCCTGTTCCGGGTGCGACAGGTGGCGACTTGGCCGTACCCGTTGCATCCGTCGCCGCCCTGGCATCCAATAGCATCCATGAGCGCCATCCCCTCCCCAAGCATTCCCACAAGCCGCAAGCCTCGCGCCAGCAGCCAGGCGCGGATCGCGCAGATTCTCGCGGCCGCCCGTGAACTGCTCGCCGAAGCCGGCGTGGCCGGGATGTCGATCTACAGCGTGGCGGAGCGGGCGGCGATTCCGCCGTCTTCGGTCTACCACTTCTTCCCCAGCGTGCCGGCACTGCTCGAAGCGCTGACGGCCGACGTGCATGCGGCCTTTCGGGTCAGCCTCGGGCAACCGATCGATCATCAGGCGTTGCAAGGCTGGCAGCACCTGGCGCGGCAGGTCGAACGGCGCATGTTGGCGATCTACGATCGCGACGCCGCGGCCCGGCAGTTGATCCTCGCCCAGCACGGCTTGGCCGAAGTCCTCCAGGCGGACCGGCAGCACGACATCGAACTCGGCGAGCTGATGCGCGCCCTCTTTACCCGACATTTCCAATTGCCAGTACTGCCGGATGACGTCGAGGTATTCGCCCTCGCGCTGGAACTGGGCGATCGGGTTTATGCGCGCTCGGTGCATCAACACGGTCGAATCACTGAACGGATGGCCGAAGAAGGCATGCGCGTGCTCGATGCCTATCTGGGCCTTTATCTGCCGCCATGCCTGCCAAAGCGGGACCAACCGCTCAACTGATTACCGATAATTATCGGCTTAAACGGCGGGCGAGATCTTCCATACTGCGATTCTCGCTTTTCAGACAGATAATTATCGGCTAGATTGGCGAGACCCAACGCAAAGCTCAGTCAGATCAGCAGTGACGAGGTTCCCATGACCGCTACCATCGGTGTCGCGGCGACCTTGCTGCTGGGATTCGCCCGGCGAGACGCAGGGCGGGCACTGTACCTACGGGCTTTTCGTTACCAATCGGACCAGCCGTTCGCTGGGATCTCGGCTGAATCCCGTTCGTCGCGGTCAGATGTCCGCACACCGAAGAGAGGGCAGCCGCGTGTGCTGGCCCGGAAAAAACGCCGTTCATTCGCAGGTAAGACGATGACCACGCTGACCACTACCCCACGCTCCGACGATTTTCACATGCCTGCCGAATGGGCCCTGCACAGCCAGACGTGGATGGTCTGGCCGCAGCGTCCGGATAACTGGCGCGACCAGGCTACGCCGGCACAAGCGGCGTTCACCACTGTAGCCAAGGCGATCGCGCGCTTCGAGCCGGTCACTGTCTGTGCCACCGCAGCCCAATTCGTCGCGGCACGCGAGCAGCTCGACGATCCGCGCATCCGCGTGGTGGAGATCAGCAGCGACGATGCCTGGGTGCGCGATACCGGTCCGACCTTCGTGATCAACGGAAAAGGCGGCCTGCGCGGGGTCGACTGGACGTTCAACGCCTGGGGCGGCTTGAACGGCGGGCTCTACGAAGACTGGCAGCGCGACGACGAGGTCGCGCTCAAGATTCTAGAAATCGAGCGTTGCGATCGCTACCGCACCGAAGGCTTCGTGCTTGAAGGCGGCTCGATTCATGTCGACGGCGAAGGCACGCTGATCACCACCGAGGAATGCCTGCTCAATCGAAACCGCAACCCCCACCTGGGCCGCGAAGAAATCGAACGCATGCTGTCCGACTACCTGGCGATCGACAAGGTGATCTGGCTGCCGCATGGCCTGTTCAACGATGAAACGGACGGGCACGTGGATAATTTCTGCTGCTTCGTGCGCCCGGGCGAGGTGCTGCTGGCCTGGACCGACGACACCGAGAATCCCAACTACCCGCGCTGCCAGGCCGCCATGCGTGTCCTGGAACAGGCAACGGACGCCTGGGACCGCCCACTGGTCGTACACAAGATGCCGATTCCCGGGCCGCTGCACGCGACCGAAGCGGAATGCGCCGGCGTCGTACCGCTGGCGGGCAGTCAGCCGCGTGATCCCTCGATCCGCCTGGCTGGCAGCTACGTGAACTTCCTGATCGTCAACGGCGGCATCATCGCGCCGTCGTTCGGCGACCCACTGGATGGCGAAGCCGAGGCCATCCTCAGCCGGCTCTTTCCGCAGCATCAGGTCGTCATGGTACCGGGCCGCGAGATCCTGCTGGGCGGCGGCAACATTCACTGCATCACTCAGCAGCAACCTGCCGCGTCGAGCCGCGCTCCGGCGTAGCATCGGGCAATGATGCCGGCAGCATGCATTTCAGCGCGGCTCTGCTGGGCGGGCTGCCGGCTCCGAGGCTTGGCGATCGACGCGGATCAAGGCGCTGCCGGCCGGTTCACGCAATGCCATCGTGCCGCGGCTAGCCAGGATGGATGGCAGCGCGCGGCTCCCGCCCAGCTCGGCGCGCAGAGCGGATCAGGACACGATGACCTGGTTCTTGCCCAGGCGCTTGGCGGTATACATCGCCGCGTCGGCCCTGGCGAACAGGGCGCTGAGATCCGGATCACTGGCCCTGAGGTAGGTCACGCCCAGGCTGATGGTGACGCCGAAGCGCTGGCCGTCAGGGCTGGTGAACACCAGTCGCTGGATTTCACGCTGCAACCGTTCGGCAATCTGCTCGGCCAGATCGGGCTGGCAACCGGGCAGCAGCAAGGCAAACTCCTCGCCGCCAATACGGCCAAACAGGTCGCCGCGGCGCAGCACGGACGAGCCGCATTGCGCCACGCGCTGCAACACCTGATCGCCCATCTGATGGCCGTGGGTATCATTGATCCGCTTGAAGTCGTCGATATCGAGCAGCTGGAAGGCCAGCGGGGACGCGTATTGCCGCGCCATGTCGAATTCGCGCTGAGCACATTCGAAGAAGTAGCGGCGGTTGCTGCTCTGCGTCAGCACATCGATGGTGGCCAGGCGCTGCAGTTCACCTTCGAGCTGCTTCTTTTCGGTGATGTCTTCGGCAATGCCGACGATGATCGGCCCGTGGGCGCTGTCCGCGTTGCGTGCGATGAAACACTTGTCGCTGAGCCAGCGTAGCTGGCCGTCGGCACGGATGATGCGGTATTCGCGCGCTTCGACAGCGCCCGTGTCGAGCACCTCAAGCATGCTGCGCTGCGCGTACTCCAGATCATCCGGATAGATGCTGTTACGCCACTCGCCAAAATCGGCCAGCAGCAGCGCGGCCGAGCGACCGAATACCTGCTCATACGCGGGACTGACGTAGATGATCCGCTGCGCCTGCCAGTCGAAGGCCCACAACACCGCGTTGACGGCCCCCATCAGGGTGCTGAATAGCTGCTCGCGCTCGCTCAACCGCTCGACTTCAGCGCGAGCATGCATCAAGGCCAACAAGGTCTGCGCCTCGGATGGAGGGAGAATGCCTGCCCCCACTTCGCTTCGCTGGTTCACGAACTTCATAACTGCGTTCTCACATGGCGCCAGGCACCAACGGAAAGCCGCAGGGGCAACTGTCGCGAAAGCATCGGAATGCCAATCAGAGAGCGTCTTTCGAGCAAAGTTCCAGCCGGCGCGCCCGCCAGTGAGCGCGCCGATCGGAGGTCATGCGTGGGCGACAGCCGGTCTCAGCGAATAGGTTCGCAGGTGCTCGGCGAACTCGCGCAACGACTGAATACCGCTGGCTTCGGCGTCCTGCACCCACTGCTTGATCGCGGCGAGCATGTCGTGCCCGTTGGCGCTGGTCCGCGACCAGATCTGCTGCAAGGCCAGGCGTCGCTCGTAGATCACCCGCAGTGACTGACTCTGCTCGAGGATCACGGCGATACGAGCGTGTTGCTCTTGCTGCAGCAGGCTCGGCTCACGCGAAAGCAGGCGCTTGGCACGGCGGAATTGATGGCGCACCGATGCATCGGCGCGCTCGAGTTCCAGGCGTACCAACGGTTTAATCACCAGCCGGCGATACTGCGCCATGATCTGAAAGCGGTTGTTGAGGATGGCCATGGCGCTGTCCATGTCCAGCTGCGGCTTGGCCGACACGCGGTGAGCGATCGGTGCGGTGCGGTTGACCTTGGCCAGCCCGAACAGGCTGAACAGCTTGATCCAGGCCCAGCCGATGTCGAACTCCCACTTGCGTACGGACAACTTGGCCGAATTCGGATAGGTATGGTGGTTGTTGTGCAGTTCTTCGCCGCCGATGAGGATGCCCCACGGCAACAGGTTGGTCGCGGCATCGCGGCACTCGAAGTTGCGGTAGCCCACCGCATGGCCCAGGCCATTCACCACACCGGCGGCCCAGAGCGGAATCCAGATCATCTGCACCGCCCAGACGGTCAGCCCGATCACGCCGAACAAGGCCAGGTCGAGGCCGAGCATCAGGACGATGCCGAGGTTGGGAAAGCGCGAGTACAGGTTGCGCTCGATCCGGTCGTCCGGGCAGTTCTTGCCATAGATGCGCAGGGTCTCTTCGTTCTTCGCCTCTTCCATATACAGCTCGGCGCCGCGCCGCAGCACGGTGCCCAGCCCCTTCTGTACCGGGCTGTGCGGGTCGTCCGGCGTTTCGCACTTGGCGTGGTGCTTGCGGTGGATGGCGGTCCACTCGCGGGTATTCATCGCCGTGGTCAGCCACAGCCAGAAACGGAAGAAATGCTTGAGTCCGCCATTGAGCTCCAGCGAGCGGTGGGCGGAGTAGCGATGTAGATAAACGGTGACGGCGACGATCGTCACGTGGGTCAGAAGCAAAGTGGCCGCAACCACCTCCCAGGCCGTAAGGTCGAGAAAACCGGTGTACCACATAGTGTTGCAGCCTCGCAGCGAAGAAAACACGCGTCAGCCATTGCCGACGCCGGGACATTATCGACCCATGCCGGCGCATTACCGCACCCGCCCGTCGCACAGTGCGACTTTTAACCGCCCACGGCAACCGTCCGATCGTCAACGGAGGTTTCGCCGGCCGGCTTGCCCTGTCTAGCGCGCGCCTCCCAGCGACTCGTGAAGCGCAGACGGCGCGCAAGGGAAATTCTGGCCACAGGCGAAGTCGAAAGCTGAACGGACCGCCTCGATCACGTCGCACACCCGGGCATGGCCGGACCGGCCCCTTTCGCGGACGCGCTCGCTACATCTAGCGCTTGCGTGCGTTGCCGGCAGTCCGGCTATTTTTTCTCGCACGCTGCGCCAACGAACGAGCAAGATGGCAAACTGCCGCCTTTTGAATGGTCGAAGCATCGTTACCGGAGACCCGCATGACCGTGCTCAAACGGATACTTCACGTGGAGGACGACCCCTCTATCCAGGCCGTCGTGAAGGTGGCCCTGGAGGCGATCGGCGGCTATCAGGTGCTGTCCTGCTCATCCGGCACGCAGGCACTGCAGGAGGTCGAAGGCTTCGTTCCGCAGTTCATCCTGCTCGATGTGATGATGCCCGGCATGGGCGGTACGGAAACCCTGGCCAGGCTTGCGGAGCGGATCGATCTGGCGCAGATACCCGTGGTGTTCATGACGGCCAAGGTCCAACCGGGTGAGGTCGAGCACCTGCGTAAGCTCGGCGCGCGCGACGTGATCGTCAAGCCATTCGACCCGATGCGCCTGGCCGGCCAGATCCAATCCATCTGGGACGCCGACGGCCTGTAGCCGCCGCGACCAGCCCCTTCAATCCAGCGAGACAGGTCCGCAGATGGAACCACCGAAGTCGACCGCGGCGCCCACGCCTCCCCGCGAACTGTCCCGTCTCGCTGCGCTGCTACGCTACGAGATCCTCGATACGCCCGATGAATCGGCCTTCGATGATTTCGCCCAGCTGGCCGCCTATATCTGCGACACACCGATCGCGCTGATCTCGCTGGTCGATGATCACCGTCAGTGGTTCAAGAGCCGAGTCGGCCTCGACGTCAGCGAAACCCCGCGTGACATCTCGTTTTGCACACATACCATCGAAGGCTCTGGCGTCTTCGAGGTTGAAGACGCTCAGCGGGACCGGCGCTTTCGAAACAACCCGCTGGTAACTGGCGATCCGCACATCCGCTTCTACGCAGGCGCGCCGCTGACCACACCGGATGGCTTCAACCTGGGCACCCTCTGCGTGATCGATCGTCAGCCGCGCCGGCTCAGCGAGGCCCAGCGCGGAGCACTGGCACGCCTGAGCCGGCAGATCATGCGGCTGTTCGAGGAGCGCCTGCAGGCCCACCGCTACGCCGAGCAGGCGGCGATGCAACAAGCGCTGCTAAACAGCGCGGCGAGCGCGATGCTGGTCACCACCGCCGAGGGCCGTATTTCAGGCGTCAACCCGACCGCCGAGCGCCTGTTCGGCTACCCCGAGCAGATGCTGATCGGCCAACCGCTGACCACCACGCTGTTTCCTGCGGACGCGCTGGCGCGCCGGGCGCGCATCCTCGCCGACGAACTGGGCGAACCGGTCGAGCCGGGCTTCGCCGTGCTGACCGCGCCGCTGCTCGAGGGGCGCCGCGAAATGCGCGAATGGCGACTGCTACACCGCAACGGCGGCAGCGTACCGGTGCTGCTGAACGTCTCGGCCATACATGACGAGCGCGAGCTGCTGCGCGGTTACATCGTCAGCGCCTACGACCTGGCGCATCAGGAGCGCCTGCAGCTGCGCCTGCAGCAGATCGCCGCGCAGGTTCCGGGCATGCTGTTCCAGTTCTGCTGGCGGCCCGACGGCAACAGCTCGTTTCCCTACCTCAGCGAGGGTGCCGAGGAGATCTTTGGCTTGAGCGCGGCCGAGATGGCCCATAGCATCGGACCGATCTACGGGCAGGTGCATCCGGATGATCGCGAGCACGTATTGGTGAGCATCCGCCAGGCCGCCTCGACCTTGACGCCCTGGCACTTCGAGCACCGGATCAACCACCCGCGCAAGGGCACGATCTGGGTCGAGGCACGCGCCACACCGATGTGCCAGGCCGACGGCTCGGTGCTCTGGCACGGCCTGGTAACCGACATCACCGAACGCAAGGCCGATCAGCTGGAGCTCGACAAGCAGCAGGAAATGAATCGACGCCTGCTCGAAGCCCTGTCCGAAGCCGTCGTCGCCTGCGATGCCAACGGCAACCTGACCCTGTTCAATCACACCGCGCGCCGCTGGCACGGGCTCGATGCGCAGAAGCTCGACCCGGAACAATGGCCGGACGTCTACCACCTCTATCAGGCCGACGGCGTGACGCCCATGGCGCCCGACGAGGTCCCGCTGATGCGCGCCTTGCGCGGCGAGCACATTCGCAACGCGGAGATGGCCATCGTGCTGCAGGGCAGCGCGCGCCACGTGTTGGCCAATGCCGACCCGATGTACGCCTCCAACGGACAGCAGAGCGGGGCGGTGGCGGTGATGCACGACATCACCGATCGCAAGCAGGTCGAGAATCTGCAGCGCGATTTCGTCTCGACCGTCAGCCATGAACTGCGTACGCCGCTGACCTCCATCACCGCGTCGCTGGGGCTGATTTGCGGTCGGGTGATCGGCGACGTGCCCGAGCATCTGCAGGAGCTGCTGGACATCGCCCACCAGAACAGCCAACGCCTGAGCGCGCTGATCGATGACCTGCTGGACATCGACAAGCTGTACGCCGGCAAGATGCGCTTCGAGCTGCAGTGGCAGCCGCTGCTGCCGTTGCTGGAACAGGCCCTGCGCAGCAATCAGGGCTACGCCGAAAGCTACGCTGTGAGCATCGTGCTGGGCGATTGTCCGGCCGTTTCGATCGAGGTCGACACCATGCGTCTGGAGCAGGTGCTGAGCAATCTGCTGTCCAATGCCGCCAAGTATTCACCCTCTGGCGAGGTGGTGACGCTATGGGCCGAGCCGGTGGCCGGTGACAAGGTGCGCGTCAGTGTGCGTGACAAGGGCCCGGGCATTGCCGATGCGTTTCGCCAGCGGATATTCAGCAAGTTCGCCCAGGCGGACGCCTCCGATACGCGCCAGCAGGGCGGCACCGGGCTCGGCCTGGCGATCAGCAAAGAGCTGATCGAGCACATGAACGGGCGGATCGGCTTCGATTCGATTCCCGGCCAAGGTGCCTGCTTCTGGTTCGAACTGCCGTGCCGCCAGCTGTCCGAGCCGCTGCCATGAAGCGGTTGCAGCGCGTTCTGCATGTCGAGGACGTCCCCTCCATCCAGGTGGTGACCCGGATCGCGCTGGAAAAGCTCGGCGGCTACGAGGTGCTCAGCTGCGCGTCCGGGCAGGCGGCGCTGGCCGAGGTCCAGGCGTTCGCACCGGACCTTATCCTGCTGGACATGATGCTGCCGCAGATGACCGGCCTGGAGCTGCTGGCCCAGATGAGCGTCCTGATCGACCTGCGCAAGACACCGGTGGTGCTGTTGACCGGCCAGTCTGACGAGGCGGCTGATCCCGAGGAGCTGCGCCGGCTCGGTGTCCGTAAACTGCTGCACAAGCCCTTCAACCCCCTACAACTGGCTGCACAATTGGAAGATGTATGGAACGCCGAACATGACTGACGGCACCCAGCAGGCGCTGCACGACCAACTGCACGCGTTGAACGAGCAATTCGCCAAGCGCCTGGACACGGAACTGGCCGAGCTCGGGCAACGTGCCGAGCGCTTGTCCAGTGCCCGCGAGCAGGAACAGCGCCGACAGCGGATGCTTGATCTGCACGAGCGCCTGCACCGCCTGGCCGGTAGCGCCGGCACATTCGGTTTCAGCGCGCTCGGTGAGCAGGCGCGGGTGCTGGAGCAGCGAGCCGAGCGCTGGCTGGAAGCCGCCAGGCCCAGCGGCCAGGCACTCTCCGAATTCATCCAGGCCGTCCAGCAACTGGCCTCTGCCACCCAGGCCGGTGAGCCCCAGCAGACCCTGGCGGAGCCCTCGGCCGTTGCCGACAGCCGACCGGCCAGTTGCCGCATCTACCTGCTCGAGAGCGACATCGAAGCGGGACAGGAGATGTGCCGGACGTTGGGCAATTTCGGCTACGAGATGCTGCTCTTTCCGGATATCGCGCTGCTACAGACAGCTGTCCAAGGGCAGTTGCCAGATGCCTTGGTGGTCAGCCAGCATGCCGCTGAGCTCGATGCGGTGAGCGAGCTGCAGCAAAGCCTGGAGGTACCGTTGCCGCTGCTGGTGATCGGCCATCAGGCCGACTTCGACAGCCAGCTGGCCGCGGTGCGGGCGGGCGCGAAGGGCTATTTCACCCGACCGCTGGACGTCACGCAGCTGGAAAACACTCTCGAGAACTGCCTCAACCTGCAGCTGAGCGAGCCGTATCGGGTGCTGATCGTCGACGACGACGCCGATCTTGCCAGCCGTTACAGCCTGGTGTTGCGCAATTCTCAAATGCTCGTGCAGACCCTGACCGACCCCAGCCAGCTGTTCGAGGTCATGCGCGCATTCAACCCGGAAGTGGTGCTCCTGGACATGAACATGCCCGATTTCACCGGGCTCGAGCTTGCCCAGATGATTCGCCTGAATGATGAATGGTTACGTGTGACCATCATCTATCTGTCCGGCGAAACCGACATCAATCGGCAGATGGACGCATTGCTCAAGGCCGGCGACGATTTCATCACCAAGCCGATCAGCGACAGTGCGCTGACCGCCGCGGTGTTCTCCCAGGTGCAGCGGGCCCGGGCGCTGAGCATGGCGCTGTCACGCGACAGCCTTACCGGCCTGCTCAAACATGCCGACATCAAGGAACAGGTGGCGCTCGAGGTGGAACGCTCGCTGCGCTGCGGCAATCCGGCGAGCGTGGTGATGCTCGACCTGGATCACTTCAAGCAGGTCAACGACCGCTACGGCCATGCCGCTGGCGACAACGTCATCCGCGCACTGGCCAACCTGATGCGCCAGCGCCTGCGCCGCATCGACAGCATCGGCCGCTACGGTGGCGAAGAATTCGTCGCCGTGTTGCCCGACTGCCCGGCCGAGCAGGCGAAGCGGATCTTCGACGAAATCCGCGAGCACTTCGCCGCGCTCAGCTTTCATGCCGGCGGACGCGCCTTCAGCGTGTCGCTCAGCGCCGGGATCAGCCAGACCGATGGCCAGGCCAGCGGCGGCGAGCTGCTCGAACGCGCCGACCAAGGCTTGTACCTGGCCAAGGACCAAGGCCGCAACCAGGTGATGGTCGCCGTGCAGTCCTGACGAACGGCACCCCGGAATAAACAAGCGAACCGTCGCTGGCCGGGAGACTCCAACTACACTGCGACATACCGATGGCCGCTTGCGCGACCCGACACGCCTCGCCGTGCAGGGCCGTTGCCTATTCCGACAACCGGCGAAAGGAGTACCGGTTTGCCTTCAAGAACACAGGTCAACTGGCACTGGTTCGCCTTGCTGATTGCCTTCATCCTGCTCGTCGCCCTGGGCTGGCAGGGCAAGCAGACCCAGCAAGCGGTGCTGGACAGCAACCTGTCGGTCAGCCGCAGCCTGCAGATCATCACCGCGACCCAGTCGATGCTGTCCTCGCTACAGGACATCGAGACCGGTGCGCGGGGTTTCGTGCTCACCGGCCAGCCGGCCTACCTGGAGCCGTACGAATTCGGCCTGCGCGCCATCGAGCAGCGGCGCCGCGAGCTGCAGGCCCTGCTCGACGGCCGCACCTTTCCTGATCAACGCTGGTTTGCCCAGCTCGACCGCAATATTGCCGACCGCCTGGTGATCGCCGCCGGCAATATCCAGGCGCGGCGTGACCTCGGTCTGCTGGAGGCCGCCGAGCATCTGCAGCAGTCCGGCGGCAAGGAAATCATGGACCGTCTGCGGGCGCTGCTGGGTGCTGCCGAGGGCTATGAGCGTCGGCAACTGGCCGCGGCCAATCGCGCGGTGGCCGATACGCTTGCGCACAGCCGCCGGCTGGTGGTGATCGGCAGCCTGCTGGTCTCACTACTGTTCCTCGCCGCACTCTGGGCTATTCGCCGCAACCTGCAGATCCGCCAGGCCCTGGCGCAACAGGCGCAGGCCGGCCAAGCGCGGCTGGGCGCCCTGCTGCAGGCGATTCCGGACGACCTCTATGCAATCGACAGCCAGCGGCAGGTCTCGGCGCTGACTCGGGCCAGCGATCAGCGTGGGCCGGCGCCGGCGGCCATCGAACCGCTGCTGGCCGAGCTGGTGCAGCAGGCCGACCAGGCGCAACGACGCAGCCAGACCACCTGGTGCGAGCTGGACCATCGCCGTACCTTCGAAGTACGCCTGGCGCCGACCGGACTGGGCGACCACTTGGCCATAGCCCGCGATGTCACCGAGCTGCAGCGCAGCCGCGACAACCTCCAGGACCAGAAGATGTTCCTGCGACGGGTCGTCGACACCGATGAAAATGCCATCTTCGTGCGTGACGAGCAGGGCCGCTTCCTGCTCTGCAACAATGCCTTCGCCGCCCTGCTCGACCGCCCGCCACGGGCCATCGAGGGCCGCCGCAGCGAGGAAATCCCCGGCGCCGAGCGGCTGTTTCCGCTGCTACAGGGCGAGGGCGAGCTGCGCTGCGGTGGCGGCGAGCTGCGCATCAATGAAATCGGCCTGGTCGACGCGCATGGCGAGGAGCGCTGGCTGCAAGTGGTCAAGCGGCCAATGGTCATGCTCAACGGCGCCTGCCACGTGGTCACCGTCGCGGTGGACATGTCTCCGCGCCGCCGCATGGAGCAGATGAAGACCGAATTCATCTCCACTGTCAGCCATGAGCTGCGCACGCCGCTGACCGCCATCCGCGGTGCGCTGGGCATGCTGGTCGGCGGCGTCGCCGGGGCAATTGACGACGGCGCACGCCCCCTGCTGGACATCGCGCACAAGAACAGCGAGCGCCTGGTGCGGCTGATCAACGACATTCTCGACATCGAGAAGCTCGAAGCCGGGCGCCTGCCGTTCCACTTCGTGCGCAGCGATGCGCAGCTACTGACCGAGCAGGCCCTGGCAGACCTCAAACCCTACGCCGATAACCACGGCGTGCGCCTCGAATGGTGCGCGCCGGACGGCCCGACGCGCACCGAGGTCAGTCTCGATCCGGACCGTTTCGCCCAGGTGCTGGCCAACCTGCTGTCCAATGCGATCAAGCATTCGCCCGCCGGCGGCAACGTCAGCGTGGCCCTGCGCAATCAGGAAGACAACCTGGAGATCAGCGTCCAGGACCAGGGGCCGGGCATCCCGGAGAGCTTTCGCGCTCGGATCTTCGAGCGCTTCGCCCAGGCCGACTCCTCCGACGCGCGCAAGCGCGGCGGCACCGGGCTCGGGCTGGCGATCACCCGTTCGCTGGTGGAGCAGATGCACGGGCTAATCGGCTTCGAGTCCGAAGAAGGTCGAGGTGCGCGGTTCTGGCTGCGGTTACCGCTGGCGCCCGAGCAGGCCGACGACGCCTCGGCAGCCGTGGCGCAGTCCGGCGTGGCACAACAGTCTTCGCGGGCGCGCATCCTGGTACTGGAACCCGACACTGCGGCGGCCGAGCGGCTGGCCAGCGCGCTGCAGCAACAGGGCTACCAGACCCTGGTCGCCGAAACCGCCGCGGCGGCGCGCGAGTTGCTGGCCGAATTCAGCGTCCAGGCGCTGACCCTCAGCCCGGTACTAAGCGACGAGGACAGCATCGCCTTCCTGCAGAATCTGCGCAGCCAGAGCGCCTTTCGCCATCTGCCGGTGCTCATCGTCAGCCTGCAGCCGCAGCGCCGCGACAACGACGACGGCACGCTGCGCGGGGGTGCGGTCGGGGTGATCGACTGGCTGCACAAGCCGGTCGACCCATCACGGGTCATGGACGTGGTGAGCGCCTGCATCGGCAGCCGTGGCGCGCGTCCGCGCATCCTCCACGTTGAGGACGACGAGGACCTGCAGGCGCTGCTGGCGCGACTGGTCGCACCGCTGCAGATCGACCTGGACGGCGCCGGCAACCTGGCCGAAGCGCGCGCACTGATCGAGCAACAGCACTTCGACCTGGCAATCATCGACCTGATGCTGCCCGACGGAGACGGCAGCGAACTGTTCGACGAACTGGCCCGACGCGAGCCCCCGCCGCCGGTGATCATCTTTTCCGCGTTGGACGCGCCGGTGCACGACAGCCGCCTGGCCTTGCGCCAACTGGTCAAGTCCCGGCACAACGGCCGCGAACTGGCTGCCCTGATCCAGCAGCTGCTGCAACACTGGCCACCTGGCCACACCCGAGATTCCGAAGAGGTCAACGCATGAGTGTTTCCGCGAGCCAGCGAATCCTGATGGTAGAGGACGAAGAGGACATCGCCTTCCTTATCCGTTTCATGCTCGAACGCCACGGATTCAGCGTCGAGCACGCCGCCGATGGCCGCCAGGCGCTGGAAAGACTCAGCACTGGCAACCCGCCGGACCTGACGCTGATGGACATCATGCTGCCCTACCACGATGGCCTGGAGCTGATCGAACGTCTGCGCGCGCAACCGGGTTGGGAAAGCGTGCCGGTGCTGATGCTCACCGCCAAGGCGCGCGAGGTGGACATCGTCCGGGCGCTGGAATTGGGCGCCGACGATTACGTGACCAAGCCCTTCCAGCCGGAGGAATTGCTGGCGCGTATCCGCCGCCTGTTGAGGAAGGCTCGATGAGCTGGCTGCGCGCGCTGGCCCTGGCGCTGCCCACCCTTCTCGCGCCGACGCTGGTGCACGCCGATCTGGCCACCGCGCAGCGTCAGGTCGATGCACAACAGCTCGACGCCGCCGAGGCGACGCTCGAAGCCCACCTTGCCCAACAGCCTGACGACAATGAAGCGACGTTCCTGCTGGCACGTGTTCGCGCCTGGCGGGGCGTGCCCGAGCAGGCGCTGCCCCTGTACGAGCAGTTGCTGCAACGCGAACCGGACAATGCCGACTACCTGCTGGGTCAAGGCCAGGCGTTGCTCTGGACCGGCCGCCCACAGGCAGCGCTGGTCCCGCTCGAGCGGGCCGCGACGCTGGCACCGGACTACGCACAGGTCCAGCAGGTGATGCAGCAGGCTCGCGCGGCGTTGACGTCACCGATAACAGCAACCGCCCCAGCCGCCATCGCACCGACGCAACGCCGTCACGAGCTGGAGCTGTCGGCCCGACAGGACTGGCTGGACAGCGGCTTCGACAACTGGCGCAGCCAGCGTCTGGATTACGCGTCGACGCAACCGGAAGGCCTCGGCTGGTATGGCGCCCTGGTGAATGAGCAACGCTTCGGCGAGCGGGACCAGGGCGTCGAAGCGGGCGCGGTCGTCGCCCTCGATGACAACTGGATTTTGCAGCCGGAGGTCGGGTATCAGCCATCGCCTTATTTCCTGCCCGAGTGGCATGCCGATGTGCGCCTGCAACGGCGCCTGCCGGCGGGTTTTCTCGGCGCCGTCAGTGTCAGGCGCACCGAATACGAAACCACGCGGGTCGACCGGCTGGCGCTCAGTGGCGAGCGCTACTGGAATTCGTGGCGCGCCGGTTACACCCTGAACGTGACGGACGTGGCCAATGCCGGCACGCCGATCGGACACGACCTGGCACTGGATTACTACTACGCCGGTCTCAGCTATGCCGGCCTACGCCTGACCGTTGGTGAAGAAGAGGCGGTCGAGGAGCAGCAACTGATCACCAGTGATGTCCGTGCCATCAGCTTGCAAGGCCGCCATTGGCTCGACAGTCGCTGGGCGCTGAGCTGGGAAGTGGGCCAGCATCGCCAGGGCGATTACTACACGCGCCGCTGGCTGCAACTCGGGCTGCGGCATGCCTTCTGAACTCAACTGTCCGGCCTGGCTTTGCACAGCGCCCCGCAGCGCCTGGCTGGCGATCTGGCCGGACGACGGCATGCTGCAGCTGGCGCTGTATTGCGCCCTTGGCCTGGGCGGCCTCACCGTGCTGGTGATGCTGCAGGTGCTGTTGCTCGGTGAGTTCGCCCGGCGCCGGGCCATTCGCCGCCAGCAATTCAACGAGCAGTGGCGCCCATTCTTCGCCTTGTGCAGCCTCGGCGAGCAACTCCCCGAGCCGGTGCCGACGCTACCTGCCAATCGCCAGCTGTGGTTCTTGCTGCAATGGAACCGTACCCAACTGCAATTGCGCGGGACCGCACGAGAGCGGATGAACAAGGCACTCGTCGCGCTTGGCATGGATCGACAGGCGCGAACCCTGCTGCGCGGCCGGGGCCGTGGCAAGCTGATCGGGCTGACCTGCCTGCGGCATCTGGCCGATCCTGCGCACTGGGAAGCGGTGCAGGCCCTGCTGCTGAGCCGCAACGCCATCGTCTCACTGGCCGCCGCCCAGACGCTGATCGCCATGGATGCGCCGCGTGCGATGCAACTGATCCTGCCCGCCGCCGTGACGCGCCCCGACTGGGCCTTGCCGCGCCTGGCCAGCCTGTGCCAGCAGGCCGGTGAACAGGCCGTTACCCTGCCCCTGCTGATCGCCCTGACCGGCTCCGAAGATCCAGGCCGCGAGCGGCTAGTGAGTTTGCTGGTCTACGGCGATCCCCGCCATGCGGCGCCCTGGGCGCGTGCGCGTCTGGAGGAAAACGTGGCGCCCGAGCAGCTGCAGGTCGCGCTGCGCTGCTTGCAGGAACTGGCCGACCCGCGCGACCGTGAACGCTTGATCCGCACGCTGCAGCATGACCACGCCGACGTGCGGCTGGCCGCGCTCTGGGCGTTGCACAAGCAGGCGCGCAGCGACGACACCGCGTTGTTCCTGCCGCTGCTGGGCGACCCCAGCTGGTGGGTTCGGCAGGCGGCCGCGGACAGCCTGGCAACGCTTCCCAACGCCACGCCCGAGCGGTTGCAAGGGCTGCTCGAGCGCGTCGAGGACCGCTACGGCCAGGATGCACTGCGCCGTGCGATCGCGGAGGTCAGACGTTGAACATCGACTGGCTCTGGTGGCTGCAACTGGGCTTCATCCTGTATTTCCTGCTCCTCAACGGCATGTACCTGCTGCTCAACGTGCTGTCGATGGTCAGCCTGATGGGCTATATCCGTCGACGCGCCGAAACTGGCGAGATCGCGCCCTACCTCGGCGTGGAGCCGCCCGTGTCGGTGCTGATGCCGGCCTTCAACGAGGAGGCGACGATCCGGACCTCGGTGCGCTCGATGCTGCAGTTGCAGTACCCCGAATTCGAAGTGGTGGTGATCAACGATGGCTCGAAGGACAACACGCTGACGGTGCTGATCGAGGAATTCGAGCTAGTGCCGCACCCCGAGCCGCTGCGCCAGGCGGTCGCGCATCAGCCGGTGCAGGCGATCTACCGCTCGCGGCGCTACGCCAACCTGCGGGTGATCGACAAGGCCAACGGCGGCAAGGCCGATGCCCTCAATGCCGGCATCAACGCTGCACGGCACGGTCTGTTCTGTGGCGTCGACGCCGACTCCATCCTCCAGCGCGACAGCCTGTTGCGCGTGGTCCAGCCCTTTCTCGAAGATGAGCGCACCATCGCCGCCGGCGGCACGGTGCGCATCGCCAATGGCTCGGAGGTGCGCGGCGGCTTCCTGATCCGCGCCGGGCTGCCGAGCAACTGGTTGGCGCGCTTCCAGATCGTCGAATACCTGCGCGCGTTTCTCTTCGGTCGTCTCGGCTGGTCGCCGATGAACGCGGTGCTGATCATCTCCGGCGCCTTTGGCCTGTTCGACAAGGAGCGGGTCATGGCCGTAGGCGGCTATCGCACCGACACCGTCGGCGAGGACATGGAACTGGTGGTTCGGCTGCATCGTCATCACCGTGAGCGTCGCATTCCCTACCGCATCCGCTACCTACCCGATCCGATCTGCTGGACCGAATGCCCGGAAGACATCGGCACCCTCGGCCGCCAGCGCAGCCGCTGGCAACGCGGGTTGGCGGAAAGCCTGGGCCGTCATGCGCGGCTGGCTTTCAGCTTTCGCGGCGGCGCCCCCGGCTGGCTGGCGTGGCCATTCATGGCGCTGTTCGAATGGTTGGGGCCGCTGATCGAATTGATCGGTTACGGCTTCATGATCGGCGGCTTCGCCCTTGGCGTGGTGTCCTACGCCGCGCTGGCGGCCTTTCTGCTGGTCGCCATCGGCATGGGCATCCTGCTGTCGGTCAATGGCCTGCTGCTGGAAACCATGTCGTTCCGCGTTTACGAACGCCGCCGCGACATGCTGCGGCTGTTTCTCATGGCCGTGCTGGAAAATTTCGGCTACCGCCAGCTGAATACCCTCTGGCGTTGCCGCGGGCTCTGGCAGTGGTTCTCCCGACGCAAGCACCAATGGGGCGCCATGCGCCGCAGCGGGCGGTGGGGGCAGTAGAGAAACCAAAAAAGCGGCTCGACCGTAGGGTGGATCACGCTTCACCGATCCACCCTACGTTCGAATCGAAGCCGCACGCAGGTGTCACGGTGGATGTAAAAAGCGACATCCACCCTACCGAAGCTTTTCCTTTCGGCGTCAAGCTTCAAGCTGTTTCTTACAACTTGATCCAGGTCGCCTTCAGCTCGGTGTACTTGTCAAAGGCATGCAGTGACTTGTCGCGACCGTTACCCGACTGCTTGAAGCCGCCAAACGGCGCGGTCATGTCGCCACCGTCGTATTGGTTGACCCACACGCTACCCGCCCGCAGCGCCTTCGCCGTCAGGTGCGCCTTGGAAATATCCGCCGTCCACACCGCAGCGGCGAGGCCGTACGGGGTGTCGTTGGCGATGGCCACCGCTTCGGCCGCCGTGTCGAAGGTGATCACCGACAGCACCGGGCCGAAGATCTCTTCCCGCGCGATCTTCATCGCGTTGCTGACACCATCGAAGATGGTCGGCTCGACATAGAGCCCGCCGGTGTCCTGCATGGTGCGTTGGCCGCCGATCAGGACCTGGGCGCCGTCATTGCGACCGGCTTCGATGTAGCCGAGCACGGTGTCGAGCTGCTGGGTGTCGACCAGCGCACCGACGTTGGTCGCCGGGTCCAGCGGGTTGCCCGGCTTCCAGCCCTTGAGCGCCTCCACCACCATTGGCAGGAAGCGCTCCTTGACCGAGCTCTCGACCAGCAGCCGCGAGCCCGCGGTACAGACCTCGCCCTGGTTGAAGGCGATGGCGCTGGCCGCGGACTGCGCTGCGGCCTGCAGATCCGGCGCATCGGCGAAGACGATGTTCGGGCTCTTGCCGCCCGCCTCCAGCCAGACGCGCTTCATGTTCGATTCGCCGGCATAGATCATCAATTGCTTGGCGACGCGGGTAGAGCCGGTGAAGACCAGCGTGTCGACGTCCATGTGCAACGCCAGCGCCTTGCCCACGGTATGCCCGTAGCCCGGCAGCACATTGAGCACGCCTGCCGGAATGCCCGCCTCGATGGCCAGCTGCGCCACGCGAATGGCCGTGAGCGGCGACTTCTCCGACGGCTTGAGTATCACCGAGTTACCCGTGGCCAACGCCGGACCGAGTTTCCAGCAGGCCATCATCAGCGGGAAATTCCAGGGCACGATGGCCGCCACGACACCCACCGGCTCGCGGGTCACCAGACCCAGCTGATCGTGCGGCGTCGCGGCCACCTCGTCGTAGATCTTGTCGATCGCCTCGCCCGACCAGCGCAGGGCATTGGCCGATCCCGGGATATCGATATTCAGCGAATCGCTGATCGGCTTGCCCATGTCCAGGGTTTCCAGCAGCGCCAGTTCCTCGGCATTGGCCTGGATCAGGTTGGCGAAGCGGATCATGGTCGCCTTGCGCTTGGCCGGCGCCATGCGCGACCAGGCACCGGATTCGAAAGCCATGCGCGCACTGATCACGGCGCGATCGGCGTCGGCCTCGTCACAGCTCGCCACCTGCGCCAGCACGCGGCCATCGACCGGACTGATGCAATCGAAGCTGGCGCCGGCGCTCGGTGCGGTGTATTCGCCCTGGATGAAGGCCCTGCCTTCGATGCGCAGGTCACGGGCGCGCTGTTGCCAATCGGCGAGTGTCAGGGTGGTCATGGAGAATCCTCGGTAAACAGTCGACTAATCAGAAAGGCACCCTAAACCAGGGGCGCCAGGCCTATCAATATTTTTTACGCGGCGACAGGTTTCCACCTTGTTTTGTTCGTTTTATTAAACATAGACTCGCCGAAACCGCTGGCCACGCGTGAAGACCATCGTGTACCAGCATAGCCGCCAAAACAGCCCTGCCGGAGCGCGCCATGACCCACGAGTCCGTCGAACACTTCTGGATGCCTTTCACCGCCAACCGCCAGTTCAAAGGCAACCCGCGCCTGCTCGAGCGTGCCGAGGGCATGTATTACACAGACACCGACGGGCGCCAGGTGATCGACGGTACCGCGGGGTTGTGGTGCTGCAACGCCGGTCACGGCAGGCGCGAGATCACCGAAGCGGTGAGCCGGCAGATCGCCCAGCTGGACTTCGCGCCGACCTTTCAGATGGGCCACCCGCTGCCGTTCGAGCTGGCCGAGCGGCTCGCGCAGATCAGCCCGGCCGGGCTGAACCGGGTGTTCTTCACCAACTCGGGATCCGAGTCGGCCGATACCGCGCTGAAGATTGCCCTCGCCTATCAGCGGGCGATCGGCCAAGGCAGTCGCACCCGGCTCATCGGTCGCGAGCTGGCCTACCATGGCGTCGGCTTCGGCGGTATTTCGGTGGGGGGCATGGCCAACAACCGCAAGGCGTTTGGCGCGCTGTTGCCCGGGGTCGACCACCTGCCGCATACGCTCGATCTGCAACGCAACGCCTTCAGCCGCGGCTTGCCGGAGCATGGCGCCGAAAAAGCCGACGAACTGGAGCGCCTCGTCACCCTGCACGGCGCGGAGAACATCGCGGCGGTCATCGTCGAGCCGATGTCCGGCTCGGCCGGTGTGATTCTGCCGCCGCAGGGTTATCTGCAACGCCTGCGCGAGATCACCCGCAAGCACGGCATCCTGCTGATCTTCGACGAGGTGATCACCGGCTTCGGCCGTGTCGGCGAGGCCTTCGCCGCGCAGCGCTGGGGCGTCACGCCGGATATCCTCACCTGCGCCAAGGGGCTGACCAACGGCGCGATTCCGATGGGCGCGGTGTTCGTCGACGAACGCATTCATGAGGCCTTCATGCAGGGTCCGGAAAGCGCCATCGAGTTCTTCCACGGCTACACCTATTCCGGTCATCCGGTGGCCTGCGCCGCAGCGCTGGCTACGCAGGACATCTATCAGCGCGAAAACCTGTTCCAGAAAGGCATCGAGATCGAAGCCTACTGGCAGGACGCCCTGTTCAGCCTGCAAGGGCTGCCGAACGTGACGGACATTCGCACGGTCGGCCTGGTTGCCGGTATTCAGTTCGCGGCGCATGCCGACGGCGTCGGCAAACGTGGCTACGACGTGTTCCGCCAGTGCTTCGCCGACGGCCTGCTGGCGCGCGCCAGCGGCGATACCATTGCCCTGTCGCCGGCGCTGATCGTCGAACGCGAGCATATCGACGCCATGATCGAGCGCCTCGCCGACGCCATCCGCAAGGCCGCTTAACCGGAGCCCAGAAACGAAAAAACCCGCCAACAGGCGGGTTTTTCCTTCAAGGGCCGACCAATTACTTGATCTTGGCTTCCTTGTAGATCACGTGCTTACGCACGACAGGATCGTACTTCTTGATTTCGATCTTGTCGGGAGTAGTGCGCTTGTTCTTGTCGGTGGTGTAGAAGTGGCCGGTACCGGCGCTGGACACCAAACGGATCAGGTCACGCATGATAGTTCTCCTTAAACCTTTTCGCCGCGAGCGCGGAGTTCAGCCAGAACGGCGTCGATGCCGCGCTTGTCGATGACGCGCATGCCCTTGGCGGTCAGGCGCAGACGGACGAAGCGGTTTTCGGACTCGACCCAGAAGCGATGATGCTGCAGGTTCGGCAGAAAACGACGACGGGTTTTGTTGTTCGCGTGGGAAATGTTGTTCCCGGTTACCGGACCCTTACCGGTAACTTGACAGACTCTCGACATGCCTCAGCCCTCTAAAACCACATGCCCAACCCGGCATGGGTTGGCCGCTTGAATTCACTTGTCTTTCGGCGCTCAGCGCCACGTTTCATTGGGGTCTTACCGGCTACGCGGCAAGCGAAGAAACCGGGCCCCTAGAAAAGAGCGCTGCTTTATATCAGAAAGCCCCCCGAGCAACAAGCGCGGAGTGACTTTTCCCTGAGCGCACCGCTTGCGGTCGATCGCCGGTAGACCGCGCCGGGGCACCTTTGCGCGACTTTACCGTTCGTCGGCTAAAAAGTTTGCGGAATAGATGAAACGAACTTTCCGACGACGCCACCAGGAGCACCGTCGTCCAGCGACCAGGCTCCGACCGCTCCAGGCGCTTCCGGTAATGAATAGCCAAACACTGCAAACGCGCACCGACGCAAACTAGCGAATCACGATTTTACTGTGCGAAATTAAGCGTTGGATTTTTCGACTACTATGAAACAATGTTTCCCACCACAGGGCAGGACTTTCCTTCCCTCGCCACGGTTGCAAGCGCCTGCCGGGGCCGTACTGCCGGCCTCGAGGCGATCTGCTATCGTTCGCGCCCGCTGCCCACTACCGGAAAGACCGACACCATCATGAGCGACGCTGAAGACATCGAGAACCCCAAAGACCGCAAGTTCGTCGAGGCGCTGTCTCGCGGGCTGGACGTGCTGCGCGCTTTTACCCACGGTTCGGTGGTGATGGGCAATCAGGACATCGCACGGATCACCGGGCTGCCCAAACCCACCGTGTCGCGCATGACCTATACCCTGACCAAGCTTGGCTACCTCAGCTATTCCCAGCAGTTGGAAAAATATCAGCTCGACTCCGGCGTGCTGGCGCTGGGTTACGCCTACGTCTCCAATCTGCGCGTTCGCCAGCTGGCCAAGCCCTATATGGACGAGTTCGCCCGGCGCACCAACACCTCGGTCGGCCTGACCTGCCGCGACCGCCTGTCGATGATCTACGTAGAAAATTGTCGGCCTGCCGAGGTTTCGACGTTGCGCATGGATGTCGGCGTGCGCCTGCCATTGGCGACGACTTCCGCAGGCCGTGCCTTTCTCGCCGCCACTCCGGAAAAGGAGCGTGAGCACCTCATGGCCGCGCTGGAAGCCAAGTACGGCGATGAATGGCCCGCCATGAAGCAATCGCTGGAAGGCTCCTTCGACGAATTCCGCCGGCACGGCTTCTGCCTGTCGCTCGGCGACTGGGACCGCAACGTCAAGGCAGCCGGGGTACCGCTGCACCTGGCTGACGGCAGCATCATGGCGCTGACCTGTGGCGCGCCCTCGTTCCAGCTCAGCGAGGAAACGCTACGCGGCTCCCTGGCCCACCAGCTGGAAATGCTTGCCCGCGATATCGAAAGCCTGGGCGTCTGATCGCTCGCTCGGCGAGATCAGGCCGGAGCGAGATGCGCTTGGCTCAAGCCGACCGTTCAGCGCAAGGCTGACGGCCAGCCCTCGCAGTCACTGCGCTCTGACGCTCGCCCAGGCGATATCGGCAAGCAATTCGCGACAATCGGCCAGCGCGGTGCGTGAGCGCCCGGCCAGCCAGTTGCGGGCCATGTCATGACAGGGCCCGATCACCACGGCCAGGAAACAGTCGCCGGGCATTCGTCGAAAGGCGCCGCTGTCGCGGTGTCGCCGCAGGATCGTGCTGACCCGCTCGCCATGCGCCTGGTTGACCTCACGCAGCCGCTCGCCCATCTCCCCGGCCTCGACCCGGCCACGGTTGTGCAGCACGAAGCGCGCCCAGTCGGGGTTCGCCACCACCCAGTCGATGTAGCTGGTCACGAACAGCTTCACGCACGCCTCGGCATCCAGCGTCTCGATCAGCCCGCCCTCCAATAGCGCGGCGTATTCGCCGATACCTTCCAGATACAGCGCCGCAATGATCCGCTCGCGGTTGCCGAAGTGGTGGTAGAGGCTGCCGATGCTGGCGCCGGAGCGGTCGCGAATCATCTCGATGGTGGTCGCCTCGACCCCAAACTCGGTGAAACAGGCGAGCGCGGCCTGCAGGATTTCCTGTTTACGGCTACTGCGGGCCATCCAACCTCCAAGGCGAACTAGAATAATTTTCTAGAATTATCTTCTGCTGTTCGTATACTGCATTGCTCGCGACAAACCCAAAAGAGCGGAGAACAACAAGATGGCGACGATACAGGCAGAAGAGCGCTCGATCGACAACGGCAACGGCCACTTGATTTCCAGTTACTGGTACCAACCGAACGCCGCGCCGCGTGGTGCTGTGCTGATCGCACCGGCTATGGGCGTCAAGCAACGCTTCTACGCCGCGTTCGCCACCTGGCTGGCTACTCGTGGCTATCTGGTCGTCACCTTCGACTACCTCGGCATGGGCCGTTCCCGCCGCATTCCGCTGCGCCAGCTTCAGGTGGATATCCTCGACTGGGCCCGCCACGACTGCAGTGCGGTGCTCGCGGCGGTAGGTAACGCTGCTGGTGAGCTGCCGATCTACTGGGTCGGCCACAGTGTCGGTGCGCAGATCCTGCCGCTGGTGGAAGGTCATCAGCGGCTTACGAGAATCGTCACCATCGCCGCGGGCAGCGGCTACTGGCGCGAGAACAGCCCGCAGATCCGGCGCAAGGCATGGCTGCTCTGGCACGGCCTGGCGCCGACGCTCACAGCCATCGCCGGGTACTTCCCGGGGGATCGCATCGGCGCCGTTGGCGATCTGCCAGCCGGCGTCATTCGCCAATGGCGGCGCTGGTGCCTGCATCCCGACTATCTGGTCGGTGTTGAAGGCGAGCCGATACGCCAGGCCTTCGCCGCGGTCCGCACGCCGCTGACGTCGCTCTCGTTCAGCGATGACGAAATGATGTCGGCACGCAACACCGAATCGCTGCACGGCTTCTATACCAGCGCGCCAAAGACCATGCGCCGGATTACGCCTAGCGAAGTCGGCGCCGATCGCATCGGCCATTTCGGCTTCTTCCGCGATGCGTTCAAGCCAACGCTCTGGTCGGAACACCTGCTGCCGGAGCTGGAGCAGGAGCTGGAGCAGGACCACAAGGATCAGGCGGCTGCGCTGGCAACGGCGACATAACCGCTTTGGCCATCCGCAACATTCAAGTGAACCGCGATATCCGCCCTGCGTCACGCCGACATCGTAGGGTGGATCACGCTCCACCGATCCACCGCAGCAACGCGCCCTCGATCCAGCCGAGTGGATGTAAAAGGCGACATCCACCCTACCGAGCTGCGGAGCTGGAGCAGACAAGCCGTAACCAGCCGACTGCTCTCGAGCGCCGGTAAGTTAGCGGAACGCAGGACCGCGGGAACGCAAGGCTGCCCTAGTGGCTCGACCATCCTGGGCCCTTTTCGCGAGCAGCGCTCGCTCCTACAGGAGCGAGGCCTATACGCGGCGGCATGTGGGGCAGCAGCGCTGGCGGTGCGGAGATGTCAGGAAAGCAAAACCGGGCCATGGGCCCGGTTGCTGTGCTGCGGTCAGGCGATCACGCCACCTGCATCAACTTCGCGTACGCCTTCAGGTGGTGGTCATCGTCACCGAACTGGTGGGCGATCATCACCAGGCGCTTGGCGTGGTGGGCGAGGTTGTATTCCCACGTCATGCCGATGCCGCCGTGCAGCTGGATCGCCTCCTCGGCCACCTTGCGCGCAGCGCGGGCGCAGATGTATTTGGCGGCGGCGATGATGCGGCGGCGGTCGTCGTTGTCTTCACCATCGGCAAAGGTGGCGGCGAGGATCGCCATGCTGGTGGCCTGTTCCAGCTCGGTCTGCATGTCCACCATGCGATGCTGCAGGACCTGGAACTTGCCGATCGGCACGCCGAACTGCTTGCGCGTCTTCAGGTAGTCCAGGGTCAGCTTGCAGGCTTCATCCATGCTGCCCAGCGCATCGGCACACTGCGCGGCGATGGCGCGGCCCTGCTGATAACGCAGCGCCGGGAGCGCGTTGCCGACTTCGCCGAGCAGCGCATCGGCGCCGACCTGCACGTCGTCGAGGAACAGCTCGCAGCCCTTGCGCCCATCGATGGTCGGGTACACGCGACGGCTCACGCCCTGAGCACTCGGATCGATAAGGAACAGGCTGATGCCGGCCTCGTCGCGGCTGTTACCGGCAGTACGCGCGGAGATGATGATCTTCCCGGCGCTGTGCCCGCCAATCACCACAGCCTTGCGACCAGAAAGACGATAGCCGCCGTCCACCGCCTCGGCTTTGGTCTGCACGTCGTTGAGGTTGTAATGGCTCTGTGGCTCGTCGAGCGCGACCGCCAGCTGCAGCGAACCGGCCGCCACCTGGGGCAGCAGATCTTCTTTATGCGCGTCGCTGCCCAGCTGATTGAGCAACCCGCCGCCGAAGATCACCGATTGCAGGTAAGGCTCCAGCGTCAGGCCGCGCCCCAGCTCGGTCATCACCAGCATGGTTTCCACACCGCCGCCGCCAAAGCCGCCAATTTCTTCGGAGAACGGCACGGCGGTCAGGCCCAGCTCGCCCAGCTGCGCCCAGAACTCGGCGGAAAAGCCCAGCTCCGACTCGCTGAATTTCTCGCGCTGCTCGAACGGGTAGGCGTCGCGCACCAGACGCGCCGCGGTGTCTTGCAGCATTTGCTGCTCTTCAGTCAGTTTGAAGTCCATTGCGGTGCCCCCTTACAGCTCGAGAATCATCTTCGAGACGATGTTCTTCTGGATTTCGTTGGAGCCGCCGAAGATCGACAGCTTGCGCATGTTGAAGTAATCACCGGCCAGCGACGCGCTGTAGTCGGCGTGCAAGAGCTGGCCGTCGTAGTCCAGTTGCAGTTCTTCTTCGAGGAACGGCAGCGCGTAGGGGCCGATCACCTTGCGCAGCAGGCTGGTGATGGCCTGGCGGATTTCGGTGCCCTTGACCTTGAGGATCGAGGACTCGGCACCGGGCACGCCGCCCTCCTTCGCCGCGGCGAGGATGCGCAGGGTGCTCATCTCGATGGCCATCAGCTGCATTTCCACCTCCGCGACCTGGGCGCGGAACAGCGGGTCTTCGAGCATCGGCTTGCCGTCGCAGACTTCCTTCATGGCGATGCGCTTGAGGTGCGCCAGCGCCGCCTTGGAGGCGCCGATGCCGGCCAGGCCGGTGCGCTCGTGGGTCAGCAGGTACTTGGCGCAGGTCCAGCCCTGGTTTTCCTCGCCGACGAGGTTTTCCACCGGTACGCGGACGTTGTCGAAGAAGACTTCGTTGACCTCGTGGTCGCCGTCCAGGGTGATGATCGGCCGCACGCTGATGCCCGGCGTGCTCATGTCGATCAACAGGAAGCTGATGCCGCGCTGCTGCTGGGCTTCAGGGTCGGTACGCACCAGGCAGAAAATCATGTTGGCGTGCTGGCCCAACGTGGTCCAGGTCTTCTGGCCGTTGACCACATAGTGGTCGCCGTCACGCACGGCGCGGGTCTTCAGGCTGGCCAGGTCGGAGCCGGCGCCCGGCTCGGAATAGCCCTGGCACCACCAGTCTTCACCGGAAAGGATGCGCGGCAGGTAATAGTCCTTCTGCTGCTGGGTGCCGAACTTGATGATCACCGGGGCGACCATGTTGACGCCGAAGGGCACGCTGCGCGGCGCGCCAAAGGCGGCGCATTCCTCGTCGAAGATGTGCTTCTCGACCGGGCCCCAGGTGGTGCCGCCCAGCTCCACCGGCCAACCCGGCGCGTACCAGCCGCGCTTGACCAGGATCTGCTGCCAGCGCTGGTGGTCTTCCTTGGACATGTGCTTGCCGAGCTTGACCTTGGCGGCGATGTCCGCGGGCAGCTCGTTGGTGAGGAAGGCGCGCACTTCATCGCGGAAGGCGAGCTCTTCGGCCGTGTAGTTGACGTTCATGGATGGATCCTCGATGTCCGATCGGCAGATTGCAGGCGGGCGGCGCTCATTGCCCGGCCTGCCATTCGGTGAAGGTGCGGCCTTCGGCGGCCAGTTTTTCCAGCAGCGGCGCTGGCTTCCACCAGTCGCCGCAACGTGCGTGCAGCTCCTTGACCCGCGCTAGCACCTTGTCCAGGCCGACGCTGTCGGCATAGAACATCGGGCCGCCACGGAAGGCAGGGAAGCCATAGCCGTTCAGGTAAATGATGTCGATGTCGCTGGAGCGCTGGGCGATGCCTTCTTCAAGGATCTTCGCGCCCTCGTTGACCAGCGCATAAATGGTCCGCTCGATGATGTATTGCTCGTCCAGCGCCTTTCGCTCGATGCCCTTTTCCCGCGACGCAGCTTCCAGCATAGGCGCCAGCTCAGGGTTCTCCAGCGGCGTGCGGTTGCCCGGCTCGTAGCGGTAGTAGCCGGCGCCGGTCTTCTGCCCGAGCATGCCGGCGGCGCAGAGCTTGTCGGAAACGGTCGGGAAATCCAGATGCGCCGGCAGCGTCGCGCGCTGGCGCTTGCGGATCGCCTGGCCGATGTCGAGGCCGGACAGATCACGCATGGCGAAGGGGCCCATGGCCATGCCGAAGTTGCGTAGCGCGCCGTCGACCTGCTGCGGCGTGGCGCCTTCCTCCAAGAGGAATTCCGCCTCGCGGCCGTACTGGAAGACCATACGGTTGCCGACGAAGCCATCGCAGACGCCGACCACCACCGAGACCTTCTTCAATTTCTTGCCGATGGCCATGGCGGTGGCGAGCACCTCGTGGCTGGTCTTCTCGCCGCGCACCACTTCCAGCAGCCGCATCACATTGGCCGGGCTGAAGAAGTGCAGGCCCACCACGTCTTCCGGGCGCTTGGTGAAGGCGGCGATGGCGTTCAGATCTAGGGATGACGTGTTGGACGCGAGGATCGCACCGGGCTTGCACACCGCGTCCAGCTGCTCGAACACCTGCTGCTTGACGCCCATCTCTTCGAATACCGCCTCGACCACCACGTCAACGTCGGCCAGCGCAGCGTATTCGGTGACGCCTTCGACCAGCGTGAGGCGCTTTTCCATCGCGTCCTCGGTGAGACTGCCCCGTTTGACGCTGGCCGCGTAGGTATCGCGGGCCCGCTGCAAGCCGCGCTGCAGCGCTTCTTCGTTGATTTCCAGCAGCTTCACCGGCACACCGGCGTTGGCGAAGCAGAGGGCGATGCCAACGCCCATGGTGCCGCCGCCTATCACCGCAGCGGTGTTGATCGCCCGCGGCTTCACATCGGCCGGCAGATTGTTGATCTTGCTCGCCTGGCGTTCGGCGAAGAAGGAATGGATCAGCGCGCCACGTTGCGGCGAGTTCAGGCATTCGGCGAACAGCTCGCGCTCGCGCTTCAGGCCTTCGGCCAGTGGCAGCTGGGTCGCCGCTTCGACTGCCGCAATGCAGCGCAGCGGCGAGAACAGCCCGGGCATGCGCTTGGCGACTTCGGCATGCTTGGCGCGGATCAGCGCCTCGTTGTCGGCGCCTTCCAGGCCGAACGTTTGCTCGCCGCTGCGACGCGGGCCGCGGTCGGCATTGAGCAGGCGGCGCGCAAAGCCGATACCCGCCTCGGCCAGCTCGCCGTCGAACAGCTCATCGACGATGTTGTGCTCGACGGCCTCAGCCGCGCCGATCGGCGTGCCGCTGACGATCATGTCCAGCGCCTTGGCGACGCCCGCCAACCGCGGCAGCCGCTGGGTACCGCCGGCGCCGGGCAGCAGGCCCAGCTTCACTTCCGGCAGCCCGACCTTGGCATCCTTGCGGGCGATACGGTAATGGCAGCCCAGCGCGACTTCCAACCCGCCACCCAGCGCAGTGCCATGAATGACGGCGACGCTCGGCTTGCTGCCGCCCTCGATGACCTCGATCACCTCCGGCAGGCTCGGTGCCTGCGGCGGATTGCCAAACTCCTTGATGTCGGCGCCGGCAATAAAGGTATTGCCCTCGCAGACCAGCACCACGGCGCGCACCTGCGAATTCGCCTCGGCGCTCTGAAAGGCCTGCAGCAGGCCTTCGCGCACGGCATGGCCAAGTGCATTGACCGGTGGGTTGTTGACCGTGATCAGAGCGATCTCGCCCTGAAGTTCGAGCCGTACGACATCCGTCATGGCAGGCCTCCGCGTGTGAAATGATGATTGGATTTGTAATTTCACGGAACTATGTTTCGCACAGCAGAATAGTCGAGTCATTTCTGCATGTCGAGAGTGTTGCGACAATCGCTTCGATCGGCAGCTGCCACAACGCTACGTAGCGCACCGGGCATCACCTCTTCGCCCATGTTCCCCAACCAATCGACGCGTCCAGCGGGAATCACGCGCCAATTCGCGTCCGTAATGACAGCAGACCGCGGCGCGATTAGGCTGCGGCGGATCGGTTTATTGACCAGCGGGATAAGCTGCCATAAACGAAAAAGGAGCCAGTCCCGAACGGGAACTGGCTCCTTTTGGCACCGCGCGGCGTTTTACAACCCCAGGCAGAGGTACTTGATCTCCAGGTAATCCTCGATGCCGTACTTGGACCCTTCACGCCCCAGGCCGGAAGATTTCACGCCACCGAACGGTGCCACCTCGGTGGAGATCATCCCGGTGTTGATGCCGATCATCCCCGACTCGATGGCCTCGGCCACGCGGAACACGCGACCCAGGTCCCGCGCATAGAAGTACGCGGCCAGGCCGAACTCGGTGTCGTTGGCCAGGGCGATGCCCTCGGCTTCGTCTTCGAAGCGGAACAGCGGCGCCAGCGGACCGAAGGTCTCCTCCTTGGCCACCTTGGCGTTGTGCGGCACATTGACCATCAGCGTCGGCTCGAAATAGCTGCCGCCCATCTGGTGCGCCTTGCCGCCGGTGACCACTTGCGCGCCGTTGGCGACGGCATCTTCGATGTGCTCTCTGACCTTGGCCGCCGCGCGGTCGTCGATCAGCGGGCCGATGTCGGTGCCCTCTTCCAGGCCATTGCCGACTTTCAGCTTCTCCACCGCCGCCTGGAATTTCTTGGCGAACTCGTCGTAGACGCCGTTCTGCACATAGATGCGGTTGACGCAGACGCAGGTCTGGCCAGCGTTGCGGTACTTGGACTGCATGGCGCCTTTCACCGCCTCGTCGAGATCGGCATCGTCGAACACCAGGAACGGCGCGTTGCCGCCCAGCTCCAGCGAAACCTTCTTGATCCCCGGTGCGCACTGAGCCATTAGCTTGGCGCCGACTTCGGTGGAGCCGGTGAAGGTGATCTTGCGTACGGTCGGGTTGGCGGTCAGCTCGTCGCCGATGTCGCCGGCCGAACCGGTGATCACGCTGAACACGCCCTTGGGAATCCCGGCTCGCTCGGCCAGCTCGGCCAGGGCCAGCGCGGAGAACGGCGTCTGGCTCGCCGGCTTGAGCACCATGGTGCAACCGGCCGCCAACGCCGGGCCGGCCTTGCGAGTGATCATCGCCGCCGGGAAATTCCACGGCGTGATGGCGGCGGTGACACCGATCGGCTGCTTGATGACGATGATGCGCTTGTCTTTCTGATGTCCCGGAATGGTGTCGCCATAGATGCGCTTGGCCTCTTCGGCGAACCACTCGATAAAGGATGCGGCATAGGCGATCTCGCCCTTGGACTCGGCCAGCGGCTTGCCCTGCTCCAGCGTCATCAGCCGACCCAGATCGTCCTGGTTCTCCATCATCAGTTCGAACCAGCGGCGCAGCTTCTGCGAACGCTCCTTGGCGGTCAGGTCACGCCAGGCCGGCAGCGCACGCTCGGCCGCCTCGATGGCGCGACGGGTTTCGGCGGCACCCATCTTCGGCACCGTACCGAGAATCTCGTTACTGGCCGGGTTGTTGACCTTGATGGTCTGGCCGCTGTCCGCGTCCTGCCAGGCTCCGTCGATATAGGCCTGCTGGCGGAACAGCGAAGTGTCTTTGAGTTGCATGGCAGTCTCCTGAGCGCCGGCGCGATGCCGGTGAGTGGGCCGGGGCCGTCTGGCCAATAAGAGGCGATTGGTGATGGAACCGCCTGAGCTACGTCAGAGCAAGAGGCAAGCGATGGGTTCCTATTGCTCGAAGGCGTTTGAAATCCCGAACAAATGCTAGGCCTATCGCTTGATAACAGGCAACACCATGTTCGGAAAAATTAACGCACCATAGCCCAACCTGATGGCCGGCAGGCAACTCAGCGCAGTCTACAGACCATCCACCGCATAGCCGCCGAACCGCCATGGACGACCGCCGAGGACATGCGTATGATTGCGCCCCGCAACGCATCCGTAGCTCAGCTGGATAGAGTACTGCCCTCCGAAGGCAGGGGTCGTGGGTTCGAATCCCGCCGGATGCGCCATATACAAACGAAAGGCCCCAGGTGAAAACCCGGGGCCTTTTTCGTTTCGCGTCACGCCATCACGACAATCAGATCTGCACCGCGCCGATCGCCAGGGCGAAGACCAGCATGACCAGGCTCACGCCCCAGGCCCAGAAGAAGGTGAAGGCGATGTGTTTGCGCAGTTCGACGCCGGCCAGGGCGAGCGCCAGGTAGACGCTCGGGACCACCGGGCTGATGGCGAAGCCGGTGTTTTCACCGATCAGCATGGCCCGCGCGACGGCCTCCAGCGGCACACCGGCGGCCACCGAGACGTCGCGGATCACCGGTAGCAGGGCGAAGTAATAGGCGTCCGGCGAGAAGATCATGCCCAGCGGGACGCCGAAGGCACCGATGATCACGTGCAGAAACTGCGCCGAGCCGGCGGGCAGGATGTCGATCAGCGCCAGCGCCATGCCGTCGGACATCTTCGCCCCCGACAACACGCCCAGCAGCACCGCCGCGGCCATCATCACCAGCACCATCTGCAGGGCATCCGAAGCGTGGGCCTTGAGGCGCTTTGCCTGGGCATCCAGCGAAACGAAATTGAGCGGCAGCGCGATGCCCAGGCCGACCATGAAGCAGGCATACAGCGGGAAGATACCGGTGAACAGGCAGGCTAGGATCGCGCCTGTCAGGACCACGTTGAGCCAGTAGCGCAGCGTCCTGGGCGACAGCGCATGCTCACGCGGCTCCGGCTGGGTCGGCGCGAAGTCGATCGTCGCCGCAGCCCCCAGTGACACCGGCCGGTTACGCTGAGCGCGACGGGCGAGCAGCACTGCAACGATCAACATGCAGCCCAGGCCGACCAGCTGTACCGGCAGCAACCCCAGCCACAGTTCGGTGGCATCCAGCCCGGACACCGCCGCAGCGCGGGCGGTGGTGCCGCCCCATGGCACCATGTTGCCGACCCCGGCGGTGGTGCCGACCAGGCACAACAGCATCGCCGGGCTCATGTTCAGCCGCCGATACAGCGGTAGCAGCGCCGGAATGGTCAACAGAAAGGTCGCCGCCCCCACGCCATCCAGATGCACCACGGCGGTGACGAGCACCGTGACCATGGCTACCGCCAGCGGCTTGCCGCCGGTGCTGCGGATCAGCAGATTGACCAGCGGATCGAACAGGCCGCGGTCGCGCATGATGCCGAAGAACAGAATGGCGAAGAGGAACAACGCCGCGGTCGGTGCGACGGTGATCAGTCCGCTCTTGATGAACTCGCCGATCTGCTGCGGGCTGAAGCCGGCCAGCAGGCAGATGGCGACGGGGATGGTGGTGAATGCCACCACCGGGCTGATCCGGCGCAGCAGAATCAGCACGATGATGCTGAGCATCATCAGAAAGCCCAGGGTCGTGATCATGTGGTTTGCCTCGTCTTGTTTTTATAGTCGGGACCGGCGTGCATCGCCGGCACTGGGGTACGACGGGTGGCAGCGGTCAGCCAGCCGGCGGCGCGGGCAAGCGCATCGACAGCAGCAGGTAGCTCAGGCTCTTGCCGTGCCGGTCGAGCCCGGGACTTCGGTTGACGCCCCCTTCCAGCGCATCCTCCAGAACGAAGTTCAGTACCCGCAGGTTGGCGAGCTCATAGTGGCGAACGTTGCTCGGCCGCCGCGTCGCGAAGTGCTCGGCGACGCGCTCGCAGGTCAACTCGCGCTGCAGCCAGGCGTAGTGCGCGTCGTTCAGCGGAAACACCGCGATGCTGAGGATGTTGCCCTTGTCGCCGGCACGGGCGTGGGCATAGTCGGCCAGGGTGACGAATGCGCTCATCAGTACCACTCCAGGGACGTTTCGATTTCATCGCGGGGGATCAGAAAGCTTTGTGTGGTAAGGCTTTCGCTGACATGCCGACGCACCCCGCCACCGCCCGCGGGACCATTGGTGTATAGCGACTCCACTTCGCCCAGCAGCGCGTCGATCAGGTCTCGGTCCGCGTGCATGAGCCCGACGCGAACACGGACGTCCTCCAGCTCCAGCGCGTGCTCCAGGCGCTGCGCCAGATATTCGCCACGACTGTCGTTGAACAGGCTGGCGACGCCGGACAGGTCGATCCAGGGCTCGATCTGCGGTGCCAGTTGCGCGAAGCGCTGCAACAACACGTCCCGCGCCAGCCGGGCGCGAGCCAGCGCCGCGGGGCCGGCATAGGAAATCTCCCCTTCGCCAAACCAGAGGCCGCGCAGGCCGACCAGCCCTTTGAGCGTTTCTGGCTGCGGATGCCCCTGAATACCGCTGACTTCCACACGGTTCTCTCCCTGCTGGCGAACGCAGGCCGTGCCCAGGTCGAGCACCACATCGGGAGTCAGGTAGCGGCGCGGGTCGTGGACCTCATAGAGCAGCTGTTCCTTGACGGTGCGCTCGCTGACGAAGCCGCCGCTGCCGCGGGTCTTGGTGATCACCAAGCTGCCGTCTTCACCGAGTTCGACGATGGGGCAGCCGAGGTTGGCCAGATCAGGAACATCCTTGATGCCCGGATGGGCGAAATAGCCACCGGTGACCTGGGTGCAGCATTCCAGCAGATGCCCGGCGACCGTGGCGATGGCCATCTTCGTCCAGTCATCACGCGCCCAGCCGAGCCCGTGGCGGGCGGGCCCGACGGCCAGGGACGGATCGGCAACGCGTCCGCAGAGCACGATCTGCGCGCCCTGTTCGAGCGCCTGCGTGATGCCGTCGGCGCCGGTATAGATATTGATCGAAACCCGTCCTGCGCTCGGCAGATCGGCAGGCAGCCAGGGCTCCAGCGCTGCGGCGTCAGCCTGCAACAGGTCGTCGCCCAGCACGCAGGCGATGCGCGTCTCGGCGTGACGTGCGCCGAGCAACCCGCGCAGTCGCCGCGCGGCAGCCTGGGGGTTGGCCGCACCGCCGTTGGAGATGATCGGTATGCGGTGCTCGAGGCAGATTTCGAGGATCGGCTCGATGAAATCGAACAGTCGCGCGGCGTAACCCAGGGCGGGATCGGCACGCTTGCGTAGCTGCGCTTCGGCCAGGGTGCGCTCGGCCAGCAGTTCGAGCATCAGGTAGCGTTGGCCGTTGCGACCGGCCAGATCCTTGGCGAGCCGCAGCGCGGCATCGGGACGGTCATTGGCAAAGCCGGCACCACAGCCGATGTGGATGGTTCTCGTCATAGGGCGCTCCACTGCGGTTTGCCTGCATGGTGGCGCTGCGTCATTCTTCTGTGAATTCGAAAGGTGCGATCAATTGATCCACTATTTTTATAGGTAAGCCATGAACGTCTCGTTCCGTCAGTTGCGTGCATTCGTCCTGATTGCCGAGAGCAGCAGTTTCACTCGCACCGCCGAGCTGCTGCATCTGTCTCAGCCGGCGCTTAGTTACACGATCCGCAAGCTCGAAGAATCGCTCGGTCTGCAGCTGCTGGCGCGCAACACCCGAATGGTCGAGCTGACCCCGGCTGGCCGGCATTTTCTGGCGCAGGCACGGCGGATGCTGCGCGACATGGAAGATGCGGTGCGCGATGCCCGCGAGACGCTGGCGCTGACCCGCGGCAGCATTCGTCTGGGCGCGCTGCCTACCGCCGCGGCGTCATTCCTGCCGCAAGCCATTGCCGCGTTCGCTCAGCTGCATCCGGGTATCGAGGTTCACCTGCGGGACGGCCGCGCTGGCGAGATTCTCGGCTGGTTGCAGAGTGGCGAAGTCGAGGCGGGAATCACGTCGTCGCCCGCCGAGGGCCTGAGCCTGAATTTCGAGCCGCTGCTGGACGATAACCTGGTGTTGCTGGTGCAAGAGGATGCCAAGCGGCGCTCGCAATGGCAGCGCCTGCCCTATATCGCACTCACACCGGACACCAGCATCCGCCCGCTGGCCAACGCCGCGCTCAGGCACCTGGGCATGCAACCGACCCCCGTCTGGGAAGTGGCACACATGAGTTCGGTGGTGGCGCTGGTGCGTGAGGGGCTGGGGTTTTCGCTGCTCCCGGCCAGTTGCGCATCGGTGTTCAATATCGAGCGATGCACCACGGTGCCGATAGAACAACCGGCACGGCGTTCGATTGGCCTGCTGGAAACCCGCCCGGTGTCACGCTCGCCATCGCTGACCGCGTTCATGGCCTTTCTACGCGAGCAGCTGGAAGCCCGGGTTTGAGCGAGTCTAAGGGTCACGCGGCCAGCGCAGGGAAAGGCGCTCGGATGGTCATCCATTCGCTGCTCGAACCTGAATGCGCTTGCGGTCGAAGTGGCACAGCCGTGGACAGTTCTGGTTTCCCTTGCTCAATATGTCGGCAAACCAGAACCGAGGCACGCCAATGATCGACTTCAACAATAAGGGCTTCTTCAAGCTCAAGCAGAACGACGAATACGCCGAGCGGGTCAGGTCCTTGCTGCTGGACGGTGAGCAAGTCATCGACGCCTACAAGTCGATGCGCGACGGCGTGGTGTTCACCACCCAGCGAATCATCGCGGTCAACGTGCAGGGACTGACCGGCAGCAAAAAGGACTTCACCTCGCTGCCGTACAAGAACATCGTCGCCTATTCGGTGGAAACGTCCGGCACCTTCGACCTGGACTCAGAACTGGAAATCTATTTCTCGTCGCTAGGTCAGGTGAAGTTCGAGTTCACCGGCAAGACCTCGATCGTGGAAATATCCAAGCACATATCGAAGCACGTGTTCTGAACCAACGGGCGGGCATTCGCCGCGCAGCGGTCAGTCCAGAAATCGCGGGTTCCACACCGCTTCCCAGAAGTGGCCGTCCGGGCCCTTGAGGTGGCCTCTGGGGCTTCAATAACTCAGCGCGAATCTCCTGAGCAAAGCGGGCGGCCAAGCCTGAGCATGCGGAATCACGACTTAAGGCAACGAGCGCTTCTGGCGCTTGGCTTCGGATGCGGCCAGCGTGATTTTCTGGCGCAGCTCGGATTCCGAATAAGGCTTGTGCAGTATGTGGCACTCGCTGAACTCAGCCGGTATTCGACTGGCGCCATATCCGGTGCTGAAAACAAACGGGATGGCGCGATCGCGAAGGACTTCAGCGACAGGAAAGACGAACTGGCCGGCCAGGTTGACGTCCAACATCGCCAGGTCCGCTTCCACATGTCGCGCCACATCGAGCGCCGTAGCAAGCCGTGCCACTGACGCGACAACTTCACAACCGAGCTCTTCCAGCATTTCCTCGATCAGCATCGCGACGGCGCCCTCGTCCTCGACGACGAGCACCTTGATTCCAACCAGCGAGGTCATGGGTCTTCGGCTCCGATGGGAATCGAAAAGCGGCACACAAACCCTTCAGTGGCGAAATCGGCTTCGAGTTCCCCTCCCAGATCCCGTTCGATGCAGCGTTCCATCAAACGGAAACCCAGCCCATACCGCCCAGTCTCGACCACCGTAGGCCCTCCTTGCTCACGCCAGAGGAAGCTGGCCCGGGTTTCGCTCGGGCACGCCTGGACATTCCAGGTCACTGACAGGGTGCCCGTCTCGGTCGACATCGATCCGTATTTGAGCGCGTTGATCGCCAGCTCGTTGAGCGTCATCGTGAGGCTGAGCGCTACTCGGGTATTGACCTCAATGGATGCACCGTCAATCCGAACGCGGCTAGGCTCATGGCCTACTATCGGCATCAACACTTCACGGACAAGCGAATCCAGCGGGGTGTCGCCCCAATGCCGCTTCGTTAGCAGATCATGTGCCCGCGACAACGCGAGCAGTCTTGCTTCGAACCGCTTGTGAGCATCGCCCGCGCTTTGCGCGTTCCGCGCCGTCTGGGCGGCCAGGGACTGCACGGTGGCAAGCGTGTTCTTGACCCGGTGGTTGAGCTCGTCAATCAGTGTCTTCTGCCGGTTTTCAGCCTGCTTTCGCTCGGTGATGTCGACAAGCATGTTGATCGCACCAATCAAGTTTCCATCCGCATCATGCAAGGGCGTCGGATAAGGAATGAACGGCACACGGGTACCATCCGGACGCTCGGCAATGGCCTCGACACCTCGTATTGCGCGGTTTTCCTTGAGCGCTATCGCCATCGGACATTCATGGTGCGCAAGCGGGCTTTCGTCAGTGTTGTATAGCCGCCACGTGACGCACCACATGTCACCCAGCTGAGGCGTTCGGCCAGACAATTCGACAGCCGCCTGATTGAAGAACGTAATGCGACCTTCTGCATCGGTTGTATAAACCGCCGCGGGCAATGCCTCGAGCAGGTCACGCAGGTGCCGTTCGCTTTCCCGAATTCGGTCCTCCATTCGCTGCGTCTGCGTGACATCCTGGATTATCCGTACGCCATAGCGAAAGCCACCGGATGGATCCCTTACCGACGAGCTATGAATATCCAGATAAACGAGTTCGCCATTAGGTTTGAAAGCACGCTTTCGAAGCACATAGCGATCAAACTCGCCGGTCACCTGACGGGCATAAAGCGCAGCATCCTGCTCAACATCGTCCGGGTGGGTGTAGTTCAGGAACGTCATTGCCAGAAGCTGCTCTCGGCTTCGATCGAGCATGGCGCAAAAGGCGTCGTTCACCCGCAGCAGGCGCCCATCTGCATCGGCCTCGGCGATACCTATCGTGGCCGCCTGATAGGTTGCCGAAAGTCGATCGTCGCTCTCGCGGCGCGCGGTCTCAGCCACGTGGACGTCGGTCATATCGATGGTGAAGCAACGGGTATTGAAGAGCTTGCCGTCTTCGAACCGCCCATTCGAAGTGATCTGGACGTGCTTGATCGTTCCGTCCTTGGCGCGCAGGCGTGCCGGATAACTCTTCAGGCAGTCGCCGCTGGCAAGCTTGCTGAGGATGTCACCGATGACGGGCGCATCCACATGAAACGCCGTTATGGGTTGGCCGATGTATTCGTCGGCCGTGTAACCTAAAAGCGATAACTCAGCCTTGTTGGCCCGCAGGATGATGCCTTGGGCGCTGACAATGTGAAGGCTGACTGCGCTGTTTTCGAAGAAGTCTTCCAGATCGGCGCTTTTGCGATGAAGCTCCTCAGCCATCGCGTGATACGTGGAGACATCCTGAAAGCAACCAATGGCTCCTTGAATGGCCCCCAGCCGATCTTCAAGTGGCCTGACATTTACAAGGGCCACGAACCGCGAGCCGTCTGGACGTTGAACGATCACTTCCGCATTGCGAATAGCCGCGCCGGTTTTGAGAGCCAACGCCATCGGGTAGTCGTCAAAAGCCAGCGGCGCACCGTCCAGTCCGAAAAGCCGATGCGAGCCGCAGAAGCGGTCACCCTTTACTCCAACTATGGGCGTTCTGCCCCATAACTCGGCCGCTTCGTTGTTGTATCTGACCAGCCATCCCTCACGGTTACAGAGATAGACCGCACCGGGAAAGACATCAATCGCGCGGGTATCTGACGAGACCAAGTGATCGTATTCACTTGGTCCCCTGGGAGGTTCTTCTTGCGTCAACATGCTGTAATCCTTAGTCCATCCTGACTAGACGCCTGTTGAAAGCAGGATTATGAAGGGACGATCCCGCCCTGAGCGAGCACGCCGATCCTCCATAACGTGTGGCGGAACACAGTTATCCAACGGTACTTCGTGGCAACTGCTCCGCTACGATCAGCTGAATAGCTCGTCGACGGTACATTGGCAGGAGGAAGGGGAGCAGGAAAACACGTACGGCGTTCGCTTGTCGACCTTAAGTCGACGGCCGACCGGTGCCCTGAGGCGTGCGTCGCGGCGCCAGGCAGTTCACTGTAGGCAACCCAGGCCTTTCGACGGCTCGGGGCACTCGAGCAGCGGTGGACACGAAAAACCAAGGCAAGGGCCACAGTGGCTACAACAAAAAAGGACTTTTCAAGCTCAAGCAGAACGAGGAATACACCGAGCGGACCAGTTCGCGGCTATTAGACGGTGAGCAAGTCATCGACGCCTACAAGTCGATGCGCGACGGCGTGGTGTTCACCACCCAGCGAATCATCGCAGTCAATGTGCAAGGCCTTACCGGCAGCAAGAAGGATTTCACCTCGCTGCCGTACAAGAACATCGTCGCTTATTCGGTGGAAACGTCCGGCACCTTCGATCTCGACTCGGAACTCGAAATCTATTTCTCGTCGCTGGGCCAGGTGAAGTTCGAATTCACCGGCAAGACGTCGATCGTGGAAATATCCAAGCACATATCGAAGCACGTGTTCTGAACCAACGGGCGGGCATTGGCCGCGCGTCGGTCAGTCCAGAAAATGCGGGTTCCACACCACTTCCCTGAGGCAGCCGTCCGGGTCCTTGAAGTACCCGGAATAGCGCCCCAAAAGGGGTCATGTGCCGGCTTGACGATGACGGCGCCCGCCACGTCGGTTAGGACGTTCGAGCTTCGTCAACAGCAAAAGCCCCAGGCCGGGCTTTTACACCAGGTCGAGCCCGTTCGATCTGGCGTTTAAGCTGCGTGGGCCCTGCAGCGAACCACCGAGAAAGTTTCAGCGCTGAGTTTGTTCAATTCGGTTTGCTGGGACGACGCTATTAATGCTCGTGCTTGGCGCTGACGAAGCTCAACGAGGAGAACATACCGCGCACTCGTGCGTCCGGGTCTGTGCTCGGCACGGTGGTGGAGGCGGCAATGACGTTGAGACCGTGGTTGCGCACGGTGATCTTCGCCTTGCCCTGCTTGTCGGTGGTCGCTGCCACCTCGTCCGGGTTGTTCACGTAGTCGGCGATCAGCTCGATATCGGCGGCCGGTTTCCCGTCAACCAGGATCTGCACGTCGAGTTCGTCACCTACCTCAACCGATAGCGGATCACGCTGCGGCACGATGGCCAGCTTGAGCTTGTCCAGCGCGGGAAGTGTTGCGCCTTCCTCCAGAACCGCCAGGCTGTACTTGTAGTAATGCCCGGAATCCAGCGCGCCGGGGACTTTCGTTTCGCCGACGTTGAGCCATTTCTTGTCCGGTGCTTGCGTCCAGTAGCCATTGTCCAGCGCCACGCTGAGCACCGCGGCGGGCTCCAGCGGCTTGAGGCGCGCATGGTCCTCGAGCCGCTCGACCGTGACAGGGATTCGACTGCCATGGTGGTTGGCAGCCCAGGCGCCTGAGATTTTCTTCGGGTCGAAGGCGTTGTCTTCAGCGCCGTGGCCGTAGATCACCTCGATGTTGCCGCGTCGCTCTTCGGTCCACATGCCGTGGGCGGCGGCCTGCCCGGCCATTAACGCGGCAATCAGTGCCATTGCGTATTTTGCGTGTTGCTTGTTCATCTTCTTTCCTTATGGATTCAGCGTTACAGATTCAGTGAGAGGCTCAGGCTGAGGTTGCGCGGCTCGCCCGGCATCACCCAGACGTTGCTATAGGAGCGCTCGTAGTAGGTGCGGTCGAAGGCATTGTTGAGGTTCACGCCCAAGGTCAGGTCCTGCGTGGCCTTGTAGCGCGCAAGCAGATCCACCGTGGTGTAACCCGGCAATTCGAAGCCGCTGTCCGCGACATTGCCGGAGCGGTCGCCGACATAATTGACGCCACCGCCAAGCTCCAGTCCTTTCAAACCGCCATCGAGAAACTCGTAAACACCGAGCAGGCTGCCGCTGTGTTCTGGCACGTTGAGCAGGCGGCTGCCCGATGCCAGCGTGTTGTCCTTCGTCACCTCGGCGTCGACATAGGCATAGGCGCCGATCACCCGAACCTCGTCGGTAAGCTGGCCGGTCAGTTGCAGATCGATACCCCGGCTGCGCACTTCGCCAGCGGCAATCTGGTAGGTCGAGTCAGCCGGGTCAGCGGTGAGCACGTTTTCCTTGGTCAGGTGGAAGGCAGCGACGGTCATGCCCAAGCGGCTGTCGAGCAGATCGAACTTGAAGCCCGCTTCGTAACCGACGCCCTCCTCCGGATCGAATGAAGTCCCGGTACCTGGCCGTGGCGCGCCGGTGTTGGGCTTGAACGACTGCGAGGCGTTGGCAAACACACCGACCTCAGGGGTGAGCTGGTAGAGCGCGCCGATGCGCGGCGTGATCTTTTCGTGAGTCTGCTCGGTGCGTGTGCCGGTTACTTCGTTGTCCAGCCGATGCTCGTAGTGGTCGTAACGCGCGCCGATGACGCCGAAAAGTTTTTCGCTCAAGCGCATCTGATCCTGCAGGTTCAGCGAACGGGAATGGACCAGTTCGTGGCGATCGGTACTGCGCCCGCCAGGGCCCACGCTGAACGGCGGTCGTGGCTGCCCGTAAACCGGCGCACGGATATCGATCGTCGAGATGGGACGGGTGCGCATCAGGCGCTCATCCTTGGCATAGCGCTCGTATTCCGTGCCGATCAGCAGGTTGTGCTCGATGTCGCCGGTATAGACCAGACCACGCAGCTCCAGCTGGGTGATGCTGTCCTGCCAGTCGAAGTCGCGGTAGCGGTACTCGCGGTTGAGGGTGCGGGCATCGTCGGCCAGAAAGCTTGCCTCGGTAGCGCCACCGTTCAGGCGTCCTTGCTTGTAGTGACTGGCCAAGCGGACGGTCCAGCTGGCATTCAGATCATGCTCGATCTCGGCCTGCAGACTTTCGTTGTTGTTGTCGATCTCGCCGTCATCGGGCTCACCGAAAAAGTCGGAACGCGAAACGCTGCCAAGGTGATCGTTGGGCGCAACCACACCGCGGTCGAATACCTGGCTGCTGCGGATCACCTCCGCTTGCACCAACAGGCGAGTCTGCGGTGACAATTCCCAGCTGAACGCCGGCGCAAAGAATTGCCGCTCGCTGGAGCGGTAATCACGGAAACTCTTGTTGTCCTCCACCGCCAGATTCAAGCGATAGAGCATCGTGCCCTCGTCATCCAGCAGTGTGTTCACGTCCAGGCTGCTGCGGTAGCGATCCCAACGACCGGCGCTCAGGTCCAACCGGGCGAACCGGTCGTTTTGTGGACGCTTGCTGACGATATTGATGGTGCCGCCTGGGTCGCCGCGGCCATAGAGACTGGAAGCCGGACCTTTGAGTACGTCGATGCGCTCGACGTTGGACGGATCCTGCGGGTTCATGTAGCCGCGGTTCACGCTGAAACCGTCCTTGTAGAACTCCGAGGTGGTCAGCCCGCGAATGCTGTATTCGTACATGGTCAAGCCGCCGAAGTCGTTCTGGCGGGCCACGCCGCCAGCGTAGTCCAGCGCTTTCTCGATACGGGGCTGCGCAGATCATCGAGCACCGTGGCGGGAATGACGCTGACTGCCTGTGGAACTTCATCCAGCGGCGTGTCCGTCTTGGTCGCGCTACCGGAGCGCCGCGCCTGATAGCGTCGGACACCTTCCCCGTCCTGATCAGCCATGACGAACACATCATCGAGCACAGTCGTATCGTTCTCCTGTGCAAACGTGGGCAGTGATGCCAAACCCGTAACCGCCGCAATCCCGATATACCTCGTTGGAACTCTGCACCTGCTCATAAGGCTTCCGTTAAGATGTTATACCATAACATTTGAACGAAGTGCTTAATCTCTGTCAAGGGCGTGAGCGCTTTGCAAAGCGCTCTTGAACCCTCAGGAGGATCTGGTGGTATGGATGAAGCCATGGCGGCATCGAGTCGGCTTTCGACGAGACGTTATGGCCCGGATCATTTCGGTGGAGCCGGCCAGGTCGAGCGCCAACCCGCTGTCATGCGCGACACTGCTGCGCGGCCAGAGCGCCGAACCCAGGCCGGGTTGCAGTTGATGAACGCTATGGTGCCGTGCTCGAATTCCTGCGCGATGATGCAGTCGCTGGAGAAGCCCAGCCCCTCGCGGTAGAGCCGCAACGACTCAACTCAAGGGTAATGACAGTGATGCGTGACCGCATGTCAGGCTCCGTTACGGGTTGAATCGGAGCCAGAGTAGAACAGTACCGGCGGATGGATCGCTCGTTCTACGCAGGCTGCGGACGCCCACGGACATGCGCGTTTATCAGCGAATCCCGCCGCGCGTCCTACAGCCAACCGGAGCCCGCTCGACTCAGTCGGCTCGGTCAAACGCCTCGGCACCCGCATGGGCAACGTGCGCGGCTTCGCTGCGGTGAACGCCGTGAACGGCAACCGCGCCGATGCAGAGGTCCTCCACGTAGAGCGCGATGGCGACCGCGCTGTAGCGAGCGTACCGCGCGCGCGACATCAGCGACGCCTCGTCGACCAGGCCACATTGCTCGGCGGCAATGGCCTGTTGAGCCTTTCTGATCGCACAGCGGGCGCTGTCGGGCGGGCTGCCGTCGAGCTTGACCAGGCCAAGTGGCTCGCCCGCGGTATCGACGACCGCGATGGACACCGCCCAGCCATTGCGTTCGGCCTCGGCACGCGCCGCGCGCAACGCCGTTTCCGCGCGCTGCATGCCGAGCTGAAAACGGTCCTCCAGCGGCGGAGGCCCTGCATAGATGGCGGCTTCTACGTCCCACAGCCCTGATAACAGTCCGCGTCCCATAAACCCTCCGCTACCGGCTTGCGCTCTATTTTTTGTTATGAACCAGACAATCCCTGGTGACATCCTCGATCCGGGTCAGCCCCAGCAGCGCCATGTCACGTTGCAGTTCGCTCGCCATCAAGTCGATCGCATGCGTCACCCCCGCCTCGCCGGCATAGGCCGCCGCGTAGTTGAACGGCCTGCCGATGAACACCATGCGCGCGCCCAGCGCCAAGGCCTTGAGTACATCCGTGCCGCGCCGGAAGCCGCTGTCGACCATCACCGGCAGCTCGCTGACAGCTTCGACGACACCGGGCAAAGCTTCCAGCGCCGAGAGCGTGCCGTCGAGCTGCCGCCCGCCGTGGTTGGAAACAATGAGTCCATCCGCGCCTGCGTCTCGGGATCGGCGCGCGTCGTCCGGATGGAGAATGCCCTTGACCACCAGCTTGCCCGGCCACAGCCGCCGGACCAGTTCGAGATAGCGCCAGTTGAGGTGGCTGCGACCCGAAAAGTCGCGCTTGACGTTGCCGGACAGGATCGCGACCCCGCGCGTGGCGTAGTTATTCTCGAAGTGCGGCATGCCGTGATTGACCAGCGTGCGCAGGAAGGTGCCGAACAGCCAGCGCGGCCGCACCAGCCCGTCGTAGGCCAGACGCAGGCTGGGCCGCAGCGGTGAACTGAAGCCCGAGCGGGTGTTGTTGTCGCTGTTGGGCGGCACCGGGTAGTCGACGGTGATCACCAGTTTGTCGAAGCCGGCGTTGCGCACGCGCTCGATCAGCGCCTCGATACCGGATTCATCACCAGGCAGGTAGGCCTGAAACCAATCCGTCTCGCCGTTATCAAGCACCTCCTCCATGCGGATCAGCGAGCTGCCGCTGAGGATCATCGGGATACCGGTCTTGGCCGCCGCCTGCGCCTGCACCAGGTCGCCGCGGTAGGCCGAGAGCGCGCTGATGCCCATCGGCGCGATGCCGATCGGCAAGGCGTAGCGCTGACCCAGCAATTCGGTTTCGAGCGAAATATTGGACACGTCCACCAGCGCCCGCGGCAGGAACGAATAAGCGTCGAAGGCGCTGCGATTGGCCCGGGCGGTGTGCCCGTCCTCGGCGACATTGGCGATGTAGCCGTAGATCGGCCGTGGCAGATGGCGCTTCGCCGCGCGATCGAGGTCATGCAGGTTGAGGATCGACGCCAGGCGTCGCGAGGGGTTACTGGGCATCTAACGACTGTTCCTGCTGTGCTGCTGAAAACCCGTTCGGGCGGGCCTCGGGATTGACCAGGTCCCGCGGGCGTTCGCCGCGCAAGGCCTGGCAGATGTTTTCCACCGCGCGATTGGCCATCGCTTCGCGGGTTTCATGGGTGGCCGAGCCGATGTGCGGCAAGGTCACCACGTTGTCCATGCGCAGCAGCGGAGACTCCTGCAGCGGCTCCTGTTCGAACACGTCGAGCCCCGCCCCGGCGATCAGGCCCTCGTCGAGTGCGCGGATCAGCCCGGCCTCGTCGACCACCCGGCCGCGGGCGATGTTGATCAGGAACGCCGAGCGCTTCATTGCTCGGCATTGTTCGTAGCCGAGCAGGTGCTCGGTCTGTTCGGTCAGCGGCACTGTCAGGCAGACGAAATCCGATTCGGCCAGCAGTTGCTCGAAGCTGCGCCGCTGCAGACCCCACTCGGCTTCCAGTTCAGGCTTGGGCGAAGCGTTGCTGTACAGCACCCGCATGTCGAAACCCCGCGCGCGGCGGGCGATGGCTCGGCCGATGCGCCCGAGCCCGACCAGACCGAGGGTCTTGCCGTGCACGTTGCTGCCGAAATGCGGCTCGCCGACATGCTGCGACCAACGCCCCTCGCGCACCATGTTCGCCAGTTCGACCAGACGCCGGGCACTGGCCATGATCAGCATGAAGCCGGTGTCGGCAGTGGTTTCGGTGAGCACGTCCGGGGTGTTGGTCAGCAGAATGCCGCGGCGGCTCAGCTCGGCCACCGGCAGGTTGTCGTAGCCCACCGAGATGGTGGCGATGACTTCCAGCTGCGGCGCCTCGTCGAGCAACGCCGAGCTGACCTGCAATTTGCCGCCGATCAGCCCGTGCGCCTGGCGCAGCGCGGTGGCGACGGCCTCGGGTTGCAGCTCCGGCGCTTCGAAATAGTCGACCTCGAAGGCTTCGCGCAAGCGCTGCAGGTGCGATTCCTTAAGCCGCCGCAGGGCGACGATTCGTTTCTTGTGCATCGGTCACTCCAGTCAGCTGTGTTTGAGTCCGGGCATGTCGAAGCCGGCGTCGCCAAGCAGCACGAGCAGTTCGGCGCACTGGTGCCCATCGAGCTCGACCAACGGCGCCCGCAGCCGCGCCCATTGCTCGTCGTCGCTGAACCGAGCGGTCGCCGCCTTGAGCGCCGCGATCAGCGGGAAGCGCTCGAAGATTTTACGGGTGCGTACCAGTGCGGCCTGCTGCTCATCGGCATCGGCGGCCTGCCAGCTCCTGGCGAGCCGGGCGATAGGGCCCGGATTGACGTTGGCCGTGGCGCTGATGCAGCCTGCGCCACCCGCGCGCAGGGTCTGCAGCAGAAAGGACTCGCTGCCGGCATAGACCTGAAAGCCGTCCGCGCCGAATCGCTCGATCACGGCCCGGGTGTTGGCCCAATCGCCGGAGCTGTCCTTCAGGCCGACCACATTGTTCGGGTAGGCCTTGCGCAGCCGCTCGATCAAGGCCAGCGACAGCGGCACCTGGGAAACCGGCGGGATGTGGTAGAGGTAGACGCGCAGACTGTCATCGCCGACCTGCTCGATCACCTCGCTGAAATAGCGGAACAGGCCCTCGTCGGACACGCCCTTGTAATAGAACGGCGGTAACATCAGCACCCCTTCAACACCCAGGGCAGTCGCGTGACGGGTTTGCGCCACGGTGTCCGGCAGTGCGCAACTGCCGGTGCCGGGCATCAGCCGAGCGGCCGGCACGCCTGCATCGATGAGCGCATCGAGCAGGCGGATCTTTTCTCCAGCGCCCAGTGAATTGGCTTCGGAGTTGGTGCCGAATACGGCCAGGCTCACGTCCTGCTCCAGCAGCCAGCGGCAGTGCGCAATGAAACGCTTGGTGTCCGGCGAATGATCCGCGCCGAACGGCGTGATGACCGGCGCCCAGACGCGCCCCTTGTCCTGACCCATGATGCTCTCCTCTTATTGTGTTGATCAGGCAGCCCACGACGAGCTGCCAGCCATGACCTCAGGCGAGGCGTGTACGACGACGCAAGGGTGCGAGCAGCCAGCGGAATACCGGCGTCGCCTGCAATATCGAGAGCAACGCGATGGACAGCAGCACCACGGCGATAGGGCTGGTCAGGAAGATGCGGTAATCGTCGTTGCCGATCAGCATCGACTGATGGAAGGCGTTTTCCATCACCGGACCGAGGATCAGGCCGATGACCATCGGCGCCGGTGAGACGCCGGCCTTGGCCAACCAGTAGCCGAACAGGCCGAAGCCGAGCATCAGCCCCACCTCGAACAGGCTGTTGTTGAGCGCATAGGCACCGATGATGCACAGCGCGATGATCGCGCAGGCGACGAAGCCGTCCGGAATGCGGGTGACCGCCACGCTGGCTTTGGTGAACATCAGGCCCACGCCAAGCAGACCGATGTTGGCGAAGATCACCGCCCAGATCAGCGTGTAGGTGACATCGCCATAGTCGGTCAGTAGGTTCGGCCCGGGCAGGATGCCCTGCACCATCAGCGCCCCGAGCAGGATTGCGGTGGCCGAGCTGCCGGGAATGCCCAAGGCGATGGTGGGAATCAGCGCACCGCCGACCACCGCATTGTTCGCCGCCTCCGGTGCCGCGACCCCGGCCGGATCGCCATTGCCGAAACGACTGGTGTCCTTGGCGAAGCGCTTGGCCTCGTTGTAGGCGAACCAGCTGGCGGTATCGCCGCCGGTGCCCGGAATCAGCCCCACGATCACACCGATGCCGCTCGAGCGCAGGATATTCGGCATCAACGCTTTCAGTTCGGCGAACTTCGGGATCAACCGGTCGGTAATGCGGCTGGCGACCTTGGCGGCGCCGTGTGAGTTCTCGATCAGCGACAGCGCCTGCGGTATCGAGAACAAGCCGATCAGTGCCACGGTGAAGCTGATACCGGAGAACAGATTGATGTTGCCGAAGGCCATGCGCGGCGTGCCGGTCATCAGGTCCATCCCCACGGTACTCACCAGCAACCCGACCGCACCGGAAAACAGCCCGTTGATCACCGATCCCTGCGCCAGCGAGCCGATGATGGTGATGCCGAGCACGGCGATGGCGAACAGCTCGATGGGGCCGAACTCGACCACGATGCTGCCGAGCAGCGGCGCCGCCAGCAACAACGCGATACCGCTGAGGGTGCCGCCGATGAAGGAGGCGAACAGGGAAATCCCCAGCGCCTTGCCCGCCTGGCCCTGCTGCGACATCGGGTAGCCGTCGAGCACCGTCGCGGCGGCGGACGGGGTGCCCGGCGTGCGCAACAGGATCGCGGCAATGGAACCGCCGTAGGAGGCGCCGACATAGAGCGAGGCGAGCATGCTCAAGCCGGTCGCGGTGTCCATGCTGAAGGTCAGCGGCAACAGCAGAGCCAACGCCATGGTGGCGGAGAGCCCCGGCATGGCGCCGACAAACAGCCCCAGCAGGATGCCGCCAAAAATCGCGGCGAAGTTGGTCAGGGTCAGCACGTTGACCAACCCCGTCATGACGATCGAACTTTCCACGGAAAAAGCCTCGTCGAAAATGGAAGGGAGCGATCAGGCGATCGCCGATGGCAACAGCGGTATGGGAAGCCCCAGAAACTGCACGAACACCAGGCATACCACTGCCACCAGCACTACCGTGCCGATCACGGCGAAGCGCACGGAGACGGTGCGGATCAGCACCAGCGCCAACGCCATGAACAGCACGGTGGCCAGCACATAGCCGAGCGTGGTGATGGCCGCGACGTAGGCAATTGCCAGCACGAAAACGAAGGCCGTCACCGCGTAACGTGGCGGGCCGGCGGGTGCTTCGCTGGCAACCGCTGGCGCGACCTCGCGTTGCCGGGCCGCGCGCCAGCGCAGCAATTCCGAACACACCATGGCCAGCGAGAACAGCCCCACCGTGACCGAATAGATCAGCGGCATCTGCGCTGCGGCTTCTGGATAGCCCTGCGCGTTGCTGAAAAACACCATCGCCAGGGCCATGCCAAAGAGTCCGAGTACCAGCCTGTTCATGTTCATGGGCGCCTCCCCTCGTCGCGTTCGGCCGATGGCTTCACTGTTGCTTGCCACCGACTTCGCTCCAGATGCCCTGGAATTCCTGCTCCATGTCCTCGAACATCTGGCCGTAGTCGTCGCCGGTGACGATGTCGATGTGCAACGCACGCTTTTTGGCATCAGCCAGGAATGCCTCGTCGGTTTTCAGCGCTTCGAAGGCGGCGATCAGCTGCTGGCGCGCTTCATCCGGAATCCCGGCCGGTGCGCTGTAGCCGCGCGAGGAGCCGGCGACCACGTTGATGCCCTTCTCTTTCAGGGTCGGCACATCGGGCAGGCTGTCGAAACGCTTGTCCGCGAACACCGCCAGCGCCTTCAGGTTGCCGCTCTTGATCTGGCTGTAGACGTTGCCGACGTTGTTGAAGCTGACGTCGATCTTGTTGCCCATGGCCGCGGTGGCCGAGGGGCCATCACCCTGGAACGGGACCTTCTTGAAGGACAGACCGGTGGCCTTCTCGATCACCAGCGTGGTGAAGAAGTCGTCGCCGCCCACGCCGGAGTTGCCGACGGTGATACGGCCGGGCTTTTCCTTGGCCGCCGCGAACAGGTCTTCGATGGTGTTGTAGGGACTGTCCTTGGCGACCACCGCAATGCCCGAGTCGGTCACCACGTTGGCGATCGGCGTCAGGTCCTTGATGTTGTAGGTGATGGCGTCGTTCATGATGTAGTTGGTCATCAGCATCGGCGTGTTGGTGATGCTGATCACCGTGCCGTCCTTCTTCGACTGCCGTGCCAGACGCGTCCAGGCGATCGCGCCGGTGGCACCCGGGATGTACTCGTTGACGAAATTGGCACCGAGTTTCTTGGTCAGGTAGGGCTGTACCAGCTGCGCCAGCACGTCGCTGCCGCCGCCCGGCTTGAAGCCCTGCAGCACGGTGACCTCGTCGCCGGCGACGTAGTCCGCCTGGGCCGCAAAAGGAACGGAAAACGCCGTGACGGCGGTCAAGACGGCTGCGGACAGTTGCTTGTTGATCTTCATGTCGCTCACTCCACGTTTCTTGTTGGATTTATCGTGTCTGGCCAGGCAAGCCCAGACGTGGTCAGGAGCGGCAACCGCGCGCCGCCGCCCCTACAGCGGGTCATGCAACGCTCATCGGTTGTTTTCGAGGGTCATCCAGGGTTGGCCGCCGGCTGCGATCGCATAGCGCGCAACGGCCTGCTCGTCGAAGTCGAAGCCGAGCCCCGGGGTCTGGTGCAGCTTGATGTAGCCGTCTTCCTGCTCCAGCTGGCGGTCGATCAGCCGGCGGAAGTTGAGGACCTGGTCATCCCAGAAGAACTCCACGTAACGCGCATTCGGCGTGGCGGCCACCAGCGGTGCATGCACGTCGTGGAACCAGTGCGGGTACATGGGCACGCCGTACCCGGCCGCCATCGCCGCGATGCGGCGCCACTCGGTGATGCCGCCGCAGACCACCGCATCGGTCTGCAGGATGGCGGCGCCGCCCTTGTCGAGCAGCTCCTTGTGGCGCCAGCGCCCAACCTCCACCTCGCCGGTGGCGATCGGAATCGGTGTGGCTCGTGCCAGCCGCGCATGGCTGTCGATGTCGTCGACCAGGAAGGGCTCCTCGACGAAGCTCGGTGCGTAGCGCTCGAAGCGGCGCACGTACTGCAGCGCCTGGGTGACATCGCTCCAGCCGTTGTTGACGTCGAGCATCAGTTCGATGTCCGGGCCGATGGCTTCGCGTGCTGCCGCCACCCGCGCCTCTTCTTCCTTGGGCGAGAGACGGCCGGTTTTCATCTTCACGGCCTTGAAGCCCAGCGACACGTAGTGCGCCATCTCCTCGCCGAGCAGCGTGGGGGTCTTGCCATCGAGGTAGTAGCCACCGCTGGCGTAGGCCGGCACTCGGTCAGCACTGGCCGCACCGAGATAACGGTGCAGTGGCAAGCCGGCGCTGCGTGCATTGAGGTCCCAAAGCGCGGTGTCGAGAATGCTGAGGGCACGCATGACCACACCGGCGCGGCCCTGCAACAGCGCTTCCTGGTACATCTCGCGCCACAGCGCCTCGACGTCCAGCGAGTCGCGGCCCAGCAGCACGGGCGCCAGCAGCTTCTCCACGGCGATCGGCAACAGCTCACCGCCGGCACTGCCGACGTAGCAGAAACCGATACCGCTGACGCCGTTGGCGCCGGTCACCTTGACCAGACCGTAGTCGCGAGCGTGCACCGTGCGGTTGGAGAATGAGGTGACCTTATCCAGCGGCACGCGAGCCGCACAAACGGAGATGGAGCTGATTTTTGCCATTGTTGTTCGTCCCGAATCTCTCGCTGCGTTGAAATGTAAGCGCTTTCATTTCATCTCTGGTGCCACCACTACAAGCTGTTGCAGTGGGAGTTTTAGAGGAAGTAAGCCACTGTGTAATCGCTTACATTTGAATAAAAATGCGATGTAAGCGTTTACAAAAACCTAGTTTCGGTTTTTCCTAATGTCAAACACCAATTTGTTCAGCGTAGGCACAAGGACTCTGAAATGGCTGACTCGGCCCCCCCTTTCCCCCCGTTGCAGACACGCGCCAGCCTGCAGGACGTCGCTCGTCTGGCGAACGTGTCGACGGCCACGGTTTCCCGGGTGATCAACGGCAGCGCTACGGTCAGCGATGACAAGCGCCAAGCCGTGCAGCGCGCCTGCGATGAGCTCGGCTACGTCCTCAATGCCGCCGCGCGAACCCTGGCGTCGCGTCGCAGCATGACCATCGGCGCGGTGGTGCCAACGCTGGCGACCGAGACCTTTTCCCGCACCCTTGCCGGTTTCCAGCAGCGCGTACACGAGGCCGGCTACACCCTGCTGGTCGCCAGTTTCGGCTTCGACTCGCACGTCGAGCTCAAGGAAGTTCAAACCATGCTCGAGCATGGTGTCGACGCCTTGATGGTGGTCGGTCGTACCCACGATCCGAAGATGTGGGAGCTGATCGAGCGCAAGCGTATCCCCTGCGTGCAGGCCTGGGCGCAGGACCACAACCGCCCCAGCGTCGGCTTCGACAACATCGCCGTCGCGCGGCAGATGGTCGAGCATCTGTTGTCACTCGGGCACCGTGAATTCGCGATGATCGTCGGCGAACCGGGGTTCAACGACCGGGTCGGCGACCGGATCGTAGGGACCCGTGCGCGCCTCGCCGAGGACGGTCTGGCGATTCCCGAGCAATGGCACATGGAAACCGACCTGACCCTGGAAGGCGCCATCGTCGCCATGCAGCGCCTGCTGCGCGGGCCGGCTAGACCCACCGCAGTGATCTGCGCCAACGACCTGCTGGCGTTCGGCGCCCTGCTGGCGGCGAAGAACCTGGGCGTACGGGTACCCGAGGAGGTCTCGGTCGTCGGCTTCAACGACTTCGATTACGCCAAATACATGTCCCCACCGCTGACCACGATTCGCGTAGACCTGACACAGATCGGCCACAACGCCGGCACCTATCTGCTCGAGGCCCTGGCCGGCAAGCGGCCGGCCGGTCTGATCGAGACAGCCACCGAACTGGTGGTGCGCGGCAGCTCCGGGCCGGCACCGTCCGGCGCCGGTTGAGTCCAGCGCCCCCCCCCTATCCTGGAGCCGATTGCTGCGGCGTCGATCCAACCACCGAGAGGAACGCCCATGAACAAAAATAACGGCAACTCCATCGAAGGCGCAGCGCAAGGCATGCGCAAAGGCCTGACCAACTATGGCGATGCGGAATTTTCGCTGTTCCTGCGCAAGGCCTTCATCAAAGGCGCCGGCTATTCCGACGATGCCCTGTCGCGGCCGATCGTCGGTATCACCAACACAGGCAGCGGCTTCAACCCTTGCCATGGCAACGCGCCGCAGCTGATCGAGGCGGTCAAGCGCGGGGTGATGCTGGCCGGCGGGCTGCCGGTGGACTTCCCGACGATTTCGATTCACGAGAGCTTCGCCCACCCCAACAGCATGTTCCTGCGCAACCTCATGTCGATGGACACCGAGGAAATGATCCGCGCCCTGCCGATCGACGCGGTGGTGCTGATCGGCGGCTGCGACAAGACCGTCCCGGCCCAGTTGATGGGTGCCGCCAGCGCCGGCGTGCCGGCCATTCAACTGGTCAGCGGCTCGATGCTGACCGGTTCGCACCGCGGCGTGCGCGTGGGTGCCTGTACCGACTGCCGACGCTTCTGGGGCATGTACCGTGGCGATGAGATCGATCAGCAGGAAATCACCGAGGTCAATGACCAGCTGGTGGCCAGCGTCGGCACCTGCTCGGTGATGGGCACCGCCAGCACCATGGCCTGCGTCACCGAAGCGCTGGGGATGATGCTGCCCGGCGGCGCCACGCCACCGGCGGTGACGGCCGATCGCATCCGCATCGCCGAGCGCACCGGCACCCAGGCCGTGGCGATGATTCAGTCGCGGATGACGCCAGACAGGATTCTCACCGAGCAGGCCTTCGAGAACGCGCTGATGGTGCTGCTGGCCATCGGCGGTTCGACCAACGCCATCGTGCACCTGTCCGCGATTGCCGGTCGCTGCGGCATCCGCATCGACATGGACCAGGTCGACGCGCTCGGCCGCAAGATTCCGGTGCTGGTCAATCTCAAACCGTCCGGCACGCATTACATGGAAGACCTGCACAAAGCCGGCGGGCTGGCCCCTGTGCTGCGCGAATTGCGGCCCTTCCTGCACCTCGATGCGCTGACGGTTACCGGACGCACCCTGGGCGAAGAGCTCGACGCCATCGCCGCCTTCCCACAGGAGGTGGTGCGCCCGCTGGACAACCCGATCTACCCGCAAGGCGGCATCGCCTTTCTGCGCGGCAACCTGGCACCGGACGGGGCGATCATCAAGCAGTCGGCCGCCAGCGCCGAGCTGATGGAGCATGAAGGTCGCGTGGTGGTGTTCGATGGCCTGGAAGATCTGGCCCAGCGCATCGACGACCCGGACCTGGACGTCAACGCCGACGACATCCTGGTGCTGAAGAACATCGGCCCGAAAGGCGCGCCCGGTATGCCCGAAGCCGGCTACATCCCGATTCCGCGCAAGCTGGCGCGTGCCGGCGTGAAGGACATGGTGCGCATCTCCGATGGCCGCATGAGCGGCACGGCGGGCGGCACCATCATCCTGCACGTCACGCCCGAAGCGGCGGTCGGCGGACCGCTGGCGCTGATCGAAAGCGGCGATCGCCTGCGCCTGAGCGTGGCTGAGCGCGCCCTGGATCTGCTGGTCAGCGACGAGGAGCTGGCACGCCGACGCGATGCGCTCGAACGACCGGAACCGCGTGAAGGCGACGAGCGCGGCTATCGCAAGCTGTTCCTCGACACCGTGACCCAGGCCGACAACGGCTGCGACTTCGACTTTCTGCGCAGCCTGGACGAAGCCGGCAGCGTGCCGCTGCGTAAATGAATTCACAAGCGTCGCCTCGCACCGGCGACGCGAAAACCACAATGACCTGGAGTCTAAGCAGTGAATTTGACTGATCCGAACGACTACCTCTTTACCCCCGCCATTCCCAGTCTCGCGATTGCCGGCAGCAGCCAGCGCTACCCGGTGCGGCGCGTCTACTGCGTCGGCCGCAACTACGCCGAACATGCCCGCGAGATGGGCCACGACCCTGATCGTGAGCCACCCTTCTTCTTCACCAAGCACCCGGACAGCCTGCTCCCCGATGGCAGCGTGTTCCCCTACCCGCCGGGCACCGAGAGCGTGCACCACGAGATCGAGATGGTGGTGGCCATCGGTCGCGGTGGTGCCGATATTGCGGTCGAGCAAGCGCTCGAGCATGTCTATGGCTACGCCGTGGGACTGGACATGACCCGCCGCGACCTGCAGGCCGAAGCCAAGAAAATGGGCCGGCCCTGGGCCGTGGCGAAGGGCTTCGACCATGCCGCGCCTTGCTCGGCACTGGTGCCGGCAGCAACCATCGGCCATCCGAGCGAGGGCCGCATCTGGCTCGAAATCAATGGCGAAACCCGCCAGGAAGGCGACCTCGCCTCGCTGATCTGGAGCGTACCGGAGGTGGTCGCCTATCTGTCGCGGCTGTTCGTCCTCGAGCCCGGCGACCTGATCATGACCGGCACCCCCGCCGGCGTCGGCCCGGTGCAGCGCGGCGATCGCTTGAGCGGCGGCGTTGAAGGCATCGGTACGCTGGACATCACGGTGGGCTGAACGCCCCGGCGCGTCGATACAACGACACCGACGACCTTGGGCAGGGCTTCTGCAAACGGCTGCTGGATGGTAGGTTTCGGACCCTTCAGCCGTGATCGAGGCCCCGTAATGCGCGTATCCAGAATGTGTCGGGCACGGCTGTTCGTCGTTGCGTTGCTGGCGGCGCTCAGCCGCCTGGCCGTGGCCGACGCGGATGTTGCCGACATCGACACGACGGTAACCGACGCCGCCCAGGGCGTGATGGTGCAACACGCGATTCCCGGTCTGGCGATAGCGATCACGACACAGGGCGAGCAGCGCTTCTACAACTTCGGTGTGGCCTCGAAGGCGACGCAGCAGCCCGTGACCCGCGACACGCTGTTCGAGATCGGCTCGGTCAGCAAGACCCTGACCGCCACCCTGGCGGCCTATGCCCAAACCCAGGGCAGGCTCGCGCTGACCGACAGCCCCAGCCGCTACCTGCCCGCCCTGCAAGATAGCCAGCTCGATAAAATCAAACTGATCGACCTGGCCACCCATACCGCCGGCGATTTCCCGCTGCAGCTGCCCGACGAGATTCGCAACGAACAACAACTGAGGGATTACTTCAGAGCCTGGCAGCCGCACTACGCAGCAGGCACACGGCGCGTCTACGCCAATCCCGGCATGGGTCTGTTGGGTATGGTTGCGGCCCGCAGCCTGGGGCTTTCCTATGTCGAGGCCTTGCAGACCCAACTGCTTCCGAAGCTTGGGATGAACAGCACCTATATCGACATTCCGCCCAGCGAAAGGGCGCGCTATGCCCAGGGCTACAACAAAGACGGCGACCCGGTCAGGCTGAACCCCGCGTTGCTGGCCAACGAAGCCTACGGCGTGAAAAGCACCAGCCGGGATCTGCTGCATTTCGTCGAAGCGCAGCTCGGTATTGTCGAAACGGACAGTTCGGTCAGACAGGCCATGGCGGCGACCCGAACCGGCTATTACCGGGTCGGAGCCATGACTCAGGCGTTGGTGTGGGAGCAGTACGACTATCCGGTCGCGCTGGACGATCTACTGACCGGCAACAGCAGCCAGATGGTGCTCGAAAGCCAGCCGGTGGAGGCGATCGCCCCGCCGCTGCCGCCGCAGGCCGATGCCTGGATCAACAAGACCGGCTCGACCAACGGATTCGGTGCCTATGTGGCCTTCATTCCGGCCAAGCAGCTGGGCATCGTCATCCTGGCCAACCGGTACTACCCGAACGAGGCACGGGTCAGGCTTGCGCACCGCATTCTGAGCGGGCTGGAAAAGTAGTGGCAGCTTGGGTGGGCAAAGGCGAAGCCCACCGCACTGCAACGCAGGCGCTACCGATCGGCCTCTGTGCGAAGGAGCTCGTCATCCATCGTGGAAATCGACTCAGCCCGTACTGAACGAAGACCCGGCGGCTGATCTTCGGTGCGAATTCCCAACGCCATCAGCAGCGTTTCCGTGACCTCCATGAAGGAATATCCATCGGCCCATATCTGCGTTTCACCGTTCAGCCTGTTATCCATTCTCTTCCACGTCCTGGCTGGCGCATCCGCCCAGCCGCTGAGTTTGATTGTTGTGTTCCGCCGTACCGGCGGTAGCAACTACAGCATCGAGCGTGCCACCTCCAAAAAAGAATTTATCCTTTATTATCAATAAGTTATATTTAGACGAATAAAAGGTTCCGTTGCACTTTGCACGAACTCATGCAGCGCCTCATGCGATGTGCACGTCTGCGCTACCGAGCGCGGCCAAATGCCCGGCAGCTTGTAGGGCGTGCGCGAACCGAGACGCCGCGCTATTCAACACGATGCTGACCGTCGCCTAGGTGAGGACGGATTTGTCGGCGCTTGACGCTTTCTTCACACGGCCTTGACGGTTCCTTGATCGCGCGGGCTTTAGGCTGCGGGCCCGATTCCTCTAATAGCGCTCGCGCCATGTCCAACCTCCGTTCACCGCTACGTTTCGCTCGGAATCCCGTCTGCTCGCAACCAGGCGCACGTCTGCTGCTGGCCGGCGTGTTGCTCTCCATCAGCGGTATCTGCTCGGCAGCGCCCTTGGGCGAGAGCCTCCTCTCTTGGGATCACTGGGCCGACTCGGCTGGTCGTGCGGCGCGCGACAGCGGTACCTGGATGCCGCTCGCGGGTGCCGTCGTCATCGCGGCTGGTGGCTGGGACCACCCGTGGCAGCGCTCGCTAAGCAAGCACCAGTACCTGTTCGGCGACGACGGCGAAGACGCCAGCAACCAACTGCTCAAGGCCAGCACCGTGCTCTATGCCACCAGCGTCGTGTTTGCCGCGCCCGACGATACGGCCTTTACCGACGCGCTGGACTGGAAGGCGGCGAACATCGCCACCTTCGTTGCCGGCAAGACCAGCGTCGATGAGCTGACCGGGCGACTCAAGAAAATCTCCGGGCGTGAACGCCCCGATGGGGTGGAGGACGACGCCATGCCGTCACGCCACAGCGCGACGAGCGCTGCCGAAACCGCGATGACGCGGCGCAACCTGGATTACATCGACATGAACCCGACCCTGCGCGATGCCGCCAAGATCGGTCTGCACGCCCTCGATGGGCTGACCGGGCTGGCCCGGGTAGAGGCCGATCAGCACTACCCGACCGACGTGCTGGCCGGCATCGCGCTGGGCAATTTCGTCTCCTCGTTCGCCTTCACTCTGCTGCTCGAGCGTGATGAGCCGCCCACATACCAGCTCAGCATGGTGCCCGCCCTCGACGGCTATGCGCTGCAGACCCGCATCCCCTTTTGAGAGACGCTCGGCATGCACCTGCCAGCCGCGGCGATAGGGGCACCCTCCCTGCAGCCGCTTCGGTTTACAGCCAACCGAGGGTGACGCCGGCGAGCAGCAGGTAGCGGCCGCCCTTGGCCAGGGTCACCAGTAGCAGGAAGCTCCACAGCGGTTCGCGCAGGGTGCCAGCGACCACCGTCAGTGGATCGCCGATGATCGGCACCCAACTCAGCAACAACGACCAGCGACCATAGCGGTGGTAGCGCTGCTGTGCCCGCTCCAGCTGCTGTTCGCTGACCGGAAACCAGCGCTTGTGGCCCAGCCGTTCGACCATCCGACCGAGCAGCCAGTTGAGCAGCGAGCCCAGCACATTGCCAAGCGTGGCCACTGCCAACAGCATGCCCGGCGAGGCACTGCCCTTGACCAGCAAACCGACCAGCACGGCTTCCGATTGCGCCGGTATCAGCGTGGCGGCGGCGAACGCGGCAGTGAACAGGCCGAAGTAGGCGGTCAGATCAGTCATTCGCCGTCAACCGCTCCCACGCAGCATCGATGGCGGGCTGGTCTTGTACCGGCAACGACGACGTCGAGCCCGCGTTTTGTGGGAGCGGTCTCGACCGCGAGGTTCTCAAAACCACACCGTTGCTATCTGCCCTGTAGACCAACCCAGTGCCACGTATCATGAGGCCGGCTTGAAGCCGGTCACGGGGCCTCGCGCTGGCGGCCAAATCCGACTCAACGGCCCGGTTGCGGGCGAAAACCAGGCACTGCGCCAGGGCGTTCCACGTGAGCGGCCGGCTGAGTGCAGTTGAGGTCGCGAAACGGTTGGCCATTGAGCAGCTCCCAGCCATGTCCGGGAGGGGTCTGTCGGCAGATGACGGTGCCATCGGCTTTGCTCTGCCACTGGTAATAGGGCGCGGGACCGGCTGCGGCCAGCGCAGACAGAAACAGGACGGACAGGGCAAGCAAGACACGCATGGCAGGCATTCGAAGGGGCGCTGGCGCCACTGTAACCGGATCGCCGGGCGACGCAAGCGCAACTGATCGCGGTAACCCCGTACGGCATGCAGCGCCGGTTCAGCGCCAGACCTTCCCGGCCTCCCGCATGAAGATTTCCACCGTTTTCGGCCCGACCCCTTCGAACTCGGCCAGCCGCTTCTCCAGGTCCCTGCGGTCCTTGCTCTGTTCGCGAAGGTTGCCCAGCTTGCCGCCGTATTCACTGTTGAGCTTGGCGCACAGCTTGAGCAGGCGTTCGGCAGTCGACTCGTCATAGCGCGTGTAATGACCCTCACCGAGCATGCGCACCAGCTCCCGCCTGCTGCAATGGCCTAGTTTGCCCGGCGTGTCGCGTCCATGTTCGTCGACGATCACCCGATAGGCTTCGGCGGCGATGTCCCGCTGGATGCGCTTGCCGAACAGGAAGCTGGCGATGAACCACTTGAACAGCTCGCCCTCGCCCTTCTCGATATCGATTCCCAGGTCCTTGCCGCTGATCTCACTGGCCATGCCGCCCCCGTTTTCTGTTGCACCGCGTCCTTACTGCGACGCCGGCGCGCCCGGCAGGTTTCTTCGCTTCGCCAAGTGACGATAAGCGGATTTCCGCCTATCACCGCGCCGGCATCGGCAGTTTTCCGCGCACCCGGAAGCCAAATGACGACGCAAGGCACGCGCCAGAGCCATCATCGCTACTGGCATGGTTCGTGCTGGTACCAACAGGCCCGATGCGATCAACGACAAGAACAGCCGCACAGCGCACCTCTGCCTTTTCTGCCAAGGCCAACCGTGTGTGTCTCGCCCCGTCTTGTCCGTCGCCCCACAATGGCTGCGGTTGATCGTCTATCGTCAGTTCTGCGAAACCAATAACAACGAAACGGAGAAACACCATGAAATTGACCAAGCAACTCGGCCTGCTCGCTGCTGCCGCGGCCTTCACCGCCAGCACCGCAGCGGTTGCCGCGCCGACCTTCATCAATATCCTGACCGGCGGCACCAGCGGCGTGTACTACCCGATCGGCGTGGCCATTTCGCAGCTGTACAGCAAAGGCATCGAGGGCTCGAAAACCTCCGTACAGGCGACCAAGGCCTCGGTGGAAAACCTCAACCTGCTGCAAGCCGGCCGTGGCGAGCTGGGCCTGGCGCTCGGCGACTCGGTCGCTGACGGCTGGAACGGCGTCGAAGACGCAGGCTTCAAGGCTCCGCTGAAGAAACTGCGCGCCATCGGTGGCGCCTACCCGAACTACATCCAGATCGTTGCCAGCAAGGAGTCCGGCATCAAGACGCTGGCCGACCTCAAGGGCAAATCGCTTTCCGTAGGCGCACCGAAATCCGGTACCGAACTGAACGCCCGCGCCATCCTCAAGGCCGCCGGCCTGAGCTATGAAGACATGGGCAAGGTCGAGTACCTGCCGTTCGCCGAATCCGTCGAACTGATCAAGAACCGTCAGCTCGACGCAACCCTGCAGTCGGCCGGCCTGGGCATGGCGGCGATCCGCGACCTGTCTTCGACCATGGCGTTGAACTACGTGGAAATTCCGCAGGATGTCGTCACCAAGATCGGCAACGACGCCTACCAGGCGGCAACCATCCCGGCCGGCACCTATGACGGCCAGGATGCTGACGTACCGACCGTGGCGATCACCAACATCCTCGTGACCCACGAGGGCGTCTCGGACGACGTGGCGTATCAGATGACCAAGCTGCTGTTCGAAAACCTCGATCAGTTGAGCAAGGCTCACTCCGCGGCCAAGGACATCAAGCTGGAAAACGCTACCAAGGCGCTGCCGATCCCGCTGCATCCGGGCGCCGAGCGCTACTACAAGGAAGTCGGCGCACTCTGAGTGCGTCCGGAGCGGCAGCGGCCGCTCCGACCCCGGTGGCGAGTGCATCCCGTACGCGCCACCGGATCCCCCGAACAATTTGCAGAGATGCTAGTAAAACCAGCGTGTGTTCACGGCAGGTTTTGTTAGCAGCTCTACGCGACCACGCTTTATCAGCTCGAGGCACTTCATGAGCGAATTACAACAAGAACAAGGCCTGGGCGGCAGCCCTGCCGGGTGGCCCAAGGCGCTGTTCTATGTCGCCCTGATGTTTTCCATCTACCAGATCATCATGGCGGCGTTTCATCCGGTATCGAGTCAGGTCCTGCGGGCGGGGCACGTCGGTTTCTTGCTGATGATCGTGTTCCTGAGCTTCCCCCTCCATGGCAAGGGCCGCCCCTGGCAACCCATGGCCTGGGTGCTGGCGCTGGCCGGCATGGGCACGGCGTTCTACCAGTGGTATTTCGAAGGCGACCTGATCCAGCGCTCCGGTGACCTGACCACGGCCGACTTCATCGTCGGGGTGGTGCTCATCGTCCTCGTGTTCGAGGCCGCGCGCCGGGTGATGGGCATCGCACTGCCTATCATCTGCGCGATGTTCCTCGCCTATGGCCTGCTCGGCCAGTACCTGCCGGGTGACCTCGCGCACCGCGGCTATGGCTTCGACCAGTTGGTCAATCAGCTGGCGTTCGGCACCGAAGGCCTGTACGGCACCCCAACCTACGTGTCCGCCACCTATATCTTCCTGTTCATCCTGTTCGGTGCCTTCCTTGAACAGGCCGGCATGATCAAGCTGTTCACCGATTTCGCCATGGGCCTGTTCGGCCACAAGCTCGGCGGCCCGGCGAAGGTGTCGGTGGTGTCGTCGGCCCTGATGGGCACCATCACCGGCTCGGGTGTGGCCAACGTGGTGACCACCGGCCAGTTCACCATCCCGCTGATGAAGCGCTTTGGTTACCGCGCCGCGTTTGCCGGCGGCGTCGAGGCGACGGCGAGCATGGGCAGCCAGATGATGCCACCCGTAATGGGCGCCGTAGCCTTCATCATGGCCGAGACGATCAACGTGCCCTTCGTCGAGGTGGCCAAGGCCGCGTTGATTCCGGCACTGCTGTATTTCGGCTCGACGTTCTGGATGGTTCACCTGGAAGCCAAGCGCGCCGACCTCAAGGGCCTTCCGAAGGATCAATGCCCGAGCGCCATGGCCGCCGTGAAAGAACGCTGGTATCTGCTGATTCCGCTGCTGGTGCTGGTCTGGCTGCTGTTCTCCGGCCGCACGCCCATGTTCGCCGGCATCATCGGCCTGTCGCTGACCGCCATCGTGATCCTTGGCTCGGCGATCATCCTGAAGGTCTCATCGTTCGGCTTGCGCATCGCCTTCTGGATCGCCCTGGGGCTACTTTGCGCCGCATTCTTCCAGCTGGGCATCGGGGTGATCTTCGGTGTCATCGCAGCACTGGTGGCAATCTGCTGGCTCATCAAGGGCGGCCGCGAGACCCTGCTGGTGTGCCTGCATGCACTGGTCGAAGGCGCCCGCCATGCGGTCCCGGTGGGCATCGCCTGTGCCCTGGTTGGCGTGATCATCGGCGTGGTTTCACTGACGGGTGTGGCCTCGACCTTTGCTGGTTACATCCTGGCGGTTGGCCAGGACAACCTGTTCCTCTCGCTGATCCTGACAATGCTGACCTGCCTGGTCCTGGGCATGGGCATCCCGACGATCCCCAACTACATCATCACCAGCTCGATCGCCGCGCCTGCGCTACTCGATCTCGGGGTGCCGCTGATCGTCTCGCATATGTTCGTCTTCTACTTCGGCATCCTTGCCGATCTCACCCCGCCCGTGGCGCTGGCCTGCTTCGCCGCCGCGCCGATTGCCAAGGAGACCGGGCTGAAAATCAGCATGTGGGCCGTGCGGATCGCCATCGCCGGGTTCGTGGTGCCGTTCATGGCGGTCTACAACCCGGCGCTGATGCTGCAGGGCGACAGCCTGTGGATGACCGCCTATATGCTGTTCAAAGCAGCGTTCGCCATCGGCCTGTGGGGTATCGCCTCGATCGGCTATCTACAGCGGCCGTTGGCTTGGTGGGAACGTGTGCTTGGGTTCGCCGCGGGTGTGACATTGATCATGGCGCTGCCGGTCACCGACGAGATCGGGTTCGGTATCGGTGCCTTGCTGCTGGCCCAGCACATCGTGCGAGCCCGCCGCGCCGGGCCGGCACTGGCATGATCGGTCTCTGCCTGGGTTTGGCCGGGGTGGTGTGGGCACAGGTGCCCACAGCCCACTTCACCCTGGCCTGGACCCACACGATCGAGAAGATCCGCTGGGAAGAAGATTACCGCGTCACGCCGGACGGGCTGCTGCTCGGTGAGGCGCGGGTCAAGGGTTCTGGTGCCGGGATGGAAATCCCCGATGGCGCCGAACTGCGTGACGGCACCTGGCACTACCAGCGCCAGCTCCCGCCGTTACAACCGCTGCGCTTGGGGCGAACCCCCGAAGCAGGGGATTTCCAACTGTGTTTCGACCAGCGTTGCCACGCGATGAGCGAATGGCTCGGCCCGCCAAAAGCGGACCGGCCCGCGCTGGAACTCTGGAGTTGCGCCGTGCAAGCGGACAGCTCCTCCTAATCGACCTCGTCACAGCCCAGTCGCGTGGCTTGAGCCGCGCCGGGGCTGCGATGGCCGTCGGTGGATCGGTGAAGCGTGATCCACCCTACGTGACTCAACGTCATAGCCGTCAATCAGATCGCTTGCAACGCCTCGTTGCGCTTGCTGGCCGCGATGCGCCTGGCGCGCAGCTTGCGCCACCAGATCACCACACCGGTTGCCGAAAGCACAGCGATCGCCAGGCCGAGGACGGCGATCAGGATGCGTCCGGGCAAGCCGAGAATTCGTCCGCCATGGATCGCCGGCTGCAACATGTAGAACTGCTCACCCAGCGTGCCCTGCCCCGGTATTTCCTGCCCCAGCAATCGACTGCCGTCACTGCCATGAAAGAACAGCCAAGCGTTGCCCTGGTCACTGTCGTGATCACCGAAGCCGGCACCGTAGAAGTTGTACTCGAAGCTGTAATACAGCTCGCCGATCGGCTCGCTCAGGCCCAGGTCGGCCGCGTGCTGCATGGCGAAGTCATAGGCCCGATGGAAGTCGTACCGGGTCACGCCCAGCTCGTCCTTGGGCAACTTGCCGCGCGCCGCGTAGACGCTCGGCTCCACCGGCGAGAATAGCGACACCACTGGTTTGAACACCTGTTCGGGCAGGTTCATCGCGATGCTGCTGACCGCCACCGGCGTGAGCAGCAACCACAGCCAAAGGCCGCCGGCACGATGCACGTCATGGTTGAGGCGCTGGCGCTTGATCTTCCAGGCCGTCCACCACTTGCCGAAGAACGGCCGCCCGCGAGGAAAGGTCAGCAGCAACGAGACGAAGCAGTCGAGGGTCCAGAAGATGGCCACGATGCCCATCAACCAGAGCCCCCAGTTTCCCGGCAGCGACAGGTTGTAATGAAACTCGAGCAGGAACGGCACCAGATTCTGCCGCGAGAAACAGCACTCGCCCCAGTAGCGCGTCCCGACCGGCTCGCCGGTCACGGCGTCGAGATAGTGCACCACCGGCCGCTCTTCATACGGCTTGCCGGTCGCCGGGTCATTGCGTGGCACCATTGCCATCAACGCGGCGTGCCCCGGCTCGTCCGGGAACTCCATGTACCAGACCTGCATCCGCGGATTGGCCGCCTCGACACGATCGACCAGGATGCCCGGGGCCAGCACAGGACCGCGGCTTTCGGTGCGATAGAACTCGGGGTTCAGCCACTCGTCCAGCTCATGGTGAAAGGCCAGAACGCTCCCGGTGATGCCGGCGAGAAACAGGAACAGCGCCGTGGCCAGGCCGATATAGCGGTGCAGAAGAACGAGAATCGGGCGCATCGTCGGTTTCCGTCTTTCAGATAGCAAAAAGCCGCCGGCCTTTTGAGCCAGCGGCTAGTTCTTCGATCAGAACTGATGAGTGATGGTCGCCACGACATTGCGCTCAGCACCCAGATAGCACGAGGACGCGCTGTAGCAGGAGGCAACGTAGTACTCATCGGTCAGGTTGTTGGCATTGAGCCGAACCGAGGTGCCGAGCAACCCCAATCTGCGCAGGTCATAGCCAATAGAGGCATCGAACAGAGTGTAGGACGGCACTTTGAAGTCATGCGCATCGTTACCCCAACTATAGCCGACATACCTCGCGCCGCCCCCTATGTTCAACCCGGAGAGAAGACCTTCGGCGAAGTTATAGTCGGCCCAAAGACTGGCCATTCGCTCGGGGGTCTGATACGGCGTATTGCCCTTGGCATTCACCACGGCACCGGACGTGTCGAAGGTAAAATAGTGCTTGCTGTATTCGACATCGTTCAGCGTGACACTTCCCAGCAAGCGCAGACGCTCCGTTACGCTCACCCGAGCTTCGAGTTCGACACCTCGCGATTTCATCCCGCCGACGCCTTTATAAAAGTTGTCAGTTACCAGGCTGTTTTCCTTGGCGAAGAGATTCTCCATCTCGATGGTGAAAAACGACAGGGTGTACAGATCATTACGACCGACTGGCTGAAACTTCACACCTGCTTCCCATTGCTTGCCGGTGGTCGGCTTGAGTATCTGGGCGCCACTGGAATAGTTGGAGGTCGGATTGAACGAAGTGGAATAGCTAAGGTAAGGCGATACGCCGTTGTCGAACGCATAGAGCACGCCGGCGTGACCGCTGAGCTTCTCGCCCTGATTCGCATCCTTGCCTTTGATGGCATCGTCGATCGAGACGTCGTACCAGTCCTGCCGCAGGCCGAAGGAGAAGTTCCAGTTGTCCAGTTCGATCAGATCCTGCACATAGAGGCCTGCCTGCTTCTGTCGGCGAAGCGCGTTACTGCTGGTGGCTGGGCCGGCCAAGTCGTTACTTGTATAGATGGGGTTGGCGATGTCCAGCGGGCTGACAGTGCTGTAATCGTATTCGTCGAGCGTCTTGTTCTTGGTGGACTGGTAATCCAGTCCGACCACGACCGTGTGCAGCACCGAACCGGTGCTGAAATCCGCTTGCAACATGTTGTCGACGATCCATGCGTGGAGACTTTCCTCGCCTCCGCTGAAGCCACGGTACAGAAGATTGCTGGTCGGACCATAGTAGCCGCTCTGCCAAACCTGGCTGTTTTCGACTTCTGCATCCAGATAGCGGAAGTTCTGTCTCGCGCTCCATACATCATTGAAGCGGTGCTGGAACTCGTAGCCGACCATCTTCTGGGTACGCTTGAACTCTTCGATATCCGGATCGCCCTCGAAAAAGCTGCCGGAAAGTCGTTCTCCGTTGCGCTTCTCCAGCGTTCCGGAAGCCGGCAGACTGCCGTGATAGCCGCCGTTGGGATCGTGCTGCAAATAGGCATAGAGGTTGAGGCTGGTGTCATCGTTGAGGTAGATCGCCAGGCTTGGCATCAGCGCGTAGCGAGTCTCCTCGACATGATCGACCTGGCTGTCGGCATCCTCGGATACGCCGAGCACGCGGTAAGCGATGTTCTCATTTAGCGGCCCGGTCACATCAAACCCTAGGCTCTTATAGTCATTGCTGCCGTAGGAGAGATCGATGCGCGCGGCCTCGGTGAATTGCGGCCGCTTGGTGGTCAGCGACGCCAGACCTCCAGGGTTGCTGCGGCCATAAAGGACAGACGATGGTCCCTTGAGTACGTCGATGCGCTCAATGAAATAAGGATCGATCTGCAAGCTGCTGTACGAGCCCGGGTCGCCCATGGATTTCAGGCCGTCAATGATGATGTTGTCCACCGACCCGTCATTGATCCCACGCATTGCCAGATAATCGTAGCGCCGCGTATTGCCGTAGGGATTACTGAGCACACCCGGGGTGTAGCGCACCGCTTCTGCGACAGTCATCGAGCCCTGTTTGTCGATCTGCTCCCGCGTCACCACCGAAACACTCTGCGAAGTACGTACCAGCGGCATGCTCGTTTTAGTCGCCACGCTGCTATGGGTGGCGTTGTAGCCTTCCATCTCGCCCAGGGCGTTACCCAAGGCAAAGCCTTCGACCACCATGGGCTTTAGTTCGACAGTCCCGGCCTGCTCCTGGCGCGGCGCCAGCGAGTAGGTGCCGCGCTCGTCGCGCACCGCCTGCAGCCCGCTCCCTTGAAGCAGCGCTTCGAAGCCTTCCTCGACGCCGTATTGGCCTTGCAGACCGCTCGATTGCCGCCCTTCGATCAGGCGCGCATCGACCGACAGCATCACCCCGGCTTCGCCGGCGAAGCGGCTAAGCGCGCTGGACAGCGGACCGGCGGGGATATCGTAGCCACGCACCGACTGCTGGCTGGCGGACTGTGCCCAGGCTGCCGGCGAGGCGGCGAGGGCTGCCAGCGGCAGGCAGAGCATGGCGGCGCGAACGGCTTGGGCGAGCGTACTGGGGCGGCGGAACGGAAGAGCGATGGAGCGCATGAGTCATCCTTTTTGCGAGGCAAAATCGTGATCGTTGCCGTTATGCCCAGCGACATGGCAAAAAGGGAACTGCGGATAAGAATTTTTTGCATTCGTGTTAATGAAACACTGAAAGCCCGTTACGCGGGTTCGAGGCTCACCCACCACGGCAGTCGGCGGTTGATGCGAAGCGCCAGCGTGTCCGCCAACACGTCCAGTACCCGATCGGTGTCTGCCAAGGGGTAAGCGCCCACCACGCGCAGGCCCGCCACACGCGGATCGCAACCGAGATAACCCTGGCGATAGCGCGCCAGCTCAGCGACGAACGCATCCAGGCGCAGGTTATCGGCCACCAGAACACCATCGGCCCAGGATTGGCGGCCCGACTGCACGGCGCGTTCGGGCTCGACGTGACGGCCATCGAAGGCGATCTGTCGGCCGCCGATGACGGTGCGCGAATGCCGTTGCCCGCTGGGCATGACCTCGACCGCGCCGTCGAACACACTGAGCTGAGTGCTGCCGTCACGTTGCACTACCGAAAACCGGGCGGCGGCGTGCGTCCGTAAGCTGCCTTCCGCCGTGCGCAGCACCAGCGGACGGGGCTCGGCCGCGGCCTGCATCAGCAGCTCGCCGCGGTACAACGAGAACTGACGGGTGCGCCCTTCGAAGGCGACATCCACCGCGCTGTCGGTGTTCAGCCACAGCCGCGAACCATCATCGAGCCGCCAGTCGCGCACTTCGCCAACGGCGGTGCGCTGGTCAGCCGTCCAATTTCGCCAAGGCATCGCACCCGCGACAAGCGCCAGCGCGCCGCCGCCGCAAAGGATCGACAGGGCTTTCAGCGCTTGTCGGCGTGTGGGTTGTCCCGATCGCAACAAAGCTGTGGTCGCGGGGTTGAAGGGATCGCCAGCCAAAGGCTCCAGACGTCCGCTGATCCGCTCCACCCGCTGCCAGGCCCGGGCGTGTTCCGGCGCGGCCAGCCAGGCACGCCAAGCCTCGCGGTCGGCCTCGCTGACCGAATCGGACTGCAGCACCGCAAACCACTGCGCCGCCGCCTGCAGCACCTGATAATCGAGGCTCATGGCTCCTCCTCGGCCAGCGTCAGGCAATGCAGCATGGCCTGCGCCATGTATTTCTTGACCATCCGCTCGGACACCTCGAGCTCGACGGCAATCGCCGCGTAGGTCAACCCATGCAACTGCGACAGCAGGAATGCGCGGCGCACCTTGTGCGGCAGCCGCGTAAGCATCGCATCGACCTGCATCAGCGTTTCGATAGTCAGCGCCTGGGATTCCGGCGACGGCATGACCGCCTCCGGCTGCAAGGCGAGCGCATCCAGATAGGCCTGCTCGATCTGCTTGCGGCGCCAGTGATTGATCAGCAGCCCTTTGGCGATGGTGTGCAGGTAGGCTCGAGGTTCACGTATGGCGTCCAGACCATGATTTTTGCTCAGCACGCGGACAAAAGTGTCCTGCGCCAGATCGGCAGCCTTCTGACTGCAGCCCAGCTGCCGCCGCAACCAGCCGTTCAGCCAACCCTGATGGTCGACATACAGCCGGTGCACCAGCGGATGCTTGACCATACCCTCGGTCGCCATGGTCGTACCCTTCGCCTTGAAAGATGTTAATGCTAACGCTTCTCATAAACACAAAGCTATGCCCCTCCGCATTTCATCGCGCTTAGCCAGGAGGCCTTCAGACTTCCCTGACTGGACTAGGCTTTCTGCATACCCACTTTGGAGTCTCGACATGAAACCCATCATTCCGCTCTGTACCGCTGCATTACTGCTCGGTGCGCTTCCCGTTCAGGCGCTGGAAATGCTGCCTGGGCTATGGGAATTTTCCAGCGACAACATTGAAGTAGACGGCACGCAGATGCCGGGCATGGCGGAAATGGTCGAGCAGATGAAGGGACTGCCGCCTGAGCAGAAGAAAATGATGCAAGAGATGCTCGCTGCCCAAGGCGTCGAGCTAGGCGCTGGCGGGGTGCGCATGTGCCTGAGCGAGGCTCAGGTAAAATCACGCGAGCTGCCGTTTCAGGACGAACCTGGCTGCAGCCAGGAACTGGTCGAACGAACCGACAGCCTGTGGAAATTCACCTTCGATTGCCCTGATGCCAAGGGCAAAGGCGAGACCCAGCTGATCAGCGAGCGCGAGGTGGTCAGCACGATCGAAAGCGACTATCAGGTCGGCACACAGCAGGGCAACAGCCGCATGCAGTCCCGTGGCAAATGGCTGGGCAAGGACTGCGGCTCACTCAAGCCGCGGACGTAGCGCAAGGTTTCACGTGGAACCTATGGATATCCTGTCCGGCGTTATTCCTTAACCCATTCACCGCCGCTGGTCTGTTCGCAGGCCGGCTGGAGGAAACGCGCGTCACTGGCGACCCCGTAATAGTGGATGTCCTGGCGATAGGGCATATTGGACACCTGGGCGTTGCGACAAACGCCGAACGCACCGGTCGGGCACTGCTCGACGAAGGTGACCTCGACCTGCTGATCCTTGAGCTGAGGCTGGCAAAAGCCGGATCGGAACAGCTCGGTCGGAATCGTGCGATTCTGTTGGCAGAGCTTTACCTCGATCCGCTCATCCTGGCTGTGTACAACGCAGCCCTCGGCCCACGCCTGACCGGCAATGCCCAGCGACAGCAACAGAAAACACATTGAACGCATCGAACCGCACCCTTGATCTGCCCGCCGAAACTCTAGCATGCAGGCCCTGAAATCACCTCCAACCCAGCCACCGAATACGCACCATGGCGCATATGCTGACCCACATACCTACCCATGTAATCTGCGGGCCGCTCGGCGCCGGCAAGACCAGCCTGATCCGCTCGCTACTGGCGCAGAAGCCTGCCGATGAACGCTGGGCAGTGCTGATCAACGAGTTCGGCCAGATTGGACTCGACGCCGCTCTGCTCACTACCGATGAGTCGGGGGTCAGCCTGGCCGAGGTCGCTGGCGGCTGTCTGTGTTGCGTCAACGGCGTGCCGTTTCAGGTCGGCTTGAGCCGCTTGTTGCGCAAGGCCAAACCGGACCGCCTGTTGATAGAGCCCTCAGGGTTGGGACATCCGGCCGAACTGCTGACGCAACTCGGCGAGCCGCCCTGGCACGAGGTGCTGGCGTTGCAGCCGTGCGTGACCGTGCTCGACGCCGCGGCGCTGGCGCGTGGCGAGCCGTTGCCGCCGAGCCAGCAACAGGCACTGCAGAGCAGTGGCTTGCTGGTGCTTAACAAGTATGAGCAGCTGGATCAGGCGGATCGTCAGCGCCTCGCCGCGTCGTTGCCGGCGTTACCCCTGCGCTGGACATGTGAAGGCGACCTGCCGATCGCGGAGCTGCCAGGCATCGGCGTCCGCGCCGGGCTGGCCGCTGACATTCCAGCGCCCCTGCCCGCTGCCGCCGGCGTAGCCGGTGGTGTCTGGCTGAATCCGCAACAGCCCGTCTGCCAGGGTCAGGGCAGCGCTGACGGCTGGAGCATCGGCTGGCGCTGGCATCCGAGTCAGTGCTTCGATCCGCAACGCATCACCCAGTGGCTCGGCAGCCTGGCGTGGCGCCGCGCGAAGCTGGTTGTGCACGGTCCCGATGGCTGGCACTCGGCCAATGCGCTGGCCGGCGAGCCGATGCGGTTCATGCCCAGCGAATGGCGCAAGGATTCGAGGCTCGAACTGATCTTCGCTGAACCGCAGGATGAAGAACGTCTGAAAGCAGACATGGCCGCCTGTCGGCTCTAGCGCAGGCTCACTCGTTGCGACGGCGCCAGTCGTCCAGCTGGATCACCCGGCCCGAATCCGGCGGCGCACGGAAAGGATGCGCCTCCATCTCGATCGGCCCCGGACGGGCGCCGAACATGACGATGCTGCCCTGATGGCGCTGCTCACCGGTAACGGTGAACTCGAAGCCGTAGATCCGTGCGAAACGGCGCTGCCCCCGCGCATCGCGAATCACACCCAGACGGCGAAACGCCACATTGCCATCCAACAGCTCGACATCCATCTTCTCGCAGTGGCGGCGCACCGCTGCCAGCGCGCGCTCACGAATGCCATGCGAATGCCAAAGCCAGGCGGCAGCTGTCAGCAGCAAGAGGAAAATGAACAGATTGCCGAGCGTCACCATGGCCGTTGCACCCGCTGGCAGACCGCCGCGACCGGCAGCTGCCGAACGGCCATCGGCACTACGCGCCCACAGGCCCGGACCAGGCCGCTCAACTTTCCAGCCAGACGTCGCGCGCCCAGTGCCACACCGATTCCCAGCTCTCGTCGGTCAGCTCGTGCTCGTTGCCGTCGAAGAGCATGACCTCACCCTCGAGATCGACCACGTAGTAATCCGGCCCGTCCTGGCAGATCGGCAGCAGGTCGCGCGCCACGCCCGCATCCCAGGCGTTTGCCGCCACTTCCGGCAGATAGGTGTGCGATTGCGGATCGACAGCGGTAACCGGTTCCAACCGGCCATATACGACGTCACTGACCGTCAGCAGGAACTCGCGCAGGCCGAACGGCAGATTGATCAGCAATTCTTCCTCGACCTCGACCAGGCGGTCATCGTCCGGCAGTTCCAGTGGCACCGGTACCGGCTCGTTGAGTTCACGCAGTTGCTCGATCACCTCTTCCATGACAGTCCCCCTTCTGCAGTCATCCGGAATGCGCCGTTTATACAAGCCCTCGCATTGGCTAGCCAGTACCAGTCGCGCTAAAGTGACCGCCGCTCGAAAAACCGGTGTGCCGGCGTCATGCAACCGCAATACGACTGGCAGCATCCGGTGACAACCGCAAGGATGCCTGCCCGCCGCGCCCGCTCGCCCGGGCTCGATTAGGAGACATCGTGGCATCCACCGCAGAAAACCACAGCCTCGCGATCGCTCAGTGTGGCGAAGAACCCATACATATCCCAGGCAGCATTCAGCCTCACGGCTTTTTGCTGGTGTTGCGCGAGCCTCAGCTGACCATCACCCAGGCCAGCGACAACGTCTCGCAATGGCTCGGCATCGACGCCCAGGCATTGCTCGGCCGTCCGCTCACCGAGCTGATCGGCGAATGTGGCTTCGCCGAGCGCCTGGCTGCGCTGGCCGAAGACGACCACAATCCGTTTCACCTGAGCGATATCAGTTTCACGCTGCCGGATCGCGGCGATCGTCCGTCGTTCGCCTTGATGGCCCACCGTTACGCGGGCCAGCTAATCGTCGAGTTCGAGTCCGCTGGTAGTTCCGGCAAGGCCTACGACACGCTCTATCCATTGATGCGGACGTTCGTGGTGCAACTGCAGGAAGCGCAGGAGCTCGAACTCATCTGCCAACTGGCCGTGCGCGAAGTCAAACGCATTACCGGCTTCGGTCGGGTCAAGGCCTACCGCTTCGATGCCCAGGGCAACGGCCTGGTGTTGGCCGAAGAAGCCGACGAGGGCTACCCGCGCTATCTCGGCTTGTGCTTCCCCGCCTCGGACATCCCACCGCAAGCGCGCCAGCTCTACCGCAGCAACCTGATCCGCGTGATACACGACGCCAACTATCAGCCCTCCCCGCTGGTGCCCGCGCTCAATCCGGACACCGGCAAGCCGCTGGACCTGAGTTTCGCCGCGCTGCGCAGCGTGTCGCCGGTGCACCTGCAGTACATGCGCAATATGGGCACCCTCGCCTCCATGTCGATCTCGATCGTCATTCGCGACCAGCTGTGGGGCATGATTTCCTGCCATGACGCCGCCCCGCGCCGCGTCGGCTACCAAACGCGTACGGCCTGCGAACTGCTGGGACGCATCCTGTCACTGCAGATCGAAGCGAAGGAAGCGGCAATGCTGGCCCAGCGCAAACTGGAACTGCGCCGCCAGACCGTTGAGCTGCTGTCGGCGATGGCTGACCAGGACAGTGTCATCGAGGGCTTCAGACATCTACCCTCGGTGGTGCTCGGCTTCGCCGACGCCGACGGCGCCGCGATCATCTCTGACGAGCGCCAGGAGACCGTCGGCGAGACCCCGCCTGCCGAACTGCTGACGGCCCTGACGCAATGGTTGTCGCAGCAGCACGAGCGGCTGGTATTCAGCACCGATAGCGTGACGCGTGACATCCCCACATTGCCGGAACTGGCCTCGCACTGCGCCGGTGTCCTGGCGATATCGATATCGCGGCTACACCCGCATTACCTGCTGTGGTTTCGCCGCGAGCGAATCCAGACGGTGAACTGGGCGGGTCAGCAGGACAAGCAGAGCGACGGTCACGGCGGCCTGTCGCCACGCAACAGTTTCGAAAGCTGGCGCGAGACGGTCAGCGGTTATGCCCAGTCCTGGCAGCCGGTAGAACTCGAAGGGGCGTTAGAGCTGCGTACTGCCGTGCTCGGCATCGTCCTGCGCAAGGCTGAGGAAATGGCGCAGCTGGCCGGCGAGCTGCGCGAAAGCAACAAGGAGCTGGAGTCGTTCTCCTACAGCGTCTCGCATGATTTGCGCGCACCGCTGCGGCACATTGCCGGCTACGCCGAGCTTCTCGGGGAGCTCGAAAGCAGCAAGCTCAGCGATCGCGGGCTACGTTTCCTCGACAACATCAGCGACGCGGCCCGTTTCGCCGGCACGCTGGTCGACAACCTGCTGAGTTTTTCGCAGATGGGCCGTGCGGCGCTGCGCCTGTCGGACGTCAACCTGCAGGCGCTGGTCGAGTCCATTCGTCAGGAAATGGCGCCGGATTGTGAAGGTCGCCAGATAGAATGGCGGCTCAATCCCATGCCGATCGTGGTCGCTGACGCCGCCTTCATCCACATGGCGCTGCGCAACCTGATCTCGAACGCCATCAAGTACAGCCGCACGCGCGAGCACGCCGTCATCGAGATCGGTGCCGAAGCTCGCGCCGAAGCGACCATCGTTTATGTCCGCGACAACGGCGTGGGCTTCAACATGCAATACGCCAGCAAGCTGTTCGGGGTCTTTCAGCGCCTGCATCGGATGGAAGAATTCGAAGGCACCGGCATCGGACTGGCCAGTGTGCGCCGGATCGTCGAGCGCCACGATGGCCAGGTATGGGCCACCGGCGAGCTGGGCCAGGGTGCCACCTTCTTCTTTTCGCTTCCAAGACTGAGCTATGCCTCACCCATTTAGTACAGGACTCTAGATGCTCAAACCGATTTTGTTGGTGGAGGACAATCCTCACGACCTCGAGCTGACGCTGGTCGCGCTCGAGCGCAGCCAGTTGGCCAACGAGGTGATTGTCTTGCGCGATGGTGCCGAGGCCCTCGATTACCTGCTGCGTCGCGGTGACCATACCGGCCGCGCCGACGGCAACCCGGCGGTGCTGCTGCTCGATCTCAAGCTGCCGAAAGTCGATGGACTGGAAGTCCTGAAGACCATTCGCGAGACCGCCGAACTGCGCAGCATCCCGGTCGTCATGCTGACTTCCTCGCGCGAGGAGCCGGATCTGATGAGGGCTTACGAACTCGGGGTGAACGCTTACGTGGTCAAGCCGGTCGAATTCCGGGATTTCGTCGCGGCCATCTCCGATCTTGGCATTTTCTGGGCGGTGCTCAACGAGCCTCCCCCAGGCTCGTTGCGGCTGCAGCGTCCGCGTCGAGAGCGCAACGATGGTGACGAGAAGCCCAGCTGAGCAAGCCACGGCTGCCGCTGACCCACAGCCCACTTCCAAGCAGTGCGAAGCCCGCGACAGTATGGTTATGCCATCGAGAACCCCTATCAACATCCTGTTCGTCGAAGACAGCCCACACGATGCCGAGCTGGCATTGATGACGCTCGAACGACACGGCTACGACGTCGACACCGAAATCGTCTTCGATCAAGCCGGCGTGGTCGAGGCACTGCAAACGCGGCGCTTCGACTTGATCCTGTCGGACTACGTCCTGCCTGGTTACTCGGGTAGCCAGGCGTTGCAGGAAGCCAGACAACGGGCTCCGGACACGCCGTTCATCTTCCTGTCTGGCGTCTTCGGCGAAGAGCACGCCGTCAACATGATGCGCTCAGGCGCCATCGACTATGTGCTAAAGCAGAACCTGGTGTTCCTGCCCAACGCCGTGGAACGTGCGCTGAGCGAAGTGCGGGAACGCCGCAGGCGCCTGCGCGCCGAAGAAGCGCTGCGTGAGGTCGAAGTCCGCGCCCGTCTGGCGATCGATGCGGCTGGCCTGGGCATGTGGGACTTCGAGCCGCAGAGCGGCACCTTGATCCTCGATCGCAGCTGCCGCGCCATGTTCGGCCTGGCGGCCGATGCAACGGTCGACATCCGCTTATTCGAATCCCTCTGCCATCCCGATGATCGGCAGCGCTTGCGCGAAGAAATCTGGGACACCCTCGCCGAGGGCGACGACAAGGAGTTCACGGTCGATTATCGAATCCTGCTCGACGACGGCCGGGTACGCTGGGTGGAGACTCGCGGCCAGGGCTTCTTCGAAAACGGCAAGCGCACACGCTTCATCGGAGTGGTGATGGACGTCACCGAGCAGAAGCTGGCAACCGAAGCGCTCAAGCGGATGAACGAAGCGCTCGGTGAGCGAGTCGAGGCGCGCACCCGCGAGCGCGACCGTACCTGGGAACTGTCGCGCGACCTGCTCGTGGTGATGTGCTTCGAAACCCGCGTGCTGGCACTCAATCCGGTCTGGGAAAGCACCCTCGGCTGGTCGCGCGAGACCCTCATCGACCAACCACTCTGGGCGCTGGTGCATCCGGACGATATCAGTTCGACACAGGCCGAAACCGAGCGGCTTCGCCGTGGCAACGTCACCGACCGCTTCGTCAACCGCATGCAGCATCGCGACGGCAGCTATCGCTGGCTGTCCTGGACAGCCGTGCCCGAAGGCGAAAGGATGTATGCGGCCGGCCGCGATATCACCAGTGAAATTGCCGCGGTCGACCGACTCGCCGCCGCGAACCGCGAGCTGACGGAGCAAATCAAGGAGCGCGAGCGTATCGAGGCCACCCTGCAACAGATGCAGCGCCTGGAGGCCGTCGGGCAGCTCACCGCCGGAGTCGCGCATGATTTCAACAACCTGCTGACGGTCATACTGACCAGCGCCAGCTTCCTCAAGAACGACCTGGAGCGTGGCGCCCCGCTGGGCAAATCGCTGGCTCGCCTGCAGTACATTCAAGATTCCGGCGAGCGTGGCGCCACCTTGACCAGCCAACTGCTGGCGTTCGCCCGGCGCCAACAGCTGGCACCCAAGGCGGTGGACCTCAACGACACCCTGGTCGGCCTGCTCAGCCTGTTGCACAGCACGCTGGGCGGTTCGGTAACCATCGAGACCGATACCTGCGCCGGGCTCTGGCACGCGTTGGTCGATCCCACCCAGATCGAAATGATCATCCTCAACCTGGCCATCAACGCGCGCGACGCCATGGGTTCTGGCGGCTGTCTGTCGCTCAGTACGGCAAACGCGGTGATCGACACGCCTGCGCTACGAGCCGAAGAACCCGGCCCCGGCGAGTACGTGGTGCTGTCGGTCAGGGATACCGGCTCGGGTATGAGCGATGAGGTCCTGCAGAAGGCCTTCGAACCCTTCTTCACCACCAAGGAGGTGGGCAAAGGCTCCGGCCTTGGGCTGGCTCAGGTGTTCGGCTTCGCCAAGCAGTCCGGCGGCGGCGCGCGAATCGAGACCGAGCTCGGCATAGGCACGACCGTCAAGGTATACCTGCCCCGGGTTCAGGCGCCGGAGCAGCCAGTTGGCGTACCGGAATGCCAGGCCAGCACGCCGATCGGCGACGCCTCCAATACCGTCCTGTTGGTCGACGACGACCACAGCGTGCGCGAAGTGACCGCACAGATGCTGATCAACCTGGGGTACTCGGTGATCCAGGCGGAGAGCGGCCGCATGGCCTTGCAGCTGCTGGAAGACGGCACCGCCGTGGACCTGCTGCTGGCAGACTTCGCCATGCCGGGCATGAACGGTGGCGAACTGGCTCGTGCCGTTCAATCGACTTATCCGGCATTACCCGTGGTATTCATCACCGGCTACGCGGAGCTGGGCGAGCTCGGCATGGGCAGCACCACCATCATCCAGAAGCCCTTCCGCGAGGAACAGCTGGCCAGCAAGGTCCGTAGCGCGCTCACCGAAGCGAGCCCGGCCTGATGTTATCGTTGCGCCAATGGGTCCGTGACAGCAGCGCTCCACTGCACGAGCGCGTCGACGCTGCATTCTCTCGCTTCGACCTGAGCGACAGGCATGAATATGGACGCTTCCTGCGCGCCCACGGCATGGCGCTGTTCGACCTGGAAGCGGCGCTGGAGCAAGGCGGGATCGAGCGTCTATTGACCGACTGGCCCGAGCGCCGCCGCAGCGCCGCACTCCGTGAGGATCTACAGGCGCTGGAACTCGGCATCCCGACACCGCTAGGCGTCGAACCGGGTTGGGACGAAGGCTGGCACTGGGGTGTCGCCTATGTGCTGGAAGGCTCGCGGCTGGGCGGCCGAGTCCTGTCTCAGTGTGTCCGAGAGGGCTTGGGCGACGCGCCACTGCGCTACCTCGCCCATGGCCAGGGAACCCCATTGTGGCCACGCTTTCTCGAGCAGTTCGAACAGCACGCCACATCAATAGACCGCGCTCAGTTGTCGGCCGGAGTTCGCGCAGCATTCGAACAGTTCCTGCACGCCGCCGCGCACGAATTGCAGGCGCTTGCACCGGCAGGATCCTGATACCAGCGCCATGGCCGCCCTGCACCGCGGGCGGGGCGCGCCGGTTGCGGAACAGAACGCCAATATCGGGCTAACGGCTCTCGCCATTGCGGAGCCGCAGCAGGCGCGGTGTGTGGTTGGCAACAACATAGATTGACACAAGCACCCTTGAAAACACTGAGGAAAACCGAGGCCTTAGGTGCCAGCCTCGACAACATAGTCTGACACAAGGCCACTGCCACATCGAACGAAGCCCCAATCCTGGAACAACATAGATTGACAAAAATATTTGACCATCCGTAGTTGAGCCCCTGGCTACCCAAGAATCTGTGCCTAGGCCGGTCTCTGTGCTGGCTGAGCTTTCGCGCTAGAAGCCTCATCTCATCCTCCCAGGCTCCATCCGCCACAGTCGCCGCTCTCGATCTACCCCTTCTGCCAAGAAGCATTTCGGGCAGAAGCGATTAATCTTTAAGGGCTAACCGATTAATGCAGGAGGTCCATATGAACGTCGTGGACTTGCTCGGCCCTGTCGTTGAGAGGGTTCTTTCCGCCGGAAAACTGCTGTCTTCAGAGTGGCACCGTATCGGCGGCCCCCGAGGCCACGGGGACAAAGCAGCTATCGACTCCGAGATTGAGGCTCAGCTACGTCTAGATCTGCTCGAGCTCCTGCATTGTGATTTCTGGGGTGAGGAAACTGGGACGCACATGACAGGTCACGAGTACTGTTGGGTAGTCGATCCGAACGATGGAACAGCGGACTTCCTACAACACCGTGCAGGGTCAGCCATCTCTGTCGGCCTACTTCACAATGCAATCCCTGTTCTAGGGGTGGTCTACGCCCCCATCGCACCGGATGGTGGTGAGGATTGCATCTCCTGGGCAGAAGGACTGCCAGCAATCATTCGCAATAGGCAAACAGTACATGCTCTGCTTGATCAACTGAGGTTGACGTCCAACAGCGTGGTACTGGTAAGCACTGCCGCAACAAGCAAACCTGAGCTCAACGCAGAGCTTTGTGCCCCGGCAGAGTTCATTTCAATGCCCAGCATCGCCTATCGCCTCGCTCGTGCCGCAGCTGGTGATGCTGTCGTGGGTACGTCTCTTGTACCTGTGTCAGCTCATGATGTGGTAGGAGGTCACGCACTACTGATCGGCGCAGGCGGCGTGCTCATTGATCAAGATGGCGGGCCGATCACCTATGAATCTGAAGAGCGAATGAAGGAGGTTTCCTTGCGCTGCTTCGGCGGAGCACCTCAAGCATGTCAAGAGCTTGTCACTAGGGACTGGAAGCGCCTGTTTCGCTAATAATGAGCTGAAAACTCGCACTCAACCGGTGTTGAAAGCAGGAAATCGTTTGCCAAGCGCGACTATATTCGAGAAGGCGCCCCTTGCGAGCGCCGTCATGCGAAGAGCCGGGAACCAACAGCTCTTAGCGCCCTACGCGCCGAGAGGAGCGTACAGACCAATCAGCCGAGTTTTCTAATCTTCCGTTTCGAACTCGAGTGCTTTTAGCACGCCAATGAGAGCCTGGTCGCAGCCTTCTGCAATATGGAAAAAATGAGCTCGAAAATTACCGTGGGTAGCACGGGCCTCGCGAATTGCGACCTCTTTTTTCTCATGGGTCGCGTGCCCGCGGATCTCATTGCGAAGCTCATGGAGCTTTTTCATAGGAGCCAGAAGTTGTTTGGCAGCCTCCTCACTCAGAGTGCTTCCAAGCAGAATTTCATGAAGAAGCTTCAGCGAGCGCCACACAGACTCTACTTCTCGCCCTTTTTCTTGGGCGATCTTTCGCAGAGGTTTATCTAGAAAGCCCTCCACCAGCAATTGGTCGAGCGCCAAGATTTCATCTCCCCATTCTTTCGGGGAGTCGGTAGCCGGGGCCAGTACGCTATCCATCAGTGCATCGCCTCTCCGGTTCCACCATTCCGGGCTAGCCTTATCCAGCGCTCTCACCTTATTTCTTAAAGAAGTTAAGGGGTCGTAGGTCGTGCACCACTGCCCCTCTATATCCGTCCGATGGGCTCGTGCCGAGATGGATGACTTCGGCCATTCGTTGAATGCCTTCCAGTAGTTTTGCTCTGCAATAGGAAGCTTGGCGAGGTCGCCGATGTAAACGTGGACTTGACCTGCCTCATTTATGTCGTACGACTTGATGTGCCAAGCTCCGCGGCAGGAGATGCTTCGGTCTTCGAGCGTGTATTTTTCTGGGTCCGCCTTGAAGCGCTGGAGAACCTCGGGCCTAAAGAATGCGGGAGATATCTGCCACGGCAGGTCGCTTTGCTCGAAGTAGCTGACGATATGAAGCGGGCTAGCGGACGTCTCGACATTGCGATCATTTTTGCGGTCGTAAATTTTGAAAACTGCATATTCCCGGTCAGGGTCACCTTCAAAATCCCTGCACCACGCCTCTTCCTGTTCAGCCAGGGTTGTTTGTGAGCGCACAACCATAGCGCCGTGCATAAAGCTGGCACGAGCGGCTGAACCGCCATGGTAAAAAAGATCCTCCCCATCGCGATGGTAGCGGCTTAGGTCATTCCAGCCGCTGAAGCTACCGCGAACGGTCCGCGTGAAGTCAAACTTGATAACCAGCGCTAGATCCGCGACTGCCATGTAGATGTCCAGATCTTTGCGAAGAATCGTTACGACTTCTCTACCTTCCAACTGCTCATCAATTGGAAGCGTCATAATCCGTATCACATCCTCGATATCCCCATTGCCGTCTAGGCGACAGTAGGCATTCCGCTCGGGGATATAGTGAATGTCTAGGCAGTGGACGAGTTTCTGGCTGACTTCAATTGGAGCCGGGCCTTTGTGCACTCCCGAAAAATATCGCCTTGTGACGAGCGTCTCGCCGCCAGAGAGGGCTGATACCCGGTCATTCGGAAATGGTGGCTCTAGGTATACGCGGTAACCTTCAGCTGCGCTCCAAGACTTTTGAATCTTCCAAGCTGCATCAGTGCAAAGCGACGTATTCTGAAGCGCGTCTCCGTCAACCGGTGTGACGTTAACGGTTGGTACTAGAGCTCCGACGATCAGTACCGCGGGAGCGGATGCATAGATGACGGTCTCATCAGCATGCGCATTCGTGACCAGGTACTGCGAGGCTTGTTCAGCATCCACGTACCAATGATCATCTGGATTCATTGGCGCGGTCGCGAGCGCTATTAGATCCTTGGCTTCAAATCGGCGCATCTTCCCTCTCGCACTACCATTGGTTCGGTAGAGCCTAATCTCCGCTCCGGCGCTGTACAGGTCAATCCCATAAAGGTTCGCAAGGTACCTTGGCTAACCACGGCAACGCTCTACTCTCTGAAGCCAATAGGCCCATGCACAGTCGACAGGCCTTGTCACATGCTGCTGTGTGAGGGTGACATGAGCGACCGCTAGTACCCGTTTTCTGCGCTTCACGACCGGCTGCAATCGGCCAAAAGCGGACAGCCCGGTAAGCTGCCCACCTAAGCCATGAGTTGAGATAATCGACCGCAAAACGCAGGTAGCGACACCAGCGCCTTGGCTGTCAGATACCCTTACCCAACATCTTGCCGTTAACGGTCTTGCCGTAAAGGTTCACGCCGTCATTGGCGTGGTACTTATCTCGAGTTTTCTCGACTGAGCCATCAATCAAGCGCGGGTCTTGCGGTCGCTCGTGGCTGTTCATGAAGGCCGCCACGTTCCAGGCGTCTTCATCTGACAGGGTGCCGCCTTTGCCCAGTGGCATGTTTTCCTTGATGAACGCCGCAGCCGTGTTGATTCGATGCATGCCAGCACCCCAGTTGAACGAGTCCGCCCCCCAGAGTGGCGGGAATACATAAAGGTCACCAGACTTCTGCCCTTCCCCGTTTGGCCCATGACAGACGGCGCACTGTGCGTCGTAGACCTGTTCTCCCTTCGCCAGGTCGTAGCCGCCTTCGGGTTGTGGCACTTCCGGATAGGCCCGACCGGGCAGCTCTTGCCCCGTGGGTGCTCCGGTTGCAAGCCAGTAGGAATAGGCTGAAAGCGCGGCGATAACGGGGCCGTCAGCCTCGGGTGCCTTGCCGTTCATACTGAACTGGAAACAGCCCTGAAGGCGCTCGGCATAGCTGTTCACCTTGTCGTTCTTCTTTCGGTACGCCGGGTACATGGTGTAGGCAGCCCAGAGCGGCGCAGAGTTGGCTTTCCGGCCTTGTTCGAGGTGGCAGTTCGCACAGGCCAGGCCGTTGCCCACATAGTCGGGCGCATGCGTCTTGGTATCGACGAATATGGCGCGCCCTTGCTGTACCAACTGCCCGTAGGCGTTGTCAGGCAGTTCGCTTTCCTTGGGCGGTTGGAAGTACTTGCTGCTGGCGGGATCACCGGCCCCGGTCAGGATCTGCGACTGATCTTCCATCGCGATGTCGTCCGCGAGCACCGGGAAGGCCAATGACATCAACAGCAGTGCGCTTGTATGGGGCTTCATTTGGCTGCTCCTTTGTCGGTCAGGCCTGCGAAGTATGTCGAGACCGCCATTACCTCGTCCTCGGTCAAGCTACGCGCGATGTGGCCCATCAAGTCGTTGGGGTCGTTCTTGCGGGTGCCCTGACGCCAGGCGGTCAACTGAGACGACAGGTACTGTGCCGACTGCCCGGCCAGCGGTGGGAAGGCGTCGCCGACGCCCGTTCCGCTGGGGCCGTGGCAGGCAACGCACTCGGGGATGTTGCGTTCCCAGGCGCCGCGCAGCGCAAGGGTTTCGCCAGGCCCGTCGACCAACGCGGTGCGGTCGATTCGCTCGACCTGCGGTTGCGGCTTGTCAGCCAGCATCGTCGAGACGGCCTCGGCTTCCTCACGGCTTAAGGCTGCCGCAATGGGCTGCATGATTGGATTCGCCCGCGCACCGGATGCGAAATCAGCCAGTTGCTTGCGCATGTAATTCGCCGACAAGCCGGCCAGACGGGGGAATCCCGCAGCGGCCATGCCTTCGCCCTCGGCGCCGTGGCAGGTAGCGCACGCCATCGCGGCGGTGTTGGCCCCGCCTTTGCTGTACACCGCAGCGGCATCCGCGGCGTGCGCGGACACCGAAATCGCAAGGAAGAGCCCGGCCAAGGGCCAGAGGGGGACGTTCATGTAGCCTCCAGATCATTCTTGTTATAGGTGCCGGTGCTGACTGACCGTGTCGTGTTGCTAGCGTTTGGACAACGGCCCCATGATGCCATTCAACGCCTCGGGACGAGGCGCGCCCTGATGCTGCTGCAGACGCCCTTGCTCATCTAGGTAATAGATAGCCGGGGTGGCCGAGGCGCCCATTTCGCCCATCAGGGTGAGGTTCGCCTCAAGCTGTTCATTCACCTCGGGCGCGATACGCTTGATGGCCTTGAGCGTGCTGGCCTTGCCCGCGGCCTCGTGCTCATTGAGCGCCGCCTCAGGGTCCTTCGCGGCCAGCAGTGCCGCGGATTTACCGGCGCTGTCCGGGCGCAGCATGCCGACCATCACGTGGCGAAGCTGAACGTCACCCGCTTCGACCCAGGGCCGCGCCTGTTTCCAGAACATATTGCAGAACGGGCAGTTCGGGTCGGAAAACATGTAGATAACCCGTGGCGCCTCAGCCGCGCCGTCAGCAATCCAGGTGCTGCTTTCGAGCCGCTGCCACATCTCGCTGCTCATCGGCTCATACACAAGCTTTTCCAGCGGTGCCTTGGTCAGGTCTTCGCCAGCGGAATCCAGCAAACTGCCGACCACGACATGATCACCGTCCGGTGTCAGATACAGCGCAATGCCCTGTCCGTTGTAACGCGCTGCGTAGCCCTTTAATCCTCCCGGCGCGTCGAAACTGCCGACCACTTTGGCTCCGCGCGCTTCAATGGCCTGAACCGCGGGAGGCAGCGTTTCGGCCAGCGCCCAGGGCGTCGGCAGTAAGGCGAGCGTTGAGATAAAAAACGAAAGTGAACGTACCGGTTTCATGGCTGGGTTTTGACCTCTAGTTGCTCAAGGGCGCGCGCCAGGCTGGCACGGGACAGTTCACCGAGATGGCTGCCAACTTGGCGTCCCTCGGCGTCATAAAAAAGCGTGGTGGGCAGCGACGCAGACCCTACGTGCTGGCCCAGACGACCGCCGGTGTCGAGCAGAACGTTTTCCAGACCGAGCCCTTCGGCTTCGAGGAAGTCGGCGATCAATCGCTCGCCCTCGCCCTGGTTGACGAAAAGAAAGGTCACGTCGGTGTTTTCTTGTTGCGCCTGCGCAAGGACCGGCATTTCACGCCGGCAGGGCGGGCACCAAGTGGCCCACAGGTTGACCACCAGCGGCTTGCCAACGTAATCCTGCAAGGCGACGGGTTTACCCCGGTTGTCCCGCAGGCCCATCTCAGGCAGTCGCGTGCCCTGCTCGAACGCGTGCAACGCAAAGGTCCCGAACCCCCAGCTGAGCACACCCACCAGCACCGCTGCGCCCAGCGGTCGGCGCAGCCCGCTGTCGCGCCAGGCCAGCCAGGAACCCAACAGAACGGCCACCAGCAAGCCCGGCCAGGCAATAAAACCGCCGTCACGTATGTCGATCACGCGCCAGGGCTCATCTCGGAAATGCTCGACGTACACCAGCACGAAGGCCAGCCGCGCGACCAGTAGCGCCACCAGCAGCAGCCTGAAGAGCTGTTGTTCCGGATTCCGCTCGCTGCGCCGCCCAACCCACCAGCCGGTCAGCATCGCTATAAACAGGCTCACCAGCATCAGCACATGTGGGACGGCAAGCGCCAATGGCCCCAGGTTGATCGTCAGCATCAGCCACGCTCCATTGTCTGGTTCCATCTGTTCAGAAACTGATTCGCATCGACCTCGCCGGTGATGCGCTGGGTTCGCCGCTCTTCCCCGTCCGGGCCGATGAAGAGCAGCGTCGGCGGCCCCATGACCTGATAGCGGTTCAGCAGCTCGCGACTGGCGGGATCGGTCTGCGTCACGTCCGGCCGCAGAATCCGCACGCCGGTGAGCGCTGCCTGCACCTGGGCGTCACCGAACACCTCCTTTTCCATGACCTTGCAGGACACGCACCAGTCGGCGTAGTAGTCCACCAGCACCCACTGGCCCGCGGCCCTGGCGGCAGCAAGCTCACGATCAAGGTCGGCCGGCTCGCTGAAGCCGACAAATCCGTGGGCAGGCTCAGCACCTTGCGAGGACGCAACGCCGCCTGTGAATACACCGAGCGGCCGCATGACATCCTGTGCGCCGCCAGCCGCTCCGAGCAGCAGCGCTACGCCCCAGACGCCGGCCAGCGACGCCACCGCGCGGCTGAGCGCCTGATGCCGCACCAGTTCCCGCGACAGGTGCAGCAGCCCGCTGGCACCCACAACCAGCAGCGCGCCCCACAGCCCTACCCAGAGCGGGTCGGACAACAGCGGACGAAGCACGTAGAGGGCGGCGACCAGAAATAGGAAACCGAAGGAAACCTTGACGCGATCCATCCACGGCCCAGGCTTGGGCAGGAAGCGATTGCCCACCGTCACCAGCAGCACCAGTGGCGTACCGATCCCCAGGCCCAGCGCGAACAGCACCAGGCCACCGTTCACGGCGTCGCCGCTTTGGGCGATGTACAGCAGCGCCGCGGCCAGCGGTGCAGTCATGCAGGGGCCCACCAGCAGCCCGGACAACACGCCCAACGCGCTGGCCCCGGCGAGGCTGCCGCCCCGGCGCTTGCGGCCGGCCTGCTCCAGCCGATCACGCAGGCCCGCCGGCAGTTGCAGTTCGAAGAAGCCGAACATAGGTAAGGACAGCAGCACGAACAGGCCAGCGAAACTTGCGATCAGCCACGGCTGCATCAGCCATCCCTGCAGATTCGCACCCAGTAGCGCCGCCACCACTCCGAGGGCGGCGTAAACCAGCGCCATGCTGAATACGTAGGCCCCAGCCAGCGCCATGCCGCGGCGAGGCCCGGCCTGGCTACCCACGACGATGCCGGCCAGGATGGGCAGCATCGGCAGCGAACAGGGTGCAAAGGCAAGCAGCAGGCCGAGTCCGAAGAAGATCAGCAGGCTCCAGCCCAGCGACTGCTGCTGTAGCCCGCTGGCCAGGGCCTGGTCGTCGGCCTGAACCGGCATGGACGGAGGGGTGCTGCTGCCGCCCAGCTCTACCGTGCGGCTTTGCGGCGGATAGCACAGGCCGGCATCGGCGCAGCCTTGCCAGCCGAGTTCAAGCGACGCGAGATCCGCATCGGGGAGCTGCACTTCCAGGCTGTCGCGATAGATTCGCGAATCACCAAAATACTCGTCATGGTACGGCTCGCCAGGCGGCAACTGGGGCTCGTTCCCCGGTGGCAGCCCTGCGAATCGCAGGCGCTCCTTGTAGAGGTAATAGCCGGGCGCAATATCCCAGCGCAGCACGGCGCCGCCAGCGTCAGGCTGCTCGACGTGCAGCGTGAACGCTTCATCCACGGGCAGAAAGTCCTGCTGCTTCTGACCGAAGGTGAACGGCGAAGCGTTCGCCAGCTGCACAGACCATAGGCAGCAGGCCAGAAAGATAAAAAGCGCTCGCATGCACAACACCCGATTACCAGATTCGACGGCGAGCTTGCCGACTCGGGATTAAGAGGCGATTAACGAGGCCTGGACACAACCTGTAAGGCCGAGCGACGTTGAGGCGCGAGCAACTCGGCGTACCATCTGCTAACGCGCCGTTAATCCAGGCGGACGATACTGACTGCTGCCTATCAAGCGATTCCCACATGCACGTACTGCTGACAGAAGACAACGCACTGATCGCCAGTGGCATCGTCGCCGGGCTAGAAGCCCAGGGCTTCAGCGTGGCCCATGCCGCTACGGCCGGGCAGGCCGACTCGCTGCTGCGCACAGCCAGCTTCGACCTGATGGTTCTCGATCTGGGTCTGCCTGACGAAGACGGCCTGCGCTTTCTGCAGCGCCTGCGCCGCCGCGGCCTCGAGCTGCCTGTGCTGATCCTGACCGCCCGGGATGCGGTAACCGAGCGGGTCTCCGGGCTTCAGGCGGGCGCTGACGACTACCTCGTCAAACCCTTCGACCTGCGTGAGCTCGCTGCCCGCCTGCATGCCCTACTGCGCCGCGCTGCCGGGCGGGCAACGCAGATGATCGAACACGGCCCGCTAAGCTACGATCCCGCCGCCTGTGCGGCCTTCATGGCAGGCGAACCCGTGGACCTGTCGCGCCGTGAACAGGCGCTGCTCCAGGCGCTACTGCAGAACCCCGGCCGCGTGCTATCGGCCGAGCAGCTCAAGGACGCCGTGTACGGACTGGGCGATGACGTCGAAAGCAACGCCCTGAATGTCCATATCCACCATCTTCGCCGCAAGCTGGGTAACGGCATCGTCGAAACCGTCAGAGGGATCGGTTATCGCCTGGGCCCGGCCGGCCATGCGTCGGCGTCCACCGAGGCACCCGACCCATGAGCTTGCGCCTGCGCCTGACCCTTACCCTCGGCTCGGCCTTCGTGCTGCTCTGGGCGCTGGCCGCGACCTGGATGCTCTTCGATGTTCGCAATCAGTTGATGCAGTCCCTCGATCAGCGCCTTGCTGCGTCGGCGCGGATGGTTGCGGGTCTGTTGGTGCAACTGCCGCAACCGCAACTGGGCGAAGGCGGTATCACCCGGCTGAGTGCGGAACAGCTTGGCATCGAAAACGGCCTGGCCTGCCAGATCAGCTCCTTGCGGGGTGAAATCCTGGCGCGCAGCCATGCGGCGCCAGACAGCACGCTCGACGCTCAGCGCACCGGCTTTCACGACCAGATGATTGGCGATACCGCCTGGCGTAGTTTCACCTTCATCCAGAACGGCATGCGCATCACCACGGCCGATCGCCTTGACGAGCGCACCGCACTCCAGCGCTCGGTGCTCCTGGCCGCGGCACTGCCGGTGTTCGTCGCGTTGCTGGGCAGCCTGATCGTGTTGTGGATCGGAATCGGCAACGGCCTTGCGCCACTCAGACGCATCCGCACGGCCCTGGCGCAGCGCAGCGCCGACTCGGTAGAGCCGTTGCACATCGAGCGACTGCCGCGAGAGCTGACGCCCCTGGTCGAAACCCAGAACCAGCTGTTCGCGCGGATCGCGCACATGCTCGAACGCGAACGTCGGCTCACCGATGACGCCGCCCATGAACTGCGCAGCCCGCTGACCGCCATCAAGACCCACCTGCAGGTCGCGGCCATGACCGAGGGCGATACCGCGAAACGGGCATTGGCCCAGGCCGAGGTCGGCACGGATCGCCTGCACCGGATCCTCGAACAGCTGCTCATGCTGGCGCGGGTCGAAGGTCGCGTGTCCTTCAATGACGGCCTCAGCTGCACGGCCCTCGACGTCGCGCAGCTGGCGATCGCTGACGCCAGTCAGCAGCCCGGGCCGCACATCGAGCTGTGCGGGGCGCAAGATGTCTGCCCTCACCCACTGGCGATGCCGCCCACCCTGGCGGTCGCGGCGTTGCGCAACCTGCTCGACAATGCCCGCCGCCATACCCGGCACGGCACAGCCATCCGCTTGACGCTCTCACAGCTGGATGAACGCCGGGTTCGCTTCAGCGTGCAGGATCACGGCCCGGCCATCCCGCCGGAAATGCTCGAGCGTCTGACGGAGCGCTTCTGGCGCAGCGGCGAAGGTGAAGGCAGTGGTCTGGGCCTGTCCATCGTCAAGGCGATCGCCGAGCGCTGTGCCTGCGATCTGCGTTTCGAGCCGCAGGCGGACGGCCTCATCGTCGAGTTGGTGGTCAGCCTGCAGGCTCCCGCTCCCTGAAGACGGCACCTCGATAACCTGAACGTCCAGCCACGCACACCGTCCGAATAGCTGACTGAGCAATCCGTTAACCATCGTCGGAGGTGGCAATGCTTGTTTTCGAACCTGTTTATACAGACGGCCTGGCGCAGATTTCCTATCTGGTCGGCGACAGCAAGGCCGCGGTAGCCGCGGTCATCGACCCACGCCGCGACATCGATATCTACCTGCAAATGGCCAAGGCGCGAGGCCTGCGAATCGCCTACGCCATCGAAACACATATCCATGCCGACTTCGTGTCCGGCGCCCAGGCGCTGGCGAAGCGCACCGGGGCACAGATCATCGGCGGTCGCGCGGATAACTACGAGTTCGAGCTTCGCCAGGTCAGCGGTGGCGAGACGATAGAGCTCGGGCAGGCCACGCTGCAGGTCATGCACACGCCCGGGCATACGCCTGAACATATCTCCCTGCAGCTGTTCGACGCCCAGCAGGGCGACCAGCCGATCGCGCTGTTTACCGGCGATACCCTGTTCAACCTGGACGTCGGGCGCCCCGACCTGCTGGGCGAAGGCAGCGAACGAAAGCTGGCCGGCGCGCTGTACCACACACTTTTCGATCACTACCTGCCCCTTGGCGACAGGATTGAAATCTACCCCTGCCACGGCGCCGGCTCGGCCTGCGGCAAGTCTATCGGCGACCGTCGCCACTCCACGCTCGGCAGCGAGCGTCTCTTCAACCCCGCGTTGCGCGAGCAGCGGAGCGAGGACGCGTTCATCGATTGGCTACTGGCGGACATGCCGGAACCACCCCGTCACTACGCGCGCCTGAAAAAACTGAACTTGCGCCCAGCGGTGCAGATAGAAGGCCCTGCCCTGCCGCCGCCCCTCGCCCCGTCCGACTTCGAGGCACTGGCCGCGCACGACATGCAGGTTGTGGACGTCCGCTCGATCCTCGCGTTTGGCGGCGGGCACGTGCCCGGGGCGGTCAACATCGCCCTGCGCAACGAGTTCGTGAACTGGGCGGGCCGGATGCTCGACGACGCTCGCCCGATCCTGCTGGTGGGCGAATCGGCCGACGATGTCCACCAGGCTGTCACCCAGCTCTACCGGATAGGCCTGGACGATATTCGCGGCTATCTGCGCAACGGCATGACGGACTGGCAGAACGCGGCGCTACCGCTGAACAGGCTTCAGGAATGGACGGTTCATGAACTGAATGCACGTCGTGAAGCGCCCGATGTACAGGTGCTGGATGTACGCAGCCCCCAAGAGGTTGCGGCGGGTCGGGTGCCTGGCGCCAGGCACATCTTCGTCGCGCACCTCGCCGACCGGCTCAACGAGCTGGATCCGGACAAGACCACCGTCACCTACTGCGGATCCGGCTATCGCGCCTCCATCGCTGCCAGCATCCTCAAGAAAGCCGGCTTTCGTGATGTGGCCAATGTCCCCGGTTCCTGGATGGCCTGGAAGGCGGCAAACCTGCCGGTCCAGGAAGGCTAAGGTCTTATCCGGTCGCGCGGCGCAGGTGTCTGGCTTGCCACCTGCGGGTGCGCGATCAGAAGGCGACTTGAAGCAGCAAGGCCGACGCGGCAACAGCCGCGACCAATCCGAAGCCCCGCTGCAGCAGGCGCCCGTCCAGGCGAGAGGAAACCGTGCGGCCGGCGAACATCCCGAGCACGGCACCGGCCGAGAATGGCAGCGCCACTGCCCACTGGATGCCACCCGTCAGCGCGGCGGACAACACGCCGCTGACCGACACCAGGCCGATGACCGCCAACGACGTGGCGGCAATCGAACGCATCGGCAGATCACTGAAGCGACTGAGCGCCGGCACCAGCACGAACCCGCCGCCGACCCCCAGCAAGCCGGAGAGGAAACCGGCCAAGGTGCCGGAGGCGGCGACGGTCGCTGCACAGCGTGAGGTCCAGTGAAAGCGGCCCGTCTGCGGGTTCAGCCGACAGGGCACGGCTCTCGGGGTCGTGTCATCGCTCGGCGGGCGCCTGAATGCCCTGAAGGCGACCCAGAACATCACCAGCGCAAACACCACGGCAAGCACATCGTGCGCTACCCGCGCGGCCACCCAGAGGCCGACGGGCGCGAGCAACACGCCACAGCAGGCCATCAGGGCCGCCGCCTTGTACCGGACAATGCCGTCCCTCAGACCAATCACTGCCCCGACCCAGGCCGCGAATCCGACCGCCATCAACCCGATTGGCGCGGCCTGATGCAGCTCGAGCCCGACCACGAAGATCAGCAACGGCACGGTGAGGATGCCGCCGCCGGCACCGGTCAGCGCCAGGACGAGGCCGACCAATAGCCCAAGCCCGATCTCAACCATCGTTGCGCTCCGGAAGCCTTGGATCACCTTTCGATTTAGAGCGACTGCAACCTATCACTGCGGCTTCCCTGAGAAGCGTGTCTGCAACTCGTAGAGCGCCATACCCGCCAACATGGCGAGGACAAAGATCAAGGGTTCGCTCCGACCACTCAAAAGCGTCGCGACCGCCGGACCCGGACAATAGCCAGCCAGCCCCCATCCCGCTCCGAATGCCAGGCTGCCCAGTACAAGAGGGCGATCGATCCGGGTGGCGGTGGGCATTCGCATGATATCTCCCAGCACCGCCCGGGACCGTTTGGAGGCGAAATAGAACCCGACACTGGCGACCGCAATCGCACCGCCCATAACGAACGCGAGCGAGGGGTCCCACGGCCCGGCCAGATCGAGAAAGGCGATCACTTTGGACGGATCGGCCATCCCTGACAGGATCAGGCCAAGGCCGAAAACCAGCCCCGCTACAAAGGCGCTCAGCAATTTCATGGCAACTCCTCAGCCCAGCAGGTGGCGGATGACGAACACGGTTAGAAAGCCGCTGGCCATGAACGCGGCCGTCGCGACCAGCGAGCGCGGCGACCGTCGCGACAACCCGCAGACGCCATGCCCGCTCGTACAACCGGAGCCATACCGCGTGCCGATCCCGACCAACACACCAGCCGCGATCAGCGTCAAGGTGCTCGCCTCTACTTCGATGTCTGGTTGCTCGAACGCGGCCTGAAACAGCACCGGCGCGATCACCAGCCCGGCAATGAATGCAACACGCCAGAGCACATCGCCTTTGCCTGGCCGCAGCAAGCCGCCGATCACGCCGCTGATGCCCGCGATTCTCCCGCTCAACAGGATAAATAAGGTCGCAGCAAGACCGATCAGCGCGCCCCCTGCGAGCGAGGACCACGGTGTGAAATGTGCCCAGTCAATCGTCATGCCGAGGGTTCCTCGCGTTCGGGATGCTGACAGTAAAGCCGGTAAAGCACCTGCATAACCTCCATCGCTTGAGGGCTGGCGATGCTGTAATGCACTTGCTTGCCCTCGCGTCGGGTGCTGACCAAGCCGTTATGGCGCAGCACCGTGAGCTGCTGCGACAGGGTCGGCTGCACAATGCCCGTCGCACTGGCGAGGTCACCCACGCAGTGCTCGCCCTGGGTCAGCTGGCAGAGCAACAACAGGCGGTCGGGGTTGCCGAGCACTTTCAGCAAGCCGCAGGCGTCCGCGGCACTGCGACGAAGCGTTTCGATATCGATTTCTGCCATGTGGGCCATTTTGTTCAGGTGGGTCAGGTGGATTTGACAATACGATTTATCAATATATATTTCAATAGATCGTATCAACACGGCAGCGGACGCCCGGTCGGAACTCGACCTCCCGCACACGCCCTACAATTATGCGGCATCGCTGTGACTTTCACCTCGCCGCGCCCACCCCGTCGGCGCGAACCTGGAGATCAACATGTCATCGATACAGCAAAACAGTACCAATCATGACCAGGCGGACAGGGTTCGCCGCTCAACGTCCCAACCTGTGAACCAGGAAATCGATCGGCAAACGGACGAGAACATTCGTCGATTCAGCGGGATGGGGCGAAGCGCAATCCTTCAGCGTATCGACGCCCTGGATCGCGAGTGGGACGTGGAACGCGTGCTCGAGGTCAATGCCTCCTCGCTCGCGCTGTCTGGCTTGCTACTTGGCCTGACAGCGAACCGAAAGTGGTTTCTGCTGCCTGGCGTCGTGCTGCCGTTTCTTCTGCAACACGGCTTGCAGGGCTGGTGCCCGCCGCTGGCGATCTTGCGCCGGCTGGGTATCCGCACGCGGGGCGAGATCGATCAGGAAAAGTATGCACTGCTCAGTGCGCTGGAACAGGCACCGCTGAACACTCACCACTCGCCGAGACCATCATGATATTTCGCCAGCTGTTCGAGCCCGTGTCGTCCACCTATACCTACGTACTCGGATGCGAGGACACCGGCCAGGCCGTGCTCATCGACCCGGTCATTTCCGCAACGGACCGCGACCTGGCCGAGCTGGCCAGGCTGGACCTGCAGCTGGCGTTCACCTTGGACACCCATATACATGCCGACCACATCACCGCCGCGCTGGAGCTGAAGAAGCAGACCGGCTGCCGTATCGCGGGGCCGGCTATCGATAAGTTGCCCTGCACGGATGTGGGCATTGAAGAAGGTGTTCCTTTCATCGTCGGCAGCCTGCAGTTCACACCCTTGCATACCCCCGGACACACCGACGGGCATTTTGCCTATCTCCTCGGTGATCGCCTGTTCAGCGGTGATGCGTTGCTCATCGACGGCTGCGGTAGGACTGACTTTCAGAACGGCAGCGCCGACGACCTGTTTCACAGCGTTAGAAACAAGCTGTTCACGCTGCCAGACGACACCCTGGTCTATCCCGGCCATGACTACAGCGGTCGACGAGTCTCGACCATCGCCCAGGAAAAGCAGCGCAACCCCCGACTCGGTGAAGCGATAACGTTGGAGCGCTTCCGCGACATCATGGCGGAACTGAACTTGCCCTATCCCGCGTTCATCGATCATGCCGTGCCGGGGAATCGCCAGTGCGGTGTCTGCCCACCCGACCTGACGGATAATTTCCGCCGCTATTGCGAACAGGTTGAGCACAGTCCTCAGGGTTGAGCACGTCATGCCAGCCCCCGTGAGGCCCGGGGAATCGATCACCGTTCGCAGCCTCCAGGCGACGTTACCAAGAATCCATTTCGCTACGTGAGGAATTGAATATGAAGAGCCCAGATCGACCCCGTTTCGGCGTGAGCGCAGACCGGCAATCGGGAAGCCGCCGCGTTCGCTATGTCGAAACCAACCGCCCAGATAGCCAGAACTGCACGATTTGCCAGCTGGATGAAGAAAACCCATCGCCAGTCGAGGCGTCTTCCAGCGCGCACGATACCGGTGAGCAGAAGCCCGGCGCCAAGTCGGAGCGGTAGGGCCTCCGACGCCCCTAGTGAACGCGGCTTAGCACAAATCCCTTGCGACGAGAGCTTTGGTCTCGCCAGCCCCCGCGCACGTACCACTTCGCCAATACGAAAAACGAACTAGGAACGAGCTAGGGATGTATCTCGGCAAACGAGCCAACGTCCGCTTTTGGCCAGTTAGCGACGGCCTGGCTTCGACCGTCGCTATGCATGGTCAAACCTCGGTCTGTTCCGCCATCTCTAGGGCATCATCGACCTCAATCCCCAGATATCGAACGGTGCTCTCCAGCTTCGTATGGCCGAGCAACAGTTGAACTGCCCGCAGGTTCTTCGTCCTGCGATAGATCAGTGATGCCTTCGTACGTCTTATTGTGTGAATGCCATACAGGGCTGGATCAGGGCCAATGGCTTTCACCCAACCTTTGACGATACGAGCGTATTGACGAGTGGATAGATGGTCTGAGATATGCAGCCGGCTCGGAAAAAGGCAATCCTCGCTGCGGGGCTGGGCATGATGTATGGCGATGTGCCGTTCCCTAAGATCAAATGGATTTTCCAGAATCTCAACAAAGCCGAGGTCCTGCTGACCTTCAATGTCGATTTTTTGGTTACGTATCTAGCCGACCGCCAAGCGAACCGGAAAGCCATTGCAAATATCGGCTTGGATCAGCATGTGCCATGGGACATGCTTAAACAGCTGAAGGCGCATCAGCCACGGAGCTGGCAATACCTGATCCAGCGCTATCTGTCCGAGGGGATCAAGCAGGAAAGCGGTGCCCAGTACATGACCGTCTTCTTCATTCGTCCGGCCGGCAGCAACCCGATGGCCTATTGGTTTATCCATCTGGCGAACAACTACCGCGCTAACGATGTGATGAAGAAGATCCACTGGAAATACGGCAACAACTTTTCCCATATGCTGTCGCCTTCCAGCTTTTTCAGCTACGACGCCAATCGGGATATCGCCGTGACAGGTCAGCACGATTTGCTGTTGGATGAGCATTATTTCGACGATGCTACCAATGACCGCATCCGAGGAGAACTTTCGGAGCTCTTGCCCAAACAGGTCTACGAGGTAGAACGGCAACCTTTTTTGGGCCTGATGAGCGGATTGACCAACTACACCATGGCTGACGAGCTTCGCGTAAAGCAGGCACTCGACATTGCTGTCGCGACCGGTGATCTGCTGGCGGTCGACAAGAACGGCAAAACAAGGCGTCGAAAAGGCACAAGCATCAAGTCGACAGATATCCTGATAGCGCCCCCGCAAAGACCCATCTTCTTCGTGCCACCTCTGAAGAAATCCAGTTCAGAAAACTGAGAGGGGCGGCATCGCTCTTCGGGTGGGCGGTTCGCCTCCAACGGTAGAGGTACCGGCATGATACAAGCAGTAGTTTTCGATGTGTTTGGCACGCTTCTCCAGATAGGTGAGCGCCGCCATCCTTTCCGCCAACTGATGCAGAACCTGCGGCTTCAGGGCAAAACACCAAGGCCGGATGACGCACGGACTCTGATGACTCGAAATCTGGGCTTGGCTGGAGCTGCCGATTATTTCGGTGCGCAGTTGAGCAACTCTGAGTTAGCTAGCCTTGAAAGCGACCTTTTCACCGAGCTGGCCAGCGTTCGCCTTTTCGATGATGCGTTGGAGTCGCTAAATCAGCTAAAGGACGCCGGCCTGAATCTCGCGTTGTGCTCCAATCTCGCAGCCCCATATGCGATTCCGGCCAAACTGTTACTGCCGTCGTTCGATGTTTACGGATGGAGCTTTGAGGTTGGGACAATAAAGCCTGAGCCCGCAATCTATCGTCAGATGATCGAACAGCTTGGCTGCGAAGCCTCCGCTATCGCAATGATCGGTGACACGTTGCAAGCCGATATGCTTGGTCCAATTGGGCAAGGCATGCGGGGCTACCACCTACAGCGTGAAGGAAAAGCCGATCAGTGCGGCTTCGTCTCGCTGATGGACTTTGCAGCCCACGTTCTGCAATACCCACCATCCGCCAACGGCTAAAGCGGCGTCGCCAGTTTTAGCTGACGCCGCTAGACCCGGATGGCTTACAGGCATGAAGACACCCTTTTTCTGTAACGGGAGCTCCTTCAACCCTTGAGCGCCAGAATACGCCGAGCGCCGTTGAGAACGATGAATCCCACGACGGTACCGATAATCAGGTCTGGGTAGTTGGACCCAGTCCAAGCGACGAGCGCTCCGGCGACTATGACGCCCATGTTGATGACCACATCATTGGCGGAGAATATCCAGCTCGCTTTCATGTGAGCACCACCTTCCCGGTGTTTGGAAATCAGCAGCAAACAACCCGTGTTGGCGAGCAATGCCAGGAACGCGACGGCCATCATTATCAGCGACTCGGGCTCGCTGCCGAATATAAAGCGTCTGATCACCTCTACGAGCACGCCGAGGGCCAAAATCAGCTGGAGCACACCAGCAAGGTGTGCAGCACGCACCTGCAGATTGACGCTGCGCCCAACCGCATAAAGGGCCAGGCCGTACACTGCCGCGTCAGCGAACATGTCGAGCGAATCGGCAATCAGACCCGCGGACCTGGCAATCAGGCCAGCAGTCATCTCTACCACGAACATGAAGGCGTTGATGCCTAACAGTAAACGTAGGGAGCGGGATTCCTGTGTAGAGTTCGCCGGATTCTCGGCGGCTTTGATCATCTCAGGGTCTGCCGCGACAGTTTTCTGAAGAGTGGCGCCTAGCCCTAACGTCGCCAGCTTTTTGGTTATGGGCTCAACGGCACTGTCATGCATGACATCTAACCGACGGTCCGACAGATCAAAAGTCAGCTTCCGAACTCCGTCCAAACCATTCAGCGCCAAGCGGATCATTCGCTCTTCTGATGGACAATCCATCTTGGGCACGGCGTAAACACTGACCCATTGCCCCGTCGTATCGGAAGGGTTTTGCATATCGGCATCAGCGGCTGGTGTCGCATCGCAGCCGCAGGGACCATCGGACTTGCTCATGATACGGCTCCACTTGAAATCGAAGATGGGATCATTAAAAGCCTTATAGCTACTATAAGGTCAATAACGCAGAGCCGATGAGGATTCACACGATGCGCATTGGTCAGTTAGCAAGGCTAATAGGGATTGATACACAGACGATCCGCTTCTATGAGCAGCAGGGCTTGTTGCCACCGCCTGATCGCCAGGCGAACGGCTATCGTGTCTACACCGAGAAGCATGGCGAGCGGCTAGCTTTCATCCGGCGCTGCCGAATCTTGAATCTGTCACTTCCAGAGATTCACGCACTCCAAAGCTACCAGGATGACCCTCGCCAGCCTTGTACGGCCGTCAATGCCTTACTCGATGATCACATTTCTCAAGTCAGATCCCAGATAACCGCTCTGCAATCACTCGAACGACAACTCGTTTCACTGCGGGCTAATTGCAACGATGGGCGGGAAGTTGAGGCTTGCGGCATTCTCGCCGGAATTAGCGAGGACGCATGCATTAAATGAACGGCGTTGGGGCTTGCGGGCCTGGTTACCCGGCCAACGCGCATGCCCTCGAAATGGTTGTTTGTCCCTGTGGTTTTTGCCCCTTCGTAGTGATGGCTGTCTCCGTGCGGTATCACTTTGAGTCAGGCCTGCCGAGGAAACGTGAGTTCAAACGTGGTCCGACCGTCTTTGCTGGCGACGGCCACGTGGCCTTTGTGGAGGTTCATCACTGAGCGGACAATCGCTAGCCCCAATCCTGCCCCGCGAGGTTGTATGCCGTTAACGCGGTAAAAGCGGTCGAACAGATGTGGGAGATGATCCGATTCGATAGTCGCGCCATGATTGGTGACAGCCAGCGAGACGATGTCTACGTCCTCCTCAAGGATCTTAAGTTCGACCGTACTGCCAGTATTTGAATGCCGCAGCGCGTTGGATAGCAGGTTGGAAATGGCCCGCTGGACCATAAGTCGATTTCCCAAAATCATGGCATCGCCCGTTACTGTCGTAGCGACTCCCGCTTCTTCGGCAAGGACTTCGAAGTATTCACATACGCGCCTCGCCTCGCTTCCTAAAGATAATTGTTCGAGCTTCAGTGCTGGGCTGGCGTGGCTGGCCTGGGCGAGAAACAGCATGTCTGACACGATTCGATCCATGCGTTCGAGTTCTTCAACCGACGACTCGATCACCTCCCGATAATGCTCCTTGCTTCGCTCACGCACCAAAGTCACCTGCGCCTTGCCTATCAGGTTGTTCAGCGGAGTTTTTAACTCATGAGCCACATCGTCCGAGAATTGTGACAGTTGCTGAACGCCGTCATCGAGTCGATGAAGCATTACGTTGAGGCTGTGCGCCAATGCCTGGAGCTCTTGCGGAAGCCGATCGGTGCGGATTCGAGGTGATAGATCCTGTGTAGATACCTTAGTCGCCAAGGCCCGGAACTTGCGAAGCGGCCGCAAGCCATTTTGGGCGATTAGCCATCCAGCCAATCCGATCAATATCAGTAGCATCGGCACGGTCACTAAGGCCGAGCGCAGGAATGCAGCCACCAGCCGTTGATCGGCACTGCGATCTTGCGAAAGTAAAAGCGTCATTGGAGCCAGTCCCGGGACTTGGATTTGCTTGCGCCCGGTTAGCATCTGCACGCCATCTTTCGTTGTCCAGCCAAGATAGTCGCCGTCCCTGCTCACGAGATCCAGCTGCTGCGGCGCATTGGCGAATCGGCCGATACTGAAAATGGGTGATTTCGCTGTATCGCCGATGACCGTAATCGAAAGGTTGTCATGGCCGAGTACGGTATCGCTCAATGCGTGTTGCCAGGAGCGGCCCATACGGGCTTTGGTGTCTTCGAGGAGTCCATGATCGATCTGAGAGAGCTTGGCCGTCACTTCCTCCTGGGCGCGCAGTTCCAGTTGGCGCACCAGTACCCAGTAGCTCAGTGCAATCAGCAGCGCGACCAAAGCGGCGCCGGTCAGTGTGATTTGAAGCGCGAGACGCGATGCGAGGCTGAGTGGCTTCAAGGCCGCGCCTCCAGCACGTAGCCCACACCCCGGATGGTGTGTATCAGGCGATCGCCGAAGGGTTCGTCCACTTTCATCCGCAGGCGACGAATCGCAACATCCACCACATTGGTATCGCAGTCGAAATTGATGTCCCACACCATGGCAGTTATTTCCGTACGCGTGAGGACTTCGCCAGTCCGGCGCATGAGCAGATGCAATAACGCAAATTCTTTGCTGGTGAGGTCGATACGCTGACCGCTCCGGTAAGCCCTATGCCGGGCCGGGTCCAGTTCGAGGTCGGCTACACGCAGGTTGCTCGGAAGTGTGACTGCCTCGCCTCGCCGCAACAGTGTCCGGATACGGGCAAGCAGCTCGGGGAACTGGAACGGCTTGACCAGATAGTCGTCGGCGCCCGATTCCAAGCCGCGGACTTTTTGCTCTAAGCGGCCATTGGCAGTCAGCATGATGACGCGTGTCTGCTTACGCCGCCTGATGAGTTCGAGAACCTCCCACCCATCCATGGTTGGCAGATTCACATCTAGCAGCACGATGTCATAGTCGTTCTGCAGTGCCAGGTGAAACCCATCGAGGCCATCACTTACGCAATCGACCAAGTAACCACATTCGATAAGACCCTGCTGCAAGTATTCCGCAGCTTTGATCTCGTCTTCGACAACCAGGATGCGCATGTTTTGAGGTAACTCGGCAAGGAGGTGCGCGGTAAGCGGAACCAAAAAAATCCATGTAGTAACTAGGTCAAGACGAAAGCGGCTTGGCTCTAGCGTGAAAGGCAGAGGCGAAAAGATCTGCCCAGGGAAGCGGGAAGCACTTTAACGCGGTAAAAGCCCTGTGAGGGCTATCTTGCGAATTTGTAATCTACCGGTCATTTGGTTGACCCGCAGCGCGAGCGGGTGCACCAAACGAAAAAAGGCGCCCTGATGGGCGCCTGAAACACATCTTCAAACCAAGGGAGCAAAACTAAAGAAGATGTGGTGTTGCTCATGGTGTTTCACAAGATCGAGAGAGGGTACTCGGCGATGAATCGGACCTCATCGAGGTCGGACTCGAAAGCAGTCGCCCGCGTGGTAGCCTGGCGCACCCGCAGAGACAAATCCTTGAGAGAGCCAGTCTGTACAACGTAGCGGGCTTCGACGTCGCGTTCCCAGCGGTTCTGTCCCGTCAGCGGCGCACCGTTATCGTCTTGGCGCATGTACACCTCGTTCGCGTTGCTGTAATCGGCGCCCCAACCGCGGGCGTAGCGGGTCATGAAAGTAAGCCCGGGTATGCCGTACTCCGCCATGTTCAGGTCGTAGCGCAGCATCCAGGACTGCTCTTTAGGTGAGTTGAAATCACTGTACTGAATGGAGTTGTTCAGGTAGATCGAGTCCGCCTGGCGCAAGTAGTCAAAGTCGTTGTTACCGTTGTTTCGCTGATACGACGCCGTGACGGTGTGCGCGCCGAAGGCGACACCCAGGCTGGAGCTCCAGATGTTGTTGTTGAACTCGCCCAGCAACTCACGGCCTTCGTCGGTTGCCTTGTAATAGTTGAAGCTGGCCAGCAGCGCGACGATATCGGAGAGCGGATAGGTGGCCGACGCACCGAAGTAATGCTGGTTCCAGGCATCTTTGAGGCGGCTGGTGTACAGGCTAAGACTGATATTTTCATTCACGCTGTAGTCACCGCCTGCGTAGCCGAGCCAAGGCGCGTCTACGCCCCCGCCGTAGAAGGTGACGAAGTCTTCGTTCATGTTACTGGTGTTGGGCTGGCTCATCGCGTGCAAGCGGCCTCCCTGAAGGGTGAGGTCGTCCAGCGAGTTGTTCACAACGGTGACACCCTTGAAAGACTCCGGCAGCAGCCGAGAGTCGCCGAAGTGCACGACAGGTGTAGTGGGAAATACATCGCCGGCCTTGATCTCGGTGTCCAGCAAGCGTGCTTTCACCGCGCCCCCCACCCGTGTGAAGTCATCCTCAGGATCGCCAGCGCTGTCGTGGGGAAGCAGGTCGATGCTGCCGCCCACACCGGAGCGCCCCGAACCGGAGTCGAGCTTGAGGCCGAGCATGGCGAAAGCGTCGAAGCCAATCCCTACCGAGCCTTGGGTATATCCGGACTCGAAGAAGGCCATCAATCCGTGGGCCCATTCCTCGGAGTAGCCATTGCCGGCGGCACTCTCACCGTCGCGAAAATCCCGATTGAAATAGAAGTTGCGATTTATCAGCGATAGCGTGCTGCCTTCGATGAAGCCCTCGGCTGTTTCCGATTGGGCAAAGACCGGGGCGCTGCCCAATGCCAGTGAAAGGGCTGTCAGCGAAAAAACGGCCTTTTTGCTCATGATGATGCTCCTTATGTACGGCAGGTCAGTGCTCGAATGACGCCTTTCGCCTTTTTGTTTTTAGCGCTTGGCCATGTTCTTCCCCTAGAGATGACGGCAGGATTAGCGGCAAATGACTATTTTGTAATCTGAGGAAGCCGAATCGCGCACTCCTTCGATTACAGATTTGTAATGTTGCGGTCACCAGGTCGTTATCCACACTTATTTAAAGTCACCACCCCATAGCCATCAGCTATCTCGCCGGCTTGGCAAGGCTGATAAAAACGCTTTCGTGTATTTGTCTACTAAATTCAGGGCGAATCACTATCGCAGTAGAGGCGCATGTGTTTCGCGTCTTGGCGGGGGTAGTTCTTATGATTGGATTCGACATCTAAACCAGGAAGTCATCGTTTTGCCTTGGATGAGAAAAATAGTTTTGCTGATGTTGCTAGCCTTGTTCCCATTGCAATCATCATGGGCAGTTGTTAGCACGAGCTGCAGTCATGAGGATGGTTCGGCAGCAAATCATCTTGGACATCACGAACATCCGCACGAGTCTCTGGGTACTGACGAGGAAGGATCGTCAAAAGCCGCAAAAAAAATCAGTCTGGATGGAGACTGTGTCTTTCATGGCGACCATATCAAGCCGCTTATAACGAAAGGGATCTGTCCTGGTTCGGTATTATCAATGAGCTTGAAACCGTTTCCTTCTGCTAGCTACGCATCGGCTGAAGCGGGGCGTCCTGAGAAACCTAATTGGCGCATCGGTGCAAAACCGGTGGGACGCCAAAGTAACCAGTAAGCGCCATTTATCTGTATCTGACGTCTCACCGAACCTTCCCTTTTTTTAGGAGATTTCGGTGCGAAAAGCTCTTTTCTCGCTGGGGTTGACGACGTTGTCGTGCAATCTCGCCTTTGCGCAACCCTTAGAGTTGCCGACCTTCACACAGACCTTACCTGTCGGTGTGTCAAATACATTCCCCGTTGAGTCTGTCGAATCCATAAGCTTTCTACGCGCCTTGGAACTCGCTAGCTCTGCAAGCCCTGAACTGGCTGTTGCAAGACGTGAGCTGGCTGCTTCTCGCGCATTAATTAGCCAAGCCGGAGCACGTCCGAATCCAATATTGTCCGCTAGCCAGGAGGGAATCCGGGGCGATGCCCCGGAGACCACGCTTGAACTGAGCCAAGAAATAGAGCTGGGTGGTAAACGTTCGGCTCGTATTGAGGCGGCGCAACGAGCCTTGGACGTAGCAGCTGCTGACCTACAGGACGCCCAAGCTCGACTGAGGGGGGCAGTGATGGGCGCGTACTACGATGTGCTTACTGCTCAAGAACGGCTGGACCTCGCTCAGGCTGCTTCAAAGCTTGCGAAGCAAGCAGTGAACGTGGCCAATCGACGTGTGAGGGCCGGCATGGTTTCTCCCGTAGAGGAAACCCGGGCGCGGGTTGCGGCTACTGGAGTGCAAGTAGAGCTTGCCCAGGCCACAGCTGAACTCGAAGCTGCGCGCACTCGGCTGGCGGCCAACTGGGGAAATCCACAGCCACGCTTTGAGCGAGTAAAAGAGCCGGCAGAGGCAGTGCCTCCTCTTCCCGAGCTAGCTGAGCTTTATAGCCGTTTGAACGATTCCGCCCAACTAACCCGCGCGCGTCGGGAGGCTGAAAGACGTCGGGCTGCGTTAAAGCTGGAAAGGACGAATCGCTTTTCTAACGTGACGGTTAGCGTAGGTGCCCAACGCTCAGATGAATATAACGGCACGCTGGGATTGGTGAGTATCTCGATGCCCCTGCCGTTGTTTGATCGAAACCAAGGCAACATCGGAGCAGCGCAGGAACGGGCCTACCAGGCGCAGGACGAGCTCAACGCCGTCCATATACGCCTGAAAAGCGAACTTTCCCAAGCGCACATGCGGCTGCGCACTGCTCGCCAGCAGTTTGAACTGTTGCGCAACGACATGCTCCCCAGTGCCCAAAGCGCTTATGAAGCTGCCAGCAAGGGGTTCGAACTTGGAAAATTCACGTTCCTTGACGTACTGGATGCTCAACGCACGCTTTTCCAAGCCCGATCTCAGTACCTGTCTGCGCTATCACAAGCTAACCAGGCGGCGGCAGAAATCTCGCGAATTGTCGGAGATGGGTCGGCCGTTATCACCTCGGCCACTCAGCCATAGGAATCCATATGAAAAGTAAATCGAATACATCTTCCTTGGCTGGTCACAAGAAGCAGATTTTTTGGATCGTCGTCATATTAAGCGTGGCACTTATGCTTGGCGGATTGCTTCTTCGCAGTAGTCCAGCTGTGCCCGATGCGGGCGACGCACATAGCGAGCATGGTGACGAATCGGAGCATGAGGATGAAGGGCATTCGGATGAGGATGCAGAAGCCGAAGGAGATCATGGCCATGATGAAGGAGGCGCCGATAGCGATCACGAGGTCGGTGCGGCAGAGAAAGATGAGCATGAAGATGAGCCCGAGGGAGCGGAGCATACTGAAACAGCAGAGGTAGAACTCTCAGAGACACAAATCCTAGCCGCCGGCATCTCACTGGCAACTGCTCAGCCCGCAAAGATAAAAAGCGCAATTGAGCTGCCTGGCGAAATTACATTCAACCAAGACCGCACAGCGCAAGTTGTGCCTCGTCTCTCAGGTGTCGTTGAAGCGGTCAAAGTCGATTTGGGCGAACAGGTGAAACAGGGGCAAGTACTTGCTGTGATCGCGAGTACAGACCTGTCGGAACGTAGAAGCGAGTTCTACGCGGCGCAAAAACGTCTTGCATTGGCTCAAAAAACCTATCGACGCGAAAAGGAGCTATGGGAAGAGCGTATTTCTGCGGAACAGGATTATTTACAGGCACAACAGGCTTTACGGGAAGCAGAGCTGACTGTTGCGAATGCAAACGCACAGCTACAAGCGCTTGGCAGTGATGCTGGCAAGCCAGACGCATTGAGCCGCTACGAACTCAGGGCGCCGTTCGATGGGATGATCGTTGAGAAGGACATCACGCTCGGTGAGTCAGTCAATACCGATGACCAGATATTCATCATTTCCGATCTCTCCACCGTGTGGGCAGATATCAGCGTTCCTGCCAATGCACTCAGCGCGGTACGAGTAGGCAGCAATGCCGTTATCGAGGCCACAGCATTCGAGTCCAGTGCCAATGGAACCGTTTCTTATGTCGGCTCACTTGTTGGTCAGCAAAGCCGCGCCGCTACCGCCCGGGTCACACTTCCCAACCCTGAAGGGGTTTGGCGCCCCGGCCTGTTCGTCAAAGTGCAGGTAGGCGCTGGCGAAGCATCCGTGCCAGTCGCAGTAAGTCCTGATGCGATCCACACATTGGAAGAAAAGCCGGTGGTGTTTGTACGGACCGACCATGGCTTTGCTGCTCAGCCAATCGTGAGTGGCCGCAGCGATAGTGACGCGGTCGAAATCAAGGAAGGCCTCCAGCCCGGAGCGCGCTATGCCTTGGATAACAGCTTCATCATCAAGTCCGAGCTTGGCAAAGCCAGCGCCTCGCATGCTCACTGATACGGAGTTATAGAATCGTGTTCGAACGTATCATTCGTTTTTCTATCGAGCATCGCTGGTTGGTTATGCTAGCCGTGCTTGGCATGGCAGCGTTAGGAGCTTACAGCTACCAAAAGCTGCCTATCGATGCTGTCCCGGATATCACCAACGTACAGGTGCAAATCAACACTGCGGCGCCAGGTTATTCCCCGCTGGAAGTGGAGCAGCGTATTACCTACCCGCTCGAGACGGTAATGGCTGGGCTGCCCAAGCTCGAGCAGACACGATCCTTGTCTCGATATGGACTTTCTCAGATCACAGTTATTTTTGAGGAAGGCACTGACATCTATTTTGCCCGCCAACTTGTGAACGAGCGCCTGGGAGGGGCCAAAGATCAGCTCCCAGATGGCGTCACTCCAACACTTGGCCCTATTTCCACTGGGCTTGGCGAAATCTATTTTTGGACGGTTGAAGCTGAGGAAGGTGCCACCAAATCGGACGGTACGCCGTATACCCCTGCTGACTTGCGTGAGATTCAAGATTGGATCATCAAACCGCAAGTCCGAAATGTACCTGGTGTTACTGAGATCAATACGATCGGAGGATATGCGAAGGAATATCAGATCGCCCCCAACCCAGACACTTTGCGGTCGTTTGGACTAACACTACAAGATTTGATCGAGGCGGTTGAGCAAAACAATAACAATCTAGGTGCCGGATATATTGAAAAGCGCGGCGAGCAGTATCTTGTTCGCGCTCCAGGACAAATGCAGTCTGTGGAGGACATCCGCGATACCCTTATTAGCAACGTTGACGGTACCCCAGTGCGTATCCGCGACGTTGCGACGGTCGAGGTTGGAAAGGAGCTCCGCACTGGCGCAGCCACCGAGAATGGCCGCGAAGTGGTACTAGGTACGGCCTTCATGCTTATCGGTGAAAATAGCCGAGTAGTTTCAAGGGCTGTCGACGACAAGATGAAAGAGATAAACCTTTCGCTTCCGGAAGGCGTAAAGGCAATTACTGTCTACGATCGAACTGTACTCGTAGACAAAGCTATATCCACCGTTAAGAAGAACCTCACTGAGGGTGCCATTCTTGTTGTGGTTATACTTTTTCTCTTCTTAGGCAATATCCGGGCGGCGATCCTAACCGCGCTTGTGATACCGCTTTCTATGCTCTTCACGTTCACCGGCATGGTAGCCAATCAGGTCAGCGCCAACCTGATGAGCCTAGGCGCATTGGATTTCGGCATCATTATCGATGGAGCCGTGGTGATTGTTGAGAACTGCGTGCGTCGACTTGCACACGCTCAGTCCCATCACGGACGGGCATTAACACTGTCCGAACGGCTTCATGAAGTATTCGCTGCGGCAAAGGAAGTGCGTCGGCCTCTATTGTATGGGCAGCTGATCATTATGATCGTGTATCTGCCGATATTCGCCCTTACAGGGGTAGAAGGTAAGATGTTCACGCCCATGGCGTTTACCGTAGTGACAGCGCTATTCGGGGCGATAATCCTTTCGGTGACGTTCGTCCCGGCGGCCGTTGCGCTCTTTATCGGTAAGCGGGTTACGGAAAAGGAAAACTTTCTAATCCGCAATGCTAAACGGGCCTACGCACCTGCGCTCGATGCGGTAATGGCCAACAAGCCAGCAGTGCTCACCTTTGCGGTAGTTGTAGTCATACTTTCTGGCCTCGTAGGGTCACGTATGGGCAGTGAATTCGTGCCTAGCCTCAACGAGGGAGACTTCGCTATCCAAGCCCTTCGTGTACCAGCTACCAGTCTTAGTCAGTCTGTAGAGATGCAGCAGCAGCTGGAGCGAAAGCTTATGGATGAGTTTCCGGAGATTGAACGCATATTTGCGCGAACTGGCACTGCGGAAGTGGCATCGGATGCTATGCCTCCAAATATCTCTGACGGGTACGTCATGCTGAAGCCACAAGAACAGTGGCCGGATCCAGGCAAGTCGCGTAATCAGCTCTTAAGCGAGGTGCAAGCATCCGCCGCTGAGTTGCCGGGCAATAACTACGAGTTTTCCCAGCCGATTCAGCTGCGTTTCAACGAGCTGATTTCCGGAGTTCGTGCCGCGGTAGCCGTGAAAATCTATGGTGATGACATGGACGTTCTTAACAGCACGGCGGCGGAAGTATCCGAGGTGCTAGGACAAGTACCAGGCGCTTCAGAGGTTACGGTCGAGCAGACGACTGGCCTTCCCATGCTCACGATTGATATCGATCGCGATCAGATCGCACGATACGGCCTGAGTCTAGATACCGTCCAGCAAGCGGTTGCAGTAGCTATCGGTGGCCGAGAGGCAGGCACCTTGTTTCAAGGAGATCGGCGTTTCGATATCGTGGTTCGTTTACCGGACGAGATACGCAGCGATCTCGCCGCAATTGAGCGGCTTCCAATTGCCCTTCCAAGGGAATTAAACAGCACCATAAGTTATATCCCCCTCGGCGAGGTGGCCACCCTGGATTTGGCCCCCGGTCCGAATCAGATCAGTAGAGAAGAAGGGAAACGGCGAATTGTCGTCAGTGCAAACGTCCGTGGTCGTGACATTGGATCATTCGTATCTGAGGCAGAACAGAAAATCCAGGCCCAGGTAGATATCCCGGCAGGTTATTGGATCGACTGGGGCGGTACCTTTGAGCAGCTTGAATCGGCAACGAAGCGGCTGCAGATTGTCGTCCCCGTGGCGCTGCTCCTGGTCTTCATTCTGCTTTTCATGATGTTCAACAATGTCAAAGACGGTTTGTTGGTCTTTACAGGGATTCCATTTGCGCTCACCGGAGGCATTGTTGCGCTGTGGCTCAGAGATATCCCATTGTCCATTTCAGCAGGTGTTGGCTTTATTGCTCTGTCAGGCGTCGCCGTTCTAAATGGCCTGGTAATGATCTCCTTCATCCGTAGCCTACGGGAGCAAGGTTTACCTCTGGACACTGCGATCCGCGAAGGTGCCCTTACCCGGCTACGACCGGTATTGATGACAGCCTTAGTGGCTTCACTCGGGTTCGTTCCAATGGCCTTGAATGTGGGTACCGGTGCAGAGGTACAACGTCCCCTTGCGACGGTGGTGATCGGGGGGATTCTCTCCTCAACGGTGCTAACGCTATTAGTTTTGCCGTTGCTCTACCAGATGGCTCATCGACGCGAAGACGAATTGGAGGAGCAAGAAATCGCGTTGGCCGCTGACAGAACAAGCTAGAGATTGGATGGCGGCACACAACGCCCCGTTCTTGCTAGCTAGCGAGAACGGGGCGCGTTAATTATCGGAGCGCAGTTTCATTAGCGGCGCAGCGGACAGCACAGCCTTTGTGGCGCAGTCTGATGCATCTAAGCGGTAAATAAAAAATTGCTCAGCGCTTAGTGCGTATGACTTTCGCTACATACGCGTCCTTGACCTGATGGCTTTCACCCACGGTGAGCTGACGAAGGATTATGCAAACAGCGACTGACCTGCCCCGGTCGGCAGCAAAGGGCGATAGCTACGACAAAGCCCTGGCTGGAACGATCAGCGGGCTGTGCAAGGCCGAGCTGACACCGTCAATCATGGGCGAACCGTGAGGCCTTTGAGATAGCGACCCAGACATGGGTGCGCTGTACGCCACAGCGTCTGTTCAGCTCACTCGGACATGATCCTTGCGAAGGCTAATAACAACAGATCAGGCAATGGCGGCCTGACTTAAACGAAACGGCTTATATAAATTCCGGGCGATTCGCTGGTAGCGATGTTGCGGGCAAGTTATGGAAACAAAAAAGCGCCCCGAAGGGCGCTTAGAGTGCAACTGCTTCCAAAGGAGATTGGAAGCTGCCGGAGGCGAATATCGTTCAGATATGAAGCGGTTAGTCAGCTTTGGTTTCTTTCTTGCTTTCCGTATTGTTCTGATCTTGGCGGGTATCCTTAATCTGTAATTCGTCTATTTTTCGTTTGGCGGATTCGGTTCCGTGAATTCGTTTTTGATCTGCTCGGAATTTTTCATTAAATTTAATTGAGCGGTCGTAACCATCTTCTGCATAAGACAATGCGGAGCCGCAGATTACCAAACCAACAACAATAGCTTTCAACAGATTCATAGGGCAGTCCTCGCTAAATTCAAAGGTGGCTTGCTGAGCTTTCTCGCTGAGCCCTGCAGGTTCGAATGAATTTTGCGTGATTGAAGTTAACAGCAGCATGAGCCAAGCATTACATTATTGAAATGTAATGCTTCCATTGCGCGGTGACATGAGCGCCTTGCTTCGTCATGTCAGCACCGAGGCGCACCAATCTGCAAGGGCCTATCCTACGAAAAGAATGATTGGAAGATTACAATTTTGTCATCTTCGGATTGACGCCGCATCATCTATCATTAGCGAGCAACGTCGTTTAACGTTTGAGAGGGATCGGCCAGTTATCGGCAAGTTTCAGACGATAATGCACGAACTCGCTTGAGAGTGGTCGCATTTCTGTCAGTGTGGTTTGGAAGGCCAGATGGTATTGGTGCTAGTATTATCTATTACTTTTTTGGGCTCCCTATCCTTGTCTTATGTTATTTAAGGACGGTTAAAAACCAATGGCTCACGAACATAACCATAACACCGAAGCCATAGGCGATAAGCGTTTAATCGCTGCCATTGGCGTTAATACTGTGCTAACTCTGGCACAAGTTGTTGGAGGAATACTTTCTGGCAGTTTATCGCTCATAGCTGACGCGCTACATAACTTGAGCGATGCCGCATCACTGGTTATTGCGCTCATCGCACGTAAAATCGGTCGCAAACCGCCAGATGCTTTTAAAACCTTCGGCTACCGACGCAGTGAAACCATAGCGGCTTTGATTAACTTGGTCACGCTGATTATCGTTGGTCTCTACCTCATCTACGAAGCTATAGGTCGGTTTTTTGCCCCACAGCCCATTGAAGGATGGACAGTGGTCGTGGTGGCGGGAATAGCCTTGATTGTAGATGTCGTCACGGCCTTGCTCACCTACACAATGTCTAAGAATAGCATGAATATAAAGGCGGCATTCTTGCACAATGTGTCGGATGCGCTGGCCTCCGTCGGTGTTATTATTGCCGGAACATTAATCCTTCTGTATGACTGGTATTGGACAGATACTGTACTGACGCTGATGATTGCTGGTTACGTGCTATGGCAGGGCTTTAGCATGCTACCTAAAACCATTCACTTGTTAATGGAGGGCGCACCAGAAGGAGTTTCCATCACTGATATAATCAATGTCATGGAGCAAGTGGACGACGTTGTGAGTGTTCACCACGTACATGTCTGGGAAATTGCCGAACATTCAACTGCATTGGAAGCTCACGTTGTCATCAAGAAGGCTAGCCTGCCCGAAATTGAACGAGTGAAGACTGATTTAAAACGTGTACTTCATGAGCGATTCAAAGTCAGCCACTCGACACTTGAAATGGAGCTAGACGGCAGTGTTTGTATCGACACCAGGCAGGCCGACAGTCATCGCAGCGAAGCATAAGCCTGCTTTGCGCTCACCGCTGTTGCTAGACAGTTATCTCGATATCAACGGAGTGAACTTGCGACATCACTCGTTGGCGCTATGTCTTCGACCAGAGACATGCTAGCGGCATGTGGCCAAAGCAGCTCGTCACGAGGAGATCAGGCTAGGTCGTGGCACCTTCGGCAGGCTGCCGCGACGAGCAAGCCCCGCCAGTCGCTACCGCCGCGGACGCTCAGAGCCAGCGGCGGACTCGTGCACGGTAGCGGGCAAATGATTCGCCGAACAATGTTTCCAGCGCCCACTCTTCGGCTGGGATCTGGAAACGGTTCATGTACAGCACGAAAGCAACTACGCCAAGCAGGGTTAGAGGCGAGGCCAAGACCAGCGCCCAAGCCGCCAGGATAATGGCAAAGCCTAAGTACATGGGGTTGCGGCTGTACCGGTAGATGCCAGCCTCCACTAATGCAGAAGCCTGCTGCGGCTGCAATGGATTAACCGTAGTACGCGCGCGGCGAAACGACAGGACGCCGGCGAGGCACACGCCGAGCCCCAGGAGCAGTATTGGCAAAGCGAAGGTCAGGCGCGCGGTCCATGCCAGTTCGAAACCCGGCAATTTGGTTCCCGACAAACCCATCAGCACAGCGATCAGGCCGGCCACGAGCAGCGGTGGCACGCGGTTTTCCAGCGCGCTCATAGTGTCATTCTCGTGCCTTGGCCACTTCGCTGTTCACCAACTGGCGCAGCGGCTCCGGGCCAAACTCGCTGAGCGCACGACCATTGACAAAAAAAGTCGGCGTGCCACGAACCCCAACGGCTTTAACGTCCTGCATGTCCGTTTCCAGCACGGCGTTGACGCCAGGCGTATGCATGTCCTGGCGGGCCTGTTCCAAGTTCAAACCGACGCGCTCTGCAGCAGCCCATGCCTGCGTTACCTTGGGGTCGTCGTGCCAACCGGGTTGGGCTTCCAGCACAGCCCCCAACACTTGTTCATGGAGATTTTGCTTACGCGCCGCCTCCAGCATTCGCGCCACCTCTTCGGAGCCTTGATGGAACAGTACATAGCGCAGCACCAAACGCACGTCTTCCGGGTTCTCGGCGAGGATCTGCTTCACATAGGGGTGGAAGGCGCGGCATGCCTCGCAGGAAGGGTCAAAGAATTCGACGATGGTCACTGGCGCTTGCGCCGGGCCGAACACTGGTGAGTGGAAGCGAACCAACTGGCCGCCGTTCTGTTTGGGTTGTGTCGCGGTCTCTTGGGCTGTCGAACCGGGAGCCTGGGCCTGTTGAGGCGATTGCGAGGGGGAATAGAAGAATGCGGCGGCAGCAAAGACGGCCAGGATCACGACACTGACGATCAGGACCACGGAACGGCGATTCATGGGGTGGTTCTCCGACGGATGATTATGAGCAGGATGGCGATAAGGATAAAAGCGAACAAGGCGAGTGCCGGCAGGGGCACCACGCCGAAGAGGGTCATTCCGGCGCCTGAGCAGGATGGACCAGTGGCCGTGCAGGGCTGGATCGGCTGTGGAATCAGCCCTGCATAGAGCAGCGTGTGAACAAATGCCAGTGCCGCACCGATAGCGGTCAGCGGCAGGGCATAGTGCCAGACGGTGAAATCCGAGCGGTAGCAGGCGATGGCCAGGATCACCGCCAGCGGAAACATGAAGGCACGCTGGAACCAGCACAACACGCAGGGTGCCTGGCCCATCACCTCACCAATGAACAGCGCGGACAGGGTCGATACCAGTGCGACCAGCCAGGTTAGCAGCAGCAGGTTCCAGGGCATGCCTGAAGGTTGAGGATTCATTGCGGTTAACTCCTGGCGATGGCGAGCACTTGCCTCAGACCCGCCATCCAGTTATTTCGAAACATCATGCATCCTCTTATCGGCAGGACTTGTTAGGACCGTTGCGGACTTCGCCCAACGGCAAAGCGAAAAGCAACCAGCCTCAACGCTGGGTTAAATCCGATGCCAGTGGGAGAATGTCGCCCTTGCGCAACAAGGGAAGATATCAGATGTCGCGGGACTGGCTGGAAGAACACCAGATAGCATTTTATTTCGCGGCGGTGGTGGCCGCTGCCATTGCAGGCCTGAGCTCTGCGCAATTCACCGGACTGACGGCCATGGCCATCACACCGGCGATTGCCGTGCTGATGTATGCCATGTTTCTGCAGATTCCTTTTTTGGAGCTGCGAGAAGCTTTTGCCAACCGCCGCTTCGTCGGTGCCTTGTTGCTGGCCAACTTCCTATTGGTGCCATTGATGGTGTGGCTGGTGACGTGGCCGCTCTCATCGAACAAGGCCTTGTTGGTCGGCGCGCTGCTTGTCCTGCTGACGCCTTGTATCGATTACGTGGTGGTCTTCACCCACCTGGGCAAAGGGGACTCTCGTCTGGTGCTCGCGGCGACGCCATTGCTGCTGTTGCTCCAGCTTCTGCTGCTGCCCCTCTACTTGCGGCTAATCCTTGGCCCCGAAGCCGGCACAGTGATCGAGCTGTGGCCCTTCGCAGAAGCCTTCCTGTTACTGATCGTCCTACCCTTGGTAGCGGCTGTGCTCACCGAATTTGGCGGACGCCGATCTCTGCTGCTTCGCGCATGGAGCGCAGGTTGGGCCTGGCTGCCAGTGCCTGCAATGGCCCTGGTTCTAATCGTGGTGGTGGGTTCGCAGATCGCGGCTGTCGTGTACCAACTCGACATCCTGGCGCCGTTGCTTCCGGTATACGGAGCGTTTCTACTACTCGCTCCGGCCCTCGGCGTACTCAGCTCCCGGCTATTTGGCTTGGAGGCTTCTGCCGCACGGGCAGTGGCCTTTAGCTCAGGCACTCGCAACTCGCTTGTAGTGCTTCCCCTGGCCCTAGCGCTCCCGGAGTCCATTCGCGCGCTGGCCGCGGCGGCTGTGATTACTCAGACACTCGTAGAACTGATTGGTGAATTGATCTACTTACGGGCGATTCCAGCCATGGTCAGAAACAGTTGAGCCTCGTCGAAATCGGCGAGAGCGCTCATGCCTCGTGCTGTGGAGCAAGATTGATCAGCGGCGCAATGATGAGCTGAGCGGAGCGCGCCCAAGAAACCAGTGCCTCAAGATCCATCTGTAGAGATTGGGCTTCTGTCCAGATACAAGCACTCTCGGCAGGCACCGTAAGAGCGATGCCCTCAACTATCGTCAGAGCCATCGCATGCAATCTCAGTAGCTCGTCGCGAATGGAGGTGATTCCACCCAGTTCCACCAAGCAGACGTCCAAGCGATCAACCAGCCGGAGCAGTTGAGAGGTGTCGAAGCTGTCGCGCAGGTTTTCCAACGCCACGGCGTCCACTTCGCCGTACGGTGTAAGGCGGAAGGATGCGGGAGGAATGTTGATCATGGCGTTTTCTCGGTATCTAGCTGGCTAGGTCTGATCACCCGCAGCGAGCCGGCAGCTTGTTGGAACACCGAGTCCTTGATCCAGGGCTCCGGTGGCCGGTTTAGCTTGAGGTTGAATTCGCCGAAGCGCTTGAGGTTGCTGGTCAGGTAGAGTGGTTGGGCCCCCTTCAGCATACATAGCGGAACTGGTGTAGACGACTAGCCCTGAGCTAGGCCTTGGGCTTTCAAGCAGCTCCAATGATCGGCACTGAAGTGCTAGGGAGCGGATTACTTCTAAAATTCTGGCTAACACGCTCACACTTAAAAACGCTTCTGGATATGCTGGAAAAAGGCAAGCCAAGCAGGCGAAAAATTGACACTAACTACTTTCAATACAATGGTTATTTCTTGGGATATAACTCTTCTAAAGATAATGCCGGTAAATACGGATTTGAAGAAAGCCCTGCTGAAATCAAGCAAAAAGTGAAAGAGCTTTTACTAATCTAGCTCGGTCGAACAAACTAGGTCTATTGCTCGTTGAGTGATCGTCTCTGAGCATTTTAACTGCTGCCGTTGCTGGCAGCCATGAGTCAAAAATTGCACTCAACGACAGGCAGCTTTTGGCCGGTTAGCGACGGTCTGACTTCGACCGTCGCAATATATGGTCAGACCTCGGTCTGCTCCGCCATTTCCAGAGCGTCATCGACCTCAATCCCAAGATATCGGACGGTGCTCTCAAGCTTCGTATGGCCGAGCAGAATTTGAATCGCCCGTAGGTTCTTCGTCCTGCGATAGATCAGCGATGCCTTCGTACGTCTCATCGTGTGTGTGCCATATATGGCAGGATCTAGGCCAATGGCTTTTACCCAGCCTTTGACGATACGAGCGTATTGACGAGTGGATAGATGGTCTGATGTATGCAGCCTGCTCGGGAAAAGGCAGTCCTGGCTCCGGAGCTGTGCTTGATGTATCCAGGCGGCGAGAGCAGACCGTGTTTCCCTAGTGTGCGCTCTCTTGCTTGGATGGCATTACGTTCTGGCCCAACGTTACTGTAGCGAATCCGCAGCAGTATCAATCAAAGCCTCCTGTATCCCGCGTGAAGAAAGACGCTACGTTGCGCCCGTTCTTCCACGGCTTCGCTTGCCGCCCCGCTACGGCAGATTCGAAGTATTCATCGAAATGTCATCCTTTAGAAGCAGTGCGTTAACAAGGAATTTCTACCCTTTGCATCGCGAACCGCAATTGTGCGGCCAGCAATATTGCGAAAGGTGATCAAATGACGCCCCATCCGATACAGGACGCCGTGCTGCGGGTCGACCGGTTGAGCGTCGTCTATCCAGGCGGCGTGACAGCCCTACGCGATACCTCGATTGCATTTCGGCGTGGTGAGTTCACCGTGCTGCTTGGTCTCTCGGGCGCAGGCAAGTCGACCTTGCTCCGTAGTCTCAATCGACTCGTCACGCCCACTGGCGGCAGTGTCACCAGCGAACTCGGTGAGCTCGGCAGCGGCTCGGCCTTGCGTCAGCATCGTCGGCGTACCGCCATGATCTTTCAGCACCACCAGCTAATCGAACGTCAAAGCGCACTGGCTAATGTGCTTACCGGTCGGCTGGCCTTTCACAACACGCTCCGCTCGCTGTTTCCTCTGCCGCGTGCCGATCAGGAGATTGCGCTCAGTTGCCTCGCTCGGGTCGGTCTGGCAGACAAGGCGCTAAGCCGGGTGGACAAACTGTCCGGTGGCCAGCAGCAGCGGGTAGGCATCGCGCGTGCGCTAGCGCAACAGCCGGCGATCATTCTGGCCGATGAGCCGGTAGCCAGTCTCGACCCGGCCACTTCGGTCCGTGTTCTCGGATTGCTGCGCGACATCTGCAAGGAAGACGGCATCACCGCCATCGTTTCGCTGCATCAACTCGAATATGCCCGCCGCTTCGCCGATCGCGTCGTCGGGCTGGCCGATTCTCAGATCGTTTTCGATGCCGCGCCCTCGGAACTCACCGATGCGCAGCTTGAGCGCATCTATGCAGGCCGCTCTACGACTCAGCCAGCGAATGCTCCGGCTGAACCACCTGTCATGCTCGAACCTTCACTGGAGATGTCCCGATGAAACGCTTATCCGCGCTCTTATTGACTTGCTTGCTGTCCGCTGTTTCAAGTTTGTCCGCCCTAGCGGCCGATGCCGATCCGGATGTGCTAAAGGTTGCCCTGCTGCCGGACGAAAACGCCTCCGAGCTGATCAAGCGTAACCAGCCGCTGAAGGATTATCTGGAAGAGCATCTGGACAAGAAGGTGCAGCTGATCGTAACCACCGACTATTCCTCGATGATTGAGGCGATGCGCTTTGGCCGTATCGACCTGGCGTATTTCGGTCCGCTGTCCTACGTCATGGCCAAAAGCAAAAGCGACATCGAGCCCTTCGCTGCCATGGTCATCGACGGCAAGCCGACCTATCGCTCGGTGATTATCGCCAATGTGGCGTCAGGCGTGAATGAGTATGCCGACCTTAAGGGCAAGAAGATGGCCTATGGTGACCGGGCATCGACGTCCAGCCATTTGATTCCCAAAACCGTGCTTCTTGAGACGGCCGATTTGACGGGTGGGCAGGACTACGAACAACATTTTGTGGGCACGCATGACGCCGTTGCCGTCAACGTGGCGAACGGCAACGCCGATGCGGGTGGGCTGTCGGAGGTAATTTTCAATCACGTAGCCGAACGTGGCCTAATCGATCCGAGCAAGGTGAAAGTACTTGGTTACAGCGGCGAATACCCCCAGTACCCCTGGGCGATGCGCTCGAACCTGAGCCCCGAGCTGAAAACCAAGGTGCGGGATGTATTCGTCGGTATCGACGATCCCGAAGTGCTGCGCAACTTCAAGGCCGAGGCCTTCGCGCCAATCACCGACGCCGACTACGATGTGATCCGCAACATGGGATCGCTGCTCGGCCTCGACTTCGCCACGATGTGAGCACCGATATGTCTACTCATTACGACGTGCAGGCGCTGCCTGCAGAGCAACGCGAGCACATCCTTCGAGGCTTCGGCCTCGGTTGGTGGCGCCAGCTGGGGCAGGTGGCGATTGTATTCGGAGTGGTGCTGTTGGCCTGCTGGTACGTGGGGCTGCTCGATGCCACCACGCTGCTGAACGGGCTGCCCTCCATCGCGACCCTGGCAGGCGAGGCCATGCCGCCAGACTTTTCGGGCTATCGAAGCTGGATTCGCCCCTTGATCGACACCTTGGCGATGAGCATCGCCGGTACGGCCATCGCAGTGGTGTTCTCGCTGGTGGTGGCCTTCGTTGCAGCGCGCAATACGGCGCCGCACCCCCTTGTGTTCGGTGTTGCCCGGGTGCTGCTCAATGCCCTGCGGTCGGTGCCGGAGCTGATCATGGGCATCATCTTCGTTGCAGCCGTAGGGTTCGGCGCCTTGCCGGGCGTGCTTGCCCTGGGTCTGCATTCGGTCGGCATGGTCGGCAAGTTCTTCGCCGAGGCCATCGAGCACGTCGACGAAGCGCCGGTGGAAGCCGCTCGGGCGGCGGGGGCTACGCCGATGCAAGTGCTGCTGCACGCGGTTTTGCCACAGGTGACGCCGCAGTTCGCCGACGTGGCGATCTACCGCTGGGAATACAACTTTCGCGCCTCCACCGTGATGGGCATGGTTGGCGCCGGCGGTATCGGCTTCGAACTCATGGGCTCGCTGCGCATCATGCAGTACCAGGAGGTTGCAGCAATCCTGCTGGTCATCCTGGCCATGGTCACGCTAGTAGACGCCTTCAGTGGCGTGCTGCGCAAACGTTTCAAATAGGACAAACCATGCTGCCGAAACTCGTTATAACTCACCGAGTACACGATGAGATCCTGCAACTGCTGGCGCCACATTGCGAGCTGATGACCAACCAGACCGACAGCACGCTGACGCGCGAGGAAATTCTGCGCCGCTGTCGCGATGCTCAGGCGATGATGGCGTTCATGCCCGATCGGGTCGATGCAGACTTTCTTCAAGCCTGCCCTGAGCTGCGTGTAGTCGGCTGCGCGCTCAAGGGCTTCGACAATTTCGATGTGGACGCCTGTACTGCCCGCGGGGTCTGGCTGACCTTCGTGCCTGATCTGTTGACGGTCCCGACTGCCGAGCTGGCGATCGGACTGGCGGTGGGGCTGGGGCGGCATCTGCGGGCAGCAGATGCGTTCGTCCGCTCTGGCGAGTTCCAGGGCTGGCAACCACAGTTCTACGGCACGGGGCTGGATAACGCTACGGTCGGCATCCTTGGCATGGGCGCCATCGGACTGGCCATGGCTGATCGCTTGCAGGGATGGGGCGCGACCCTGCAGTACCACGAGGCGAAGGCTCTGGATACACAAACCGAGCAACGGCTCGGCCTGCGCCAGGTGGCGTGCAGCGAACTCTTCGCCAGCTCGGACTTCATCCTGCTGGCGCTTCCCTTGAATGCCGATACCCAGCATCTGGTCAACGCCGAGCTGCTTGCCCTCGTACGGCCGGGCGCTCTGCTTGTAAACCCCTGTCGTGGTTCGGTAGTGGATGAAGCCGCCGTGCTCGCGGCGCTTGAGCGAGGCCAGCTCGGCGGGTATGCGGCGGATGTATTCGAAATGGAAGACTGGGCTCGCGCGGACCGGCCGCGGCTGATCGATCCTGCGCTGCTCGCGCATCCGAATACGCTGTTCACTCCGCACATAGGGTCGGCAGTGCGCGCGGTGCGCCTGGAGATTGAACGTTGTGCAGCGCAGAACATCATCCAGGTATTGGCAGGTGCGCGCCCAATCAACGCTGCGAACCGTCTGCCCAAGGCCGAGCCTGCCGCATGTTGAATCCGGTCTGGCTGAAGAGCCTGGTAGCGATCGTTCAAACAGGCAGTTTTCAGAGCGCGGCGAGGGCGTTGGGGCTGGCCCAGCCGACGGTGTCGCAGCACTTGCAGAAGCTTGAAGAGCAGGTCGGCGTAACGCTGGTGCAGCGCAGTCGTAGCGGCTGCCAGCCTACCACACGGGCGCTGGCCTTCATGCCGCATGCGACCGCCTTGCTCGACATGCACGCCCGGGCGCTAGAAGCCCTGCATGGCAATCGTGAGCGCGTCGGGGCCAGCTCCAACATCGGCACCTACCTTCTCCAGCCATTCGTGCGCAACTATCTGACGACCGCAAATGAGAGGGGCGAGGTGGATCTGCGCATCGCCGCCAACCCGGATGTGGCCGACCAGCTACTGGCGGGCCAGCTCGACGCCGCGATCATGGAATGGTGGCTACCTCACCCCGACTTCGAATACCGCCTCTGGCGGGTCGAGCCGCTGGTGCTTATCGTCAGCCCCGACCATGCGCTGGCTGAAGCAGGGTGCATAGAACGTGATCGTCTGGTGGACCTGCCGATGCTGGGAGGTGAACCGGGTAGCGGTACCGGACGGCTTCTGACCGAATACTTTGGCGAACTGGGCGTGCCTCGCAGCGGTATGCAGCTAGGCAGCACCGAGGCAGTCAAACAAGCAGTGAGGGCGGGACTCGGCGTGTCGTTGGTGATGGCTTCCGCAGTACAAGACGAAGTTCGCAGTGGCGCGCTGGTAGCTCTTCCCATCCCGGGGCTTGAAAAGCGTCTCCAACTGATCTGGCGCAAACCTCCCGGAAATCTGCACCCGCCGGGATTTGTGCGGCACTTATTGGAGGAGGCAGATCTAGCTGGATAAGGTGATGGATGGTTGCGATCCAGCGCTTGGCTTGTCAGCCTAGGGAAACTCTGAAAAAGACTTTCTGATTTGGCAAAATACCGCGACCCCACCCACCGAGTTTCCCGATGAAGCAGATGACCTTCGCCGACGCCGAGTACGCTGGCAAGCGCAAGCAAACCCGCAAGGAGTTGTTCCTGATCGAGATGGATCGGGTGGTGCCGTGGAAGGGCTTGATTGCTTTGATCGAGCCACATTATCCGAAGGGTGAAGGTGGCCGTCCGGCCTACCCGTTGATGGCGATGCTGCGTGTGCATCTGCTGCAGAACTGGTTCGGCTACAGCGATCCAGCGATGGAGGAAGCGCTGTACGAAACCACGATCCTGCGCCAGTTTGCCGGGCTGAACCTGGAGCGCATCCCCGACGAAACCACGGGGTGCTGCTGGTCCGCAAGTGACCCGCTGCGATTGAACGCCGGCGGCCAACCGGCGCTCACATCCGTAACCCTCACGGATTACGGAGGCACACGCATGCTGGTATTCGAGTCGATCTACACCGAAGGTCTGGCGCAGATTTCCTATCTGGTGGGCGACAGCAAGGCCGCCGTCGCCGCGGTGATCGATCCGCGGCGCGACGTCGAGGTCTACCTCGACCTGGCGCGCGACAAGGGCCTGCGCATCGCCTATGCCATCGAGACGCACATCCACGCCGACTTCGTTTCCGGCGCCCAGGCGCTGGCCGAACGCTGCGGCGCCGAGATCATCGGCGGACTACGCCTTCGGGCTGCGTCAGGTGGACGACGGCGAGGTGCTGGAACTGGGTCAGGTCAGCCTGGAAGTGCTGCACTCGCCAGGCCACACCCCCGAGCACATCTCGCTGCTGCTACGTGACAGCCAGCAGGGCGAAGCGCCCTTCGCGCTGTTCACCGGCGATACGCTGTTCAACCTCGACGTCGGCCGCCCCGACCTGCTCGGCGAGGACAGCACCAAGCAGCTGGCAGCGCAGCTCTACGCCACGCTGTTCACCCGCTACCTGCCGCTCGGCGAACGCATCGAGATCTACCCCTGCCACGGCGCCGGCTCGGCCTGCGGCAAATCCATCGGTGACCGTCGCCACTCCACCCTCGGCAAATGGCCAATCGCTTTTTCCACCGGCCAGAGGCACAGGTACTGCCGGATAAGGCTGCGCCGTTATCCACCCTACGCCCCGTCGATCACCCGATGCGCAGGGTGGAAAACGGCCAGCGGCCTTTCCCACACGTCAGTATTCGACTTGCAGTTCGGCGCTGCGCGGTTCGGCTTGGCAGGCCAGCGCCCAGCCCTGACGCACCTCGCTTTCGCTCAGCACCTGGTTGCTGCGCATGCTCACGCTGCCCTCCACCACCCGGCACTTGCAGGCGGCGCAGACACCCGAGCGGCACGCGCTCGGCGGTTGCAGGCCAGCCTGTTCCATGGCCTCCAGCAGCACCTCGCCGCGCGGCACGTCCAGCTCGTGACGGCGACCGTCGAGCGCGACCCGCAGGCGGCTGCGGCGCCCGCCCGGTGCGGCCGTCGGCGCTGCGGCGGCAAAGCGTTCCAGATGGATACGCGCCGCATCCACACCCCGCTCGCCCAGCGCGGCACCCGCGGCATCCATGAACGGTTGCGGCCCGCAGATGAAGGCGTCGGCGGCTGACCAGTCAGCGATCTTCGTGGCAATCGCCGGGCCGCTCGGCACACCCTGCTCGGCATCGAGCCAGATGCGCAGCTGCAGGCGATCGGGGTAACGCGCAGACCACTCGGCCAGCTCCTCGGCAAAGATCAGCGAGGCGGCATCGCGGCTGGCATAGAACAGCCGTACCTGCCCGCTGCCCTCGACCAGCGCCGCCTGCAGGATCGCCATCAGCGGCGTGATACCGCTGCCGGCGCCGAGCAGCAGCAGATCGTCATCCAGGTTGCGCGGCACGAACACGCCGGCCGGCGGCAGCGCCTCGATGCAATCGCCGGCCTGCAGGTTGTCCAGCAGCCAGTTCGACGCGCGGCCGCCGGGCACCCGCTTGATGGTGATGCGCAGCGCGCCATCCGCCTGCGGTCGCTGCGACAGCGAGTAGCAGCGCAGCAGCGCCGGCTCGGCAGCGGGCACCTTCAGCGTGAGGAACTGCCCCGGCTGCGCGGCAAAGCGTGCGCGCTGGGCGGCCGGCACCTGCAGGGTGAACGAGCAGCTGTCGGCGGTTTCGGCCTGGCGTGAGACGATGCGCAGACGGGTGAACTCCCCGGCGGCAGGCGCTGGCGCCGATGCGAACGCGGTCGCGACCGACGTCGTTGCCGGTGTCGACGTCGAAGCCGAAGGTGCAGTCGAAGCCGGCCCCGCCTTGGGCACGCCGCGCAGCATCGGCCATACCGACTTGCGGCGGAACAGCAGCACATAGCCGACATGCAGGCCGATCAGCCACAGCCCCAGATTGGCGAAGAACTCGTGCACCTCCTCGGCATCGCCCATCCAGCCGATGAAATCGATGTCGCTGGCAGCGCCGAAGACATCCGGCCCCACGCCCGGCAGGGCGGCCAGCACATCGCCGTTGTCGACCATACCCAGGCCGACCACGCTGGCAATGGCGAAACTGCCCAGCGCGCCGACCGTCAGCCACTTGCCGACGCTCGACAGGCCCGGCTTGCTCCGCTGGCCCTTCGGCGGCAGCAGCTGTGGGAAGCCGCGCAGGCGCAGCGGCACGATCAGCAGGCGCCACACCAACAGCGCCACCAGGCCGTAGCCCAGCCAGATATGCAGCGTCTCGGCGTCGTCACCGCTGAGGTAGGCGCCAAGAAAGAAACCGGCCAGCAGCCAGTGGAACAGACGGAAACGATTGAAAGCAGCCACGACGGCGATCCTCATTGAATGGATGCCGCCTTTGTATTCCTGCGAGCTGAAACGAAACTGAACGCCGCCAGCCGCTGCGGTTCAGCTTGGCGTAAGGCGGCGCGCCTAGGCTGCACTCATTCCCAACCGGAGAGCGCACCATGAAAGCCCGCTGGATCATCCTCCTGTCCTGCTGCCTGAGCCTGCCCGCCCTGGCCGAAACCGAACACCCACTGCTGCCCGGCTACGCCGCCCAGGCGCGTCAGGAGAATCCGAACTTCGCCGGTTTCTCCGCCGAGCGCGGCAAGGCGCTGTACTTCGCCGAGGAGCAGCGCAATGGCAAGACCATGAGCTGCACCACCTGCCACACCGCCGACCCGCGTCAGCCCGGCAAGACGCCGGCGCATCGCAAGGTCGATCCGCTGGCGCCGGCAGCCAACCCCGAGCGCTTCACCGACCTGAAGAAGGTCGAGAAATGGTTCCGCCGCAACTGCGACGACGTCTACGCCCGTGAATGCACCGCGCAGGAAAAAGGTGACTTCATCAGCTGGATCGACAGCATCAGATAAGGAGCCTGCCATGAAGATCGCACCCCTCGCTGCCGTCGCCGGGCTGGGCCTGACCCTGGTACTGGCCGGCCTCAGCTTCGCCGATGACGACGACCATCGAGAGCGCAAGGGCTACAAGCGGCCCAAGCGCCTGACGGTACCCAGCGACGCACCGCTGGTGTGGAAGGAAGAATGCGCGGCCTGCCACATGCTCTATTCTCCCGGCCTGCTGCCTGCCGATGCCTGGCGCGAGCAGATGCGCACCCTGGGCGATCACTACGGCAGCAACGCGTCGCTGGACCCGGTGCAGGAAAAGGAAATCCTCGACTTCCTGGTCCGCGCCTCGGCCGCCAACCGCCTACCGGTGGAGCCGTCACCCACCGCCGGCGAGCCGCCACGCATCAGCCAGACGCGCTGGTTCGAGCACAAACACGACGAGCTCAGCGAAGCCAAGTTCGCCCGCGAGTCGGTCGGCGGCCGCTTCAACTGCGTGGCCTGCCATCGCGACGCGGAAAAAGGCGACTTCGACGAGGACCGGGTGAAGATTCCGCGCTGAGACAAAAATAGCCGGAACATTTCGCCAACCGTTGCGTTATATCCCTGCGGCAACCCGGCCGGCAGCGCACGGGCACCGGTAAAAACCGAGGCGTTGGCAACGCAGCAGGTTTTAGCGGCGCCCTGCGCGGTCAACCCAGACGAGCGCTTAATGAACGACAGCGAACAGGACCTCATCCAGCAGGCCGCGCGTGGTGATCGCCAGGCGTTCGGCACGCTAGTGCGCGTCCATCAGGCGCGGGTCTTCCACTTCCTCCGTCGCCTGCTCGGCAGCGCCGACGAGGCCGCTGACCTGACTCAGGAAACGTTCATCCGCGCCTTCCAGGCGCTGCCCAGATGGCGCCCGGAAGCACGCTTGCAGACCTGGTTGCTGCAGATCGCACGCAATGCCGCGCTGGATACGCTGCGCCAGCGGCAACGCTACGTCGACGTGGCGCCGGAGGAACTGGCCGAGCCGGTCGATCCAGCGCCATCGCCGCTGAGCCGACTGCAGGCCGGTCGCGATCTGGCATTGCTGGAACGCTTGCTAGCCCGCCTGCCCCACGAACAGCGCGAGATCCTGCTGCTGCGCGAGGTGGAGGGGCTGGCCTACGACGAACTGGCCGCCACGCTGCAGCTCGCCGCCGGCACCGTCAAGTCGCGCCTGGCACGCGCCCGCGAGGCGCTGCTGCACGGCTATCGCCAGGCCAACGGAGGCACCCTCGATGACTGAGCATCTGGACATGGCGATCCTGTCCGCCTACCTCGACAACGAACTCGACGCCGCCGCACAGCGCCACGCCGCCGCCCACCTGGCGGGTTGTCCGCAGTGTCGCGCCACCCTGGCCGAACTCGACGGGCTCGGCCAGGGCTTGCGTGCGCTGGCCTGCCCGGAGTTGCCGGCCGAGTTGCAGGCGCGTCTGCAGCGGCCCTTCGCGCCGCCGCCCGTGCGCAGCTGGTGGGCCCGGCACTGGGCGCAGGGTATCGGCGCCGCGGCGTCGGTCCTGCTCGGCCTGCTGCTCGGCTATGCCCTGCCCGGCCAGCCGCCGGGCAGCTCACCCAGCCACGACCTGCTCGCCGTCCTCGGCAGCACCCCACCCGGCGCGCTCTGCGCGCGCCCCGAATTCTGCTACCTGAAGGTAAACCTGAAATGAGCAACACCACCCTGCGCAATGCCCTGGTCCTGTCCGTGCTGGTCAACGTCGGCGTGCTCGCCGGCCTTGGCTGGCAGAAACTCAGTCGCGATGGCCTGCCGATGCCCTCCGGCGCACCGACCGAGCTGTCGCGCGAGCTGCAACTGAGCGCCAGCCAGCTGCAGCGCTGGCACGATGCCGAGGCGCCGTTCCTGGCCTACCTGCGCGCCTCCAACGCCAGCCTCGGCGAACACCGCAACCGGCTGATCGAGGCGATCTTCGCCGAACAGGTGGACCGCACGGTGATCGACGCCGAGCAGGCGAAGATCGCCGAACTGCAGAACGAACAGCAGCGCCTGCTCATCGACCAGCTGCTGCAGGAGCGCGAGATCCTCGAACCGCAGCAGCGCGCGCGGCTCGCCCAGGTGCTCACGCAGCAGTCGTTCGGCGCCGACAGCATCGAGCAATTGCACCGCAAATGACGGATTGCACGGCGCGATGGAACAAAACCGTCGCGCCTGCGTTAGAACATCAGGAGCCGCACTTCGCCGGCTCGCTCAATGGAGTTCTATCGATGATCCGCAAACCTTACGCTCTCGCCCTCGCCATCATCCTCGCCGGCACCCTCGGCCACGCCGGCACCAGCCTCGCCGCCACCAGCCATGACCACGGCCACGGCGAAGGCGCGCCGGCGCTGCAACTCGATGCCGGCAAGCGCTGGGCCACCGACGCGCCGCTGCGCCAGGCAATGGGCACCATCAACAACGATATGCGCCAGGCGCTGCCGGCGATCCACGAAGACCGTCTGCCCGCCGCCCGCTACGGCGAACTGGCCGAGACGGTGCGCGGCCAGGTCGCCTACATGGTGGAGAACTGCAAGCTGAGCGCCGAGGCCGACGCGCAGCTGCACCTGATCATCGCCCAGCTGCTCGCCGGTGCCGACGCCATGAGCGGCGCCCCGGCCGGTCAGCGCGACGGCGCGGTGACGGTGGTCGGCGCGCTGGGCGACTACGCCACTTACTTCGCCGACGACAGCTTCAAGCCGCTGGAACACTGATCGACCGCCGCGCTCAACCCTTGTCCGGCCGTGCCGGCGGGGCCGCTTTCACCGCGAGCGGCACCTCGGCGGCCACCGCTTCCGACTCGCCCTCGCCGCTGCGATCTCCGCTGGTGTTGGCCAGCAGGCTGGCGGTGGCGGTCTGCAGGTAGGCGTGCAGCTGGCGCAGCAGCTGCGGCTGATCCTCGGCAGCGGCGATCCGCTCGCCAGCCGGTTCACCGCCCAGGCGATAGCGATACAGCCGCGCCGGCTGCTCCTTGGGCTGTACCAGCACCCGATCACCGCGGATCAGCGCCACGGTCTGGTCGCTGCCCGACGGCTTGACGATGCCGAAACCCGGATCGTCCGCCGGCAGGCTGAGCAAATCGCGGCCCCAGCATTGATGACGCACCTCGCCACCGAGGCGGCCCATGATGGTCGGCACCACGTCCACCTGCGTACCGACCACCTCGCGACGGCTGCCGAAACGCTCGGTGACGCCCGGGGCGATCAGCAGCAGCGGCACGTGGAAGCGCAGCAGGTCCATCTCGGTGACTTCCTCCGGCGCGCCGAAACCGTGGTCGCCGACCACCACGAACAAGGTCTGCTTGAACCAAGGCTGGTTACGCACCTTGTCGAAGAACTGCCCCAGCGCCCAGTCCGAATAACGCATCGCCGTCAGATGCTGATCCAGCGCGCCATGCCCCTCGACAGCAGCGACCGGCAACTGCTCGGGCAGCGCATACGGCGTGTGGTTGGACAGCGTCTGCAGCAGCGCATAGAACGGCGCGCCGTTATCCAGCTTGCCCAGCTCCTCGGCGGCGCGGGTGAACATGTCCTGGTCGGAAACGCCCCAGGTCGGGTCGGAAACCACCGGATTCACGTAGTCGTTGCGGCCGACGAAGCGCTTCATGCCCTGGTTGCCGAAGAACCCCGCCTGGTTGTCCCAGGCGAAATCGCCGTTGTAGACGTAAACGTCGTCGAACGCCCGCGCACCGAGCAGCTGCGGCAGGCCGGAGAAGCGATGGCCGCCTTCGGGCGTCTGCATCAGGTACTCGAAGCCCGGCAGGTTGGGAAAGCAGGCCATGCTGGCGAACATGCCCTGGTGGGTGTGGGTGCCGTTGGCGAAGAAGCGCTCGAACAACAGCCCCTCGCCGGCCAGGCGGTCGAAGTTCGGCGTGATGCCGTCGGCACTGCCGAGCGCGCCGACATAGCGGCCGGCGAAGCTCTCCATGAGGATCACCACCACGTTGCGCACCGCCAGCTGGCCGTCCGCCGGCGGCTGGAAGTCACGGCGCACCGGCGCCAGCTCGGCGTCCACCAGCCGGTCGTTGGCGGTCAGCAGCAGCTCGCGGGCGATCGCCTGCGCATCCGCAACCGGCAGTGTCGCCTTCCAGCTGTTGTCGCGATGGCTCGAGAAGCGGTTGCGCGCCGCATCGTAGAGCGACAGCGTGGCGTTCTGCCCGAGGTGGTTGGCGAAGGTCGAGGCGGTGGTGAAGGCATCGCCCCAGCGCAGCGGCGGGCCCTGACGCAGCGTGCCGCGCGCGGCCACCACGCTGACCACCAGCAACACGCCGAACACCGCGAACCGCGCCGGCCAGCTCGCGCCGCGGCGGGCCGGCGCGCTCGCCAGGCTCACCGGAGCGGCGCGGGTGCGGCGCTCCAGCCAGCCGAACAGCGCGAACAGCGCGGCGCTCGCCGCGAGCCAGGCGGCCAGCAGCCGCAGCACCGGGAAGCCGTGCCAGAGCATGCTCAGCACCGTCGCCGGGTCTTCCTGCAGGTACTGGTGTTGGCGCTGATGGAAAATTGACCCACCCTGCCGATTGAAATTTGACCCAGGGCGGATTGCTGATTTTGTTACCAGCAACTGTGGATAAGTCTACCAGCGCAGCTGCTGTTGCCCCCACTCCTTCGCTAGCCCAGTTCAGTTGTTTAAGACCTGCCACACGCAGCCATGTAGCAGGCCGTCGTCGCCATGAAATCAGAACGGCTCATCGTCCTCCGGTTCTTGGCCGCCCTTACGCTTTCGCTCCCGTGATTTGATCTTGGCCTGGGCCGCCAAGCTACTGTGTTGCAGGCGATAGGACTCGTTACCGGTTTCGACGATGTGGCAGTGGTGGGTCAGCCGATCCAGCAGGGCGGTGGTCATCTTGGCGTCGCCGAACACGCTCGACCATTCGGCGAAGCTCAGGTTGGTGGTGATCACCACGCTGGTGTGTTCGTACAGCTTGGACAGCAGGTGAAACAGCAACGCACCGCCAGCCTGGCTGAACGGCAGATAACCCAGTTCGTCGAGGATGACCAGATCCATGCGCAGCAGTGCCTGGGCGATCCGCCCGGCTTTGCCGTCGTGTTTTTCGCGCTCCAGCAGATTGACCAGATCGACCGTGGAGTAGAAGCGCACGCGCTTACTGAGCAACGTCGCACACACGGAGTTTGGTTAAGTCGCAGGCTCGAAGCTTGCTGTCGATGGCCAGATCGAAGAGAGCCAGATCCCGGGATCTTTCTGCAATTTGAAGCCTTACTCGGATGGCCCAGATATCTCTCAGTCGGAGTGGGGTTTTCTGCCCGACCAACTTACCTTTGTTCCAGGGCTGACGGCTACAGGTAGCAATGATGTTTCATGGCAAGTCCTCCACATGTGGGAGGGCAAGCATGGCTAGCCAGAGCAGTGGTCGCTAACCGGCCAGAAGGAGACCTCCGCTAGCGCCAAGTCTGCGCACTCAACTTGGAGTGGCCAGGTGCCATCAGTTAGAATCAGTGCTCATTTTACAGAGCAATGGAACGGTTGAGTGTGTTAGGGAAAGGCGCGGTTTTTGCTCTTGCTATCACCTTGGCAGGTTGTGGGCTAGTTCCCCGTACTGGAGAACCTTCTAGAGCACTTCAGTTTGCTGAGAATCTAAACCTCTCCGCAACGGATGAAAGCCGCGAGGAGTTTGAGACAAACGCAAAAGCTTCCGGGGCTGACCCTAATGGTTACCGTAACGAGCAGCTGGTCATGTCCGCCGTAACTTTAGATCCGTCCATGATCCTCCTATCTGGTTTCGCTCCAGCGTCCGCTAGCAGCCACTACCAAATTGCGGCGTGGGTTCCTGCCGACTTGGCTCCCTCCGGAGGAAAAGAGGCGGTTGCGGTAGCTGAAAAGGCCGTCAATCAGGCGTGGGCGGAAATTTCTGATAAGTCACCGGAAGAAAAGGCCGCTATCGCATCGAGGAAGCTTCAATACATTCTGGATGAGCCATATGGCGAAAACGGTTAACCGGTTCCTTTACCCAGCTAGTTGACATGGTGGCTGGTGTAACGCCTGAAAAAGAGCCTGCCCCTGTTTTTATGCAGCGCAATGGTGAGGTCTACGGCCCGCTGGTACTTGGTTTTGGTCGCTTGAATAGCTATAAGCAACTTGAAGAGCTAGAGCGCCTTTCCGAAACTCTCCCGGACTGGTTTTACATTTATAATCCGGGCGCGAGAAATTCAGTTCCTAAGTCGGTACTCAATAAGGGGGAGCATCTATATTTTGTGGCTCCGGATTAGGCGCTCATTAAGTGCTATTCATTATCTCTGCTGGCTCAAGGGATAGATAAGGGCTATTGCTCTTGGCAGGAACCAGTGTGGATGCTGATATTTCATCTATATATGCAATTGGATGGTTGTGTAATGGTAATAAAGCACGTAAAGAAAGTAGTCTTCCTGAGCATCGCGTTGAGCCTGGCCGGATGCTTCGATAGTGAAGTGGAATGTGATTCGTCAGTTACGAAAGAAAGAATAATCAAAGACTTTAAGGCGAGAATCCAAAAGGAAATGCCTGAAGGGGCAATGGATTACATTACGAATATAGAACTTGCCGAAATCGTAACACTCGCTGCAGACAAGAACGCGCAGTCTCGTTCCTGTGAGGCTAAAGTCGTCGTTCACACCAGCGTTTCAGAGCACACGGCATTCCAAGACATAAAATATGAGAATCAAACAGTTTCTGGTGGCGCTGAATCCACCAGAAGCCAATATTCTTACGCAGATACATTTAATTACATCGCGACGAATGTATATGGCCTTATCAAGGATACTTACGAGAGAGAAATCGCAAAGAAAAAGGGATTTGATTCTTATGCCGAGTATCAAGCATATACGTATGCTAGCGCCCGCTTGATAAGAAACGAGGCAGAACTGGTGCGCCTGGAAAAAACCATTTCTGAACTCAACGCGCAGCTCAAAGAGCTCTATCCAGTCGTTGCCGAAACTGAGAAGGCGATTGCCAGCGGTAGAAGCGTGTTATTAACAAACGAATACATGTCGATGCAGCCAGTTTTTATTAATACCGGCATGGTGGAAACCAAATTTTTCGACAAAAAAATAGTCTTTTCAGCCGAAGTCAAGAATACGTCAAAAATGACGGTCGACGGGATGTTTTTCTCTGCCGACATTTTCCTGAATGGTCAAGGTCGCGCGTTCAAGACTGATAAATTCACGAGCATTGAATCGGTCAAAGGACTTAAACCCGGAGAAACTCGCAAGGTGAAATTTTCCGTAAGCGGGGAAGAGGGTATTACGAATAACTTTTTGGAAACCACATCTTGGCAAGATGCAAAATCTGTGCAAATTAGATTGACCCCCAAGAGATATATGGATGCCAGTGGCCGTGAAAGCCTAATTGGCAGGTACCGTGATCATTTTGCTTTGAATGGCAAGGTTAAGGGGGAGCCAATAACTTGGGATAAGTATGCCGAAGTGGCATCTGCTCTTAGTCTAAATGAAGCGCGTCTAGTGACTGTGAAAAATCAAATCGAGAGTGATAAGGCTGTTGTTGGCTCCAAATCTATTGAAAAGCCTGCTGGTTAGCGCTTGAGCTCTTCGCTAAATAGGCCGAGTAGTATTTCATCCAAGAAAAAATGAATTGCATGAGTGTTTGAGCGCCGTAGAGAGAAAGCGTTGATGCTCCAAATCTCTTTCTGTTCATCGCATTCATGTCTAATCCACAAACAACAAGGGCCGCTGATGCGGCCCTTTTCTAGTAATCTTCAATCGCCCTGGTTTTACTAGACACAGAATGACCGCTTCTGGCCGGTTAGCGTCCCTTGCCCGAGCTAACCATCCTTGTCCTCCCGTATGCGGAGGACACTTCCATGAACATCATTGCTACGTACAGCCATCAGCCCTGGAACAAAGGAAAATTAGTCGGACAGAAGGCACCGCTGCCTGAGAGATATCTGGGCGATCCGAGTGAGACTGTAAATCGCCGAGAGAACCCGAGATCTGGCACTCTTCGATTTAGCCATCGACAGCAAACTGCGAGCCTGCGATTTAACCAAGCTCCGTGTGCGCGACGTTGCTCATGGCGAGCACTTGTCATCGCGAGCCATCGTAATGCAGCAGAAAACTCATCGCCCAGTTCAGTTGCCGAAAGCGCGGTAACCAAAGCGCAGCTTGCAAATGCAGCCAAACAGGTCGATGCCAATAGAAAGCTCGAACTGCTCGATGCCTCTCATTTCATATTGCTCTGCAGACTTTCCGACATGAGTGACTCGCACCTCCAGGCTTTACTGGCGCAGGAGGCTGCGGAGGGGCGCTTTTCAGACGACAGCGCTCAGATCGCTCAGCATCACGCCCGTGCACGTCGAATCAACCTGCACCGTTATGAGCGCAAGGATCTGGCTCATTGGATGGAGAAGCACGTCTATCTCGCTCTTGGCTCTCTGATCTCCCGCGCGGCGGCGCTGGGCATTGACGCCGTACCCATGGAGCATTTCGATCAGGCCTCGGTCGATGCAGCCTTTCAATTGCCACAACATGGGCTGACCGGCGTGCTCTTGGTCGCGTTGGGCTATCGCAGTCGTGACAACGGAGACGGTCCTGGAAAGTCGCGCTTGCCGGCTGAGCGAATATTCATGTTTCGCTGATGGCAGGAGGGTATGTCTGGCAGATGGGCGTGCATCGCTGATATCGACGAAGTTGTTTTGGCCCGTAGGATGCAAACGACAGCAAGTCCGGGCCTTATTCCGCCGGGGGCTCTCAACAGCGCTGTTGATTGCGGTCACGTAGTAGACCCGTCCGGGCGCACATGCTTTTCCGTAGCGGGGCGGCTACTCGCTTGGCAACTTGAGGCGAAGCGGCCTGATCCTATCCGCTTCTCAACGATCAGTTTGCAAGCCCCCTAGATTCGCACGCATGGATGGCCCCAAAAGGCGTGGGGCTGGAAGTGTCCGGTCGCGCTGGGTACGCATCTCGATAAACTCGGCCTCTGAAATGCCACTTCGCGCATGAATATTTGTCGAGCGCTGTTCAGCAACGGTGCACTCGACAATGGGCGCGCGGTCGCGAGGCGGGTAGTCGTGGCACATCATCATCTGAACATGCGCGGGCAAACTCAGCAGACGCTGGATGGAGCGATACAGTGTCTTGGCACTGCCCCCTGGGAAGTCGCAACGCGCTGTGCCGACGTCCGGTGGAAAAAGCGTGTCGCCAACGAACACGACCTCATTATTCACCAGGTAGGCGATATCGGCGGGCGTGTGCCCCGGCACGGCAAGCGCCTGCGTCCGCAGCGGACCGATGTAAAACATTTCGTCCGTGGCAAACAAGTGGTCGTATGGCCTCTGCTGGAACGGGCCGTACCGATCGACGAGCGTGCAGCGTACCTTCATGACCCGGCCGCTGATGCCGATACGCCCGCCAAGTTCGGCGCGCAGGTAGCTGGCGGCCGACAGGTGATCGGCATGGACATGGGTCTCCAGTAACCACTGGAGCTGCAGCCCCCTGGCCTGAATATAGGCTTTCACCTCATCAGCCATGTGCGTATCGGTCAGGCGGGTGACCGGGTCATAACCCAGCACTGCATCGACTACGGCGCATTGCGCCTGGCCTGGCGCATGAACTACATGGGTGAAGGTCGAGGTGACCGGATCGAAGAACGAGCGGATATCCAGAGTCATTAGGATTCTCAAGCAAGCAGGTGGGTAAGGCTGCGCGCGCCCAGCGCCAGGGCTACGCCAGCGGCAAGCGCGGCGAAACCGAGCTGAAGGGTGCGCGCCCTGAACTGCGCCGCCATCAGCCGCCCGGCTGCCATGCCGAGCGCGCACGCGCCGATGAACAGCCAACCTGCCGGGGGCACGACGATCCCGGCATGCAACGCCTGTCCGACACTGAACAGCGAAACCAGCGCGATGACCGCAAGCGAGGTGGCCACCACCCCTTGCATGCCGAGCTCGCAGTAGCGGCGCATGAACGGAACGATGACGAATCCACCGCCCACCCCGAGCAGCCCGGTGAGCAATCCGGCCGAGGCGCCAATCGCGCCAAAATGCATGAAGCAACGGGGCGTCCAGCAGAAGCGCCAGTTGTCCGGGGCCAGCCGGCACGGCTTGAACAGGGCAGCGTCAGCGATGCCGGATGCGATCGGCGTCATGCCCTGCGACCACTGCCGCACGGCGATGACGATCAGTACGAGGCAGAACAGCAGCATCACCGCGTCGGTCGGCAGCCTATGGGCGAGGCGGGTACCGAGCGATGCGGTGAGCACACCGATCGCCGCCATGAACAGCGCGGCCCGGTAGCGCACCAAACCGTGGCGCAAGCCATCGAGACTGCCCAGCAGTGCGGCGCTACCGATCGCCAGCAGGCCAAGCGGTACGGCCTGGTGCAAGTCCAGTCCCAGCACCATCGTCAGTGCCGGAACCGCCAGTACACCGCCGCCCGCCCCGGTCAGCCCCATGCTCAGGCCAACCAGCACGCCGGCGACGCCGCCAAGCAACAGTGGATCCATACGGGTTCTCCGCTGGGCAAGGATGAACGTCGGTTCGTCGCCGCAGCCGATGGCCGCGGCGCGCTGAACCTGCATACAGAAGTTCGAGGGGTCGGAAGGCCGCGCGGTCAGTAGCTCTTGTAGGGCAAGAACTTGCCCGACAGCACCACGTTCACGCGATCGCCTTTCGGGTCCGGCTGGCGCTGGATATCCATGGAGAAATCGATGGCGCTCATGATGCCGTCGCCAAATTCCTCGTGGATCAGCTCCTTGATGGTGCCGCCATAGACATTGACGATCTCGTACCAGCGGTAGATCAGCGGGTCGGTCGGCACGGCGGTAGGCAGCGAGCCCTTGTACGGCACGATCTGCAGCCAGGCCACGGCCTCGTCGGTGAGGCCGAACAGCTTGCCAAGCGTTTCGGCCTGGGACTTGTCGAAGGCCATCTGCCCGAGCAGGCCGGCGGTTGTCCATTCCTTGCTCTTGCCAATGGCCTCGGCGGCCTGGCTCCATTTGATGCCCTTGGTGACCTTGGCGGAGATGATCATCTCGGTAACTTGTGCGCGGTCGGTAATCATCGATCGGTTCCTACAGTAGGTGGAGTCAAACAGCGTGGATGCGGCGCAGCGGTTGCTGCGTTCGCGGGTCTGGCGGTGGTGGGTCGGTATCATCGAGGCCCGGGCGGACGATCAGCGGCTGGTCGCCGAGCACGCCTTCGCCACCTTGCTGGATGGTCTTGGAGCGACGCACCAGGAAGTCCACGAGGTGGTTGCGGATTCGGTAGAACTGCGGGTCGTGATGAATGGTCTCGCGGGTTCGCTCGCGCGGCAGCGTGTTGATGACGATCTCGGCGATCCGCGCGTTGGGCCCGTTGCTCATCAACATCACTTTGTCGGCAAGGAGGATGGCCTCGTCGACATCGTGGGTGATCATGAACACGGTCTGCCGGGTCGCCGCGCAGATCTTCACGAGTTCGTCCTGGATCACCCCGCGGGTCAGCGCATCGAGTGCGCCGAATGGCTCGTCCATCAGCAGCATCTTCGGCTCGACGGCAAAGGCCCGGGCGATGCCGACGCGTTGTTTCATGCCGCCGGACAGCTCCGCCGGTTTCTTTTGCGCAGCGCCGGTCAGGCCGACCATCTCGATAAAGCGTGCACCGTGCTCGGCAATCTGCTGGCGCGACCAGGACGGGTGTCGGGACTTCACGGCGAAGGCGATGTTCTGCTCGACCGTCAGCCAGGGCATCAGCGCATGCCCCTGGAACACCACACCACGGTCCAGACTCGGACCGGCGATTTCCTTGCCGGCCATGACGACGCCACCGCTGCTTGGCTCCTCCAGGCCGGCAAGCACATTGAGAATGGTGCTCTTGCCGCAACCGGAGTGGCCGATCACGCAGACGAACTCGCCTTGTTCCAGGCTGAAGTTGATGTTCTCGAATACGGGAGGCTGGCTTGGCTGATAACGCTTGCTCAGCCCTTCGACCTTGAGGAATGCTTTAGTCGACATAGGTCACCTTCTTTTGCAGTTGTGCGAAAAGGAGATCGAGCAGCATGCCGATGACACCGATCATCAGTACCGCGAAGATCACGTTGGCCAGCGAAAGGTTGTTCCACTCGTTCCAGACGAAGTAGCCGATACCGGTGCCGCCTATGAGCATCTCGGCCGCGACGATGACCAGCCAGGCGATACCCATGGAGATGCGCATGCCGGTGATGATGGTTGGAGCCGCGGCCGGCAGGATCACGCAGAAGGCCTTGCGCAGCGGCGATACCTCCAGCGTGCGTGCGACGTTCAGCCAGTCCTTGCGCACCCCGGCTACACCGAATGCGGTGTTGATCAGCATCGGCCAAATCGAGCAGATGAAGATCACGAACACTGCCGAGACCGATGAGTCGCGGATGGTGTAGAGCGCAATCGGCATCCAGGCCAGCGGCGAGATGGGCTTGAGCACCTGAATGAAGGGGTTAAGTGCCTGGTACAGGAGCGGCGACATGCCGATCACGAAGCCGAGTGGAATTGCTACGGCCAGTGCGATCAGATAGCCGAGCGCGACGCGCCCGAGCGAATGCGCAAGCTGGATACCGATGCCCTTGTCGTTCGGGCCGCGGTCGTAGAAGGGTTCGCTTAGCTGCTGGCCAGCCAGTTCGAAGAACTGCGCCGGCGTGGGGAAGCCGTCCTTCTTCGGCGCCTCGGCCGTTTGTCCCATGAGCGCGGCGTATTCGGCGTCTGCCGCGCTCACGTCGGTCTGCTGGGCGGGGGTATGGGTGGCGGTCTGCCAGACCAGCAACAGTGCGGCCAGTAACAATACCGAGACCAACGCCGCCTTCAGGCGAAGATGATTGTTCATGGTCGGGTCCTCATGCGTGGAATGTCGAAGCCGGCCAGGTAGTCGTCCGGGGCGGTCGGATCGTATGGCCTGCCCATCACCTCGAACGGCTTGTAGCCACTGGCCAGCTGAGCCTCGGCTTCGGCCATGCCCAGCGCAGCCATCTGCCGGCGTGCGTCGGTGAGCAAAAACACTTGCTCGGCCAGCGCGCTGTAATCAACATCCGTCTTCACGTAACCCCAGCGCTTCATCTGGGTCAGCATCCAGGTGGCCATGGAGTACCAGGGCATGGGGTCGAAGCCTGAGCGTTGCGGTTCGTTCTGTACCTGGCCCAGGCCATCGGCATAACGCCCGGAAAGCGCCTGGAGGATCACCGTCTCCGGCTGGTTGAGATAATTCGGCGTCGAGATCGCCTTGGCGATGGTCGGCAGCTGGGCCTTGTCCTGAGCCATGGCGGCGGCGTTGAGAATGGCGCGGTAGAGCGCGGCGAACGTATTGGGGTTTTCCTTGATGAAGGCTTCGGATACACCGAAGGAGCAGCAGGGATGGCCATCCCAAAGGTCCTTCGACAGCACATGGATGAAGCCGACCTGGTCATACACGGCGCGCTGGTTGAACGGCTCGGGGCCGAAGAAACCGTCGATGTTGCCGGCCCGCAGGTTGGCGATCATCTCGGCCGGCGGCGTTACCCGCAGCTGCACGTCGCGGTCCGGGTCCAGCCCGTGCTCGGCGAGGTAATAGCGCAGCAGGAAGTTGTGCATCGAATATTCGAAGGGAATGGCGAACTTGAAGCCTTTCCAGTTCTTCGGGTCGCGGTTTTCCTTGTGCTTGAGCGCCAGAACGATGGCCTGGCCGTTGATGTTCTGGATGGTGGCGACCCGCATCGGTTGCGGATTCGAGCCCAGGCCCATGCTGATCGCCAACGGCATGGGGGCGAGCATGTGTGATGCGTCCAGCTCGCCGTTGAGCATGTTGTCGCGCACCAGTGCCCAGCCGGCGGTCTTCTGCAGGCTTGCCGACAGGCCCTGCTCCTGATACAGCCCGAGCGGGTCAGCCATGATTAGCGGCGTGGCGCAGTTGATGGGGATGAAGCCGATCTTCAGATTGGTCTTTTCCAGCGGCCCGCGCTCATCGGCCATCGCCTGCAGTGACGTCAGCGGCAGCACGCTGGAGATGGCGGCCATTGCCGTGCCGACACCGACCGCCTGGAGAAAGCGCCGGCGCGTCACGTCGTTAGGGAAGAGCGCGCGCACCGCCGCGGCCTCGACGAAGTCCTGCGACAGCATTTCCCGGTCGCGCGAGCGTGCCAGTCGCGCCTGTTCCGCAGCGCGATCATGCGCTTCGGGGCTTTCGTGCTTTCCGCAGGCACAACCGGTCAGCGTGGCATGCTCCGAATAGGGGCGGAAGAAGTTATTGTCGCTCATGTCTGTACCCTCCAGTTTGGTCTGCAGTCACGCGGCGTCGGCGCGGCCAACCCGCAGCGTTGACGTAGTCGTGCCGTTGGTTCGTTGTTCCATGAGCAGAAAGCCATCGGTTTCCTGGACGACATGCCAATGCCCGTCTGCATGAGGCATGCCGTGCAGGGCGATCGGCAAGGAGGCGGTCTTCAGCCTGATGACGGGATCGCTGTGGCGATAGAGCGCGCCCGGCATGCCGGCGATATGGGCGGCGATGGCTCGCGCCTGACGGGCGATGGGTTCGATGAAGCGGCAGGGCATACCGCCAAGACTGATGCAATCGCCCAGGGCATAGATGTCCGGGTCGCTGGTCTGCAGCGTGGCGGGGTCGACGCTGATGCCGCGTGCGAAGTCCAGACCGGCCAGGCGCGCCAGGCGGGGTTCGGTGGCCAGGCCGGTAGCGGCGATCACCTGATCCACGTCACGGCGCTGGCCACAGCGAGTCAGCAGGCGCTTGCGGCCGTCGGCGAGCGAGGTCAGCGAGGCGATTTCGACGTCGCCGAGCAGCTCGATGCCCAACTGGCGTTGCGCGGCGTTCAGACGGCGGGCCGCCGGCTCGGGCAACAGGTTCGCCAGTGGTAAAGACTGACGATCCATCAGCGTGACCCGGTGACCCGCTCGCGCCAGGTCCTCGGCGATCTCACAGCCGATCATCCCGGCACCGATAACCGCCACGTCCTGGGGGCTGCGCTCGGCCAGCCGCGCCTGCAGGCCGGCCCAGCCGTGCAGGTGGTTGACGCGCCAGCAGAGCTCGGCCGGCAGCGCAACGGGCAGTGCGGGGCGGGCACCCTGAGCGAGAACCAGCCGGGTGTAGCTCAGGTTGCCGCGTGTGGTGCGCAGTTGACGGAGCCGTGGGGATAGGCCTACGGCGAAGGTTTCCGGCAAAAGGCGCACGCCAAGCCGAGCAGCGGCCTCGGCGGCGCGCTCGCGCACCAGCTTGTCGGCCGACTGACCGCGGCTGAGCGCAACGGACAGTTCGGGCTTGTGATAAAGGTCGCCCTTGCAACCGCTGACCAGCGTGATGGGGGTGCTCTGATCGATGGCGCGGATGGCTTCGATGACAGACCAGCCGGCCAGTCCGCCACCGACCACCACGATGCCTGTCTCGCGAGGCCCGACCGGCATCGCCACGGCAGCTGGCGCCTCGCGCATCACGTAGGGTTCGAAATCCAGCTTGGTCACGCCGCAAAGCGGGCATTCCCAGTCATCCGGAATGTCCTCGAAGCGGGTGCCGGGCGCCAGCCCGCTGTCCGGATCACCGAGCGCTTCGTCATAGATCAGGCCACAGGCGCGGCAAATGAACTGCCGCCAGGCTTGGGTGATTGCACTCATGCTGGCTGGGCCTCCTGCATCAGGCGGTTCATCTGGTAGCGCAGGTGCTTGATCGCCGGGGTAACGATCGCCACGAATTGCGCCTCGCGGATGCGTCGTTGTGGTCCGGCACTCATCAGGTAACCGCGCGCGCCTTGGTGAAGCAGGGCCGACTGGGTCGCACGCAGGGCCAGCTCGGCGCCTTGTACGCGCGCATCGAGCACGTCGAGCATGAAGTCCTTATCGGTTTCGTAAGGGGTGCGCACCAGCGCGGCGACCCGTGAATTGAGCTCGGCAAATTCGGCTTGGAGCACGTCGGGACGGTCATGAAGGAACTGGTTGACGTGCCCCAGTACCGGCTCGACCTCGTTCATCGCGTCCAGGCTGGCCTGCACCAGGCCGGTCGCCATTCCGACCTGCAGGAGGATGAAGGCGGCGCGGACGCGGTTGACGAAAGGGCCGGCGGGGTCGGCGATGAGCTGGTCTTCGCCGATGAAGTGATCAGTCAGGCGGATGCCCCAGGTGCTGGTGCCTTCCATGCCGGAAAATGCGGGGCAATGCCTGAGGTCGACCCGCTCGTCGAGATCGAGCAGAAACATGATCTCGTGGGAACGAGTACCGTCGGCGCGATCGACACCCGCGATCGCACCGCAGTATTGCCCGGGGGCGATGTGGCTGACCCAGGGCAGTGAACCGCTCACCCGATAGCCGCCTGGCACCCGCTGTGCGCGCAGCAGCATCGGCTCGATGCCGGCCATGGCCTTCATCGGGTTGGACAGTGCGGTACCGCCGAAGCTACGACCTTCGACGTGGTCGTTCAAGCGCGCCAGCAGAGCCGGGTTCGCCGATTGCTCCATGTACAGGCCGCAGACGTTATGGCACCAGGCGAGAAAGCCGGTGGACCCACAACTGCGGGCGATCTCGCTGTTAGCTGCTAGCGCTAGCCCAAAGTCGGCCCCGCGCCGGTCCAGATGCGCGCCGAACGCGCCCACCTCGGCGAGGCGCGCCATGATGTCCAACGGGTAGTAACCCTCCCGGTCGATACGGTTGGCGGCCTCGGCGAGAGGCCCGCTGGCTATCTCGGATACCCGCTGGAGCATGGTTTTGTCGTTTACGCTGGGTGTCAGCTCAGCAACGGGCGCGGCGACACTGTTCATGGCGACCTCCTCGATGCGTTGCTCAGTCGGCCAGCGCGATGCTGAACGGAATGGGATTGCGCATGCTATTGGCCACGGGCGAGTAGAAGTTGGCGTGCTTGACGATCTCGTCGAGCTCTTCGCGAGTGGCATCGCCCTCCACCAAGACCTTTACGCGAATCTCTTGGAAGCCCATTTGCTCCGGTTGCATCGGTGCACCGCCGGCACCCCACGCCGCTGGGTTGCCAATGTCGGCTTCCAGGAAGATTTCCAGCTTGCTCAGCTTGACCTGCTTCCAGGTGGCCACTGCTGTAATTCCTACGGCAAGACAGCCACCCAGCCCGGAGAGCACGATCTCGCCCGGAGCGGGCGCCGTGTCTTCACCGAACAGGTGCAGAGGCTCGTCGACCACAACGGCCTCGTGGTCACCGACATAGCTGAGGCTGCGGTACATGCCCTGCATGACCGTGCGGACCTTGTTAGTGCCGCGGCTGGCCGGGTTGTTGCGGCCCTTCTCGGCGAAGGCCATCAGGCCGTCTCGATCGATCGGTCGCAGGTAGGTTTTAACGGTGGTAGGTGCAGGTGCGTTCATGGTGCTCTCCATTCAGTTCATCAGTACCAACGCGATGTCAGTCCTGGCTGAATGGGATATCGCAACTGCCATGCCAGCTGTCGAAGATTTTAAAAATATCTTTACATTTCAGCCTGTTACGGGGTGCTAATTTGGTTTTGGTCTGATTTTTTCCTTCGCTGAACCGGAGTAGAGTCGAACACAATGTTGACATTGTCGACATTGTGTTCGGCTTCAGCGAATGGCTACCAATTTCTGCCAGCGGTAGTGGAACTGGCGCGCGGTCATGCCCAGCAGCTGAGCGGCGCGCGTCTTGTTTCCGCCACAGCGGTCCAGCGCCTGGCGCAGCGCATCGGCAGTATGGGAGGTCACCGAGACGTAAGGTCGGATGTCCTCAATATAGGCAGGGAGGCTGGGCGGTGACGTGGCCAGGGGAGGTGTCGGCGCAGCTTGCTCGTTCTCCCGTGGCAGGTAGCGGTCGACGTCCGCTGCGCTCAACAGGGCGTGGTCGGCTAGCAGCACCATTCGCTCAATGACATTGGACAGCTCGCGAATGTTGCCCGGCCACGCATGCCGCTGCAGGCGCTTAATCGCCTCGGCACTTAGGCTGACGTTTCGCTGGTTGGCCTGGTTGATCCGGTTGAGGAAGTGCAGCACCAGCACGGGGATGTCAGACCGGCGCTCAGCCAGCGAGGGCAGGCGTATCGGGATGACGTTTAGCCGGTAGTACAAGTCCTGGCGGAAGTTGCCGGCGGCGACTTCGGTCTCCAGTTCACGGTTAGTGGCTGCCACCAGCCGGACGTCGATGTGCAGCTCGCGCTTGGCCCCGAGGCGGGTGATGGTGCCCTCCTGCAGCGTACGTAGCAGCTTGGTCTGCATGGCCAGCGGAAGCTCGCCAATCTCATCGAGGAAAATGGTGCCGCCATCTGCCTGCTCGAACCAGCCGGCACGCGCCGTTTGCGCCCCGGTGAAGGCGCCTCGCTCGTAGCCGAACAACTCCGACTCAAATAGCGAATCGGGAATGGCTGCGCAATTCACGCGGATAAACGGCTTGTCCCGTCTGGGGCTGGACAGGTGCAATGCACGCGCGAACAGCTCCTTGCCGGTTCCGGACTCGCCGAGCAGCAACACGCTTGCGGTGGTATTCGCAACGCGCTCCAGTTCTGAGAGCGCGCGCAGCAGCTGGGGCGCGCTGCCGATAATCCCGTAGCGGCTGGAGCGGGTCTCCAGTGCCCGGGCCAGTAGGGCGTTGCGTTGTTCGAGCGCCTCGGTTTTTTCCCTAAGGTGTTCTTCCAGATGGAGGATCTGCCCGGCAAACGTCGCCAGGATTCTCAGGATGGTGAGGTCATCTGCCAATGGGCGTGCTCGGCTGCGGATGCGATGGCAGGCCAGTACGCCGATGGTGCGCTGGCCGATCTGGATCGGTAATGCGATATAGGAAACCGGCCCGGAAGGGAGGTTGTTACGCGCGACCATGCGGCCGAGAAACAGCGGATCGTTATCGATGTCCTGAACGATGATCAACTGACCTCGAGCCAGTACTCGTCCGGTTACACCTTCGTCTGGTGCGTAACGCCCGCGGCTGACTTCGTCTGCGGTCAGTCCGTAGGCATAGCGGATTCGGCTCGATTGGCCCGATTCGTCGAGCAACACGATTCGCCCGCGGTTCAACCCCAACAGTTCGGACAGTAGGTGAAGCATCTCCCTCATTACGGTCTCGGGAGAAAAGTCCCGCCCGGCCAGTGCGGTTACCTGCTGTAGCAGCAACATCTCTTGAGTCCGCCAGAAGGCGGGTGAACTCTCCGATTCTTTATCACTGCTGTTCATGATGGCCTTACCTTGTCTGACATAAGCGAAGTGTCAGTGGGCATTCGAAGCAATTTGCGGGCCCAGCTAACGACTTTCCCGCTAGCTGCAGATACCGGCGTTTGACTGGGTTTGCCGGGTCAAGCCGGCATACTCCGTACATCTCGCCTGACGGCCTGAGGCGGCACACCGAAGCCGCGGACGAAGGCTTCGCGTAGATGGCGCCGGTCGCGGAAGCCCGTTTCACGGGCGATGGTCTGCCAGCGCTTTTCAAATTCAGGCGGTGACAGGACAGCAGGCTGCGGTTCGCGAGCGACTACAGGCGCGGCGATAAAAGCATGAACTCGTCGTATCCGATCAACGGGCTTGAACCTCTCCTAGTTTCGTAGACGCCTGTGAACCACAAATTGAGCTTCGTGAACGCCCGCTTCTGGCCGGAAGCGGGCAGCGTAAATCAGGCGCCCAGAACGGATTCTATAATCACTCTATAATTGACTATAAAAGCCTATAATGCCCACTCTAGAGAGTTCTAGCCCCTTCATTGCGAAGCTGGAAAATTCCTTGCTCTAATGGTGCACCTACGGGGGCTGGCAGGCCTATTCAACCTCACCGGTGTGCGGCGGCCGAATACCAGCCATTCGATAGTGTGCCGAGCGGGTGGGTAATAGAGCAGGTCACTTTGAACCGAAACAGGGGCAGCGCCACAGGCCCCTCACTCACCGCTGCTTTTTTCCAGTTGCCCAGCTACAGCCTTATTCCGATAGTATGCAGTACCTCCCAGAACCCGGTTGAAGTCAGGAGGTCCCTGCCAATCCCTTGGTACACCAGTGGACTTAAGCAGGTTTTCTGAGTCCACGCCGTTTCTTAAAAACTCCTCCAAGTCCCACTCAAAAAAACTGACGAGGGTTTGAAAAATAGTGTTCGACACGCTGGAAACCAGACCCAGGCTTCCAGTGTTCATCGGAAGTTTTAGCCTCTTCATATCGGCAAGAGCACAAATTAGCCTTCTCAATCGAAAGTGCCAAACAGACTCCATGAGGAGTTCAGCCTGCTGAGAAGCCAAGGGGAATCTACGTTTACGTAATTTTGGGCAGGGAGGTAAACGCACGGGTAGGAGTTTCTGCAGATTACTGAGATTAACCCGCTTCTGTCCTTTGGAAATTCGATAAAGATCCTCAGCACCCGCTAGAAGAACGGCAGCAAACGCGCTGTCTCGGGGATCGCTAACCTCCTCGACTACTTCAGGTACGTGCTTTGGCGTACTGAGCTTCTCCATCAACCATGCGTTGTCGTGCTCCGTAAGCCAGCGGGTGGCTTGGTAAGCGTTATCCCAGAGATACCCCAAATCGACATTCGCTCGTACAGCCAAGATCGTGTCTATTTTCTGACGATGCTGCGCCTTCCTACCAAGCTGAGGCTTTTCCAACTTTAAACGTAATTTTGCACCTGCCGCGTGCTGAAGAATGAGTTCTTTCTGCAAGGCGGACTCAAAGTCATCCGCGCTCCCAAATAAATGCTGCGCAATGATCATATGCCGGGCGAGGGGCATATCCATCTGGCCATTGTAAAATCTAAACCGTATCCATTGATCGTGTTTACCTGCTTCATAAGCTTTGTCCATTCGAGACAGGGCTTCATCTCCATATTTCGTGCGGATACTGTCAAATAGTTTCGCAGTACCAACAAGGTTTCCGTGTACGAAACCTCGCTTTCTGCATTGTCGTACATAACTTGCACCTAACGTTTCACAACTCATTAGCGGAAACTTACGCTGCAGTACTTCGTAGGCGAACTGCGCAAAATTCTTTTCCAGCACAGTGCCCTGCCTAACTGTCGCAGGATCGAGAGCGCTCCAGCCGCATACACACGGATCAGTCGGATTTGGAAGTAGCCGAAGCTTACGGAAGAACGGGTGAGAGCATTTGGGGCACGCGTGAATCAGCGGCTCACCATGACGCCAGCAGACTGACACACCAGGCAAATGGTGTGAGCGATGCCAGTATGCGTACCCCGTTTCAAGCAGATCCTGCTGCACACAGGTGGAGCAGAGCTTAGCCTTCCCGTGGACCGCACCCTCTCGGCGGGGAATACGAGCCACCCCAAATAAACTGGAGCCTGCTGGGGCATTCTCCACCCCTTGGCTGACCCCTAGAAAGGGCCTGTAAGCTGGAAACATCGTATTGGTACAGATCAGCTCGTCGAGATTGCTTTCTGGATCACCAGGTAGTCTGGCAGCAAGCACTTCAATCTGCTTTGGCAGGAGCCCTACGCTGAAGGGTGCCGAGCCAAACAGGTCTTGGAAGGTTTCAGCTGCAGTCCTGTTACCTGAAAGGAAGTGGTAGCGCGTGATACGAGAATGCAACATCTCGTCCGGCATGGACATGGGGAAAAATAGCAGATCAGACATCGATAATTAACTAACGAGATAATGTTTGGAAGTACACGCATTCTGCGACGCGGCGTATTTTTAACACATAACATAAGGTTTTACAGAGTAAGTATATTAAAAGCACACGAAAATATGGCGAACAGGAGCCACACCAATTTTGCACTCTCACACTTTTTTGCGAAAAGCAGTTAACTCAGGTTTGCACCAGCAATATCATGAGCCACACCCTAATGAGGGTCTTACGAAGGCTCACACTTTCTTAAAAATATGTACGAAGAAAAGTGAAACAGTGCCGCGCAGTGGTGCACGTGACTACGGTCTGATGCAAGCAGTCCGATACAATGCTGACCGGGTTACGCTTCGCTGCTCGTCTGCCAGCTTCTCCTTGGCCCATTGCAGGCGACGAACGTGAAACTCCTCAATAGACTCGCACGTCTGCTCCAGTGCTCTGGCGCAAAGGGGTAGCTTGGAGAGTTGTTTCTCAAGGCGTGAAAGGACATGCAGCTCTCGCCCTATCCTAGCGCGAGAGATCAAAATAGGCTTTCCCGATCCTGCTCGAAGGCGCTGCGCACAGCACCTGATCTGTTCAGCAAGATTCGCGTCGAGAGTAGCGAATGTATCGGTGTTATCAGCGCGGCTTGTATGAGCACCTGCATGTTTGGCGATGCAGCCTGAGAGCCAGTTTCGATCATGGCGATACAGCCACATGTAATCTTTGCATTGGTGAGCTTGCAGGCCCCGATATTCAACCTCGAAAGTTGCTCGGCGCCTGAGGCGCTTGCTTTGAAATCTTGCGTCTTTCCAGACCTGCGAGCCGCCATCGACGGCACGAATGGTTCGATACACATACACTTGGGAGACTCCAAGCACAGAGGCGATCTGCCGAGCCTCGCACCCTGCAAGTGCTAGCTCCCAAACAGCAGCAGGTAAGCCTTCTAGCCCCTCTAGCAGGGCCTTAGAAAGTTTCGCTTTTGGGTAGCCGACACCAGTTGGCGATGATCGCTTAACAGCTGGCGTTGATGGTTTGTCGCTGCACTGGAGATGAGCCAGATCAACCCCAAGGGCGGTGGCCAGCACAATGTATTTGAGTGGGTGGTGCGTATGCCTTGGCCTCCGTAGCAGCTTGGTGACCCAAGTCGCGGGTAGATCTGCGGGTGACTCTCCTAGAATCGAGTATTCCCAAGCTGCAGGCAGAGCGTTGAAAACGCCGGCCATATGTGCGGCCAAACGGCATAGATCCAGCCGGTGCGATGCGCCATGGGTCAGGCCTAACTCTACAGCTCTTTGAACAAGGCAAGAGCGCACTGCAGTGGGTGAAAGAGGTTTGAGGTCTAGCGCAAGCAATTGCATTGATCGGAGCGCTATTTGACGCAGCACTGGATAAGCCTCCAGATCAGCATCGACCTGATATGAATGAGCTTGTACATCGTCTTCGTCAGGCAGGTGGAGCTGCCATGAGTTGCGGCTATACCAACTGGGATCCACCACCTTGAGCGAATGGCCGTGGTGGGGACATACCAATACACCGGGAAGCTGGTGAACACGGTGCCAGTACGCTGCGCCAACCCGAACGATATCCTCATTGAGGCAAGCAGGACAGAATCGTACTCTCGAAGCGACCTCGATCCGACTGGCGTTGACTCCTAATTTCAGCATCAGCCACTTGCCGGCCCCGGCCATTGAGGTACGAGCATGCCGCACCTGATCGTCGGTGAGAAAGGGCGCGTAATAGGGCAGAACGGTATGGCATGTAATTATTTTGGATACCGAGAGATCCGTGGCAGGTGGAAGTGACTCGGCTAAGTCACCCAATCGACAGGGAAACGCTACGTTCTGTGTGTATGAGATTGCAGCCCTATCGCCAGCGAAAGCGGCTTTTCGGCTATGCCCGCCACAAAGCCGGGCATAGCGGGATAGGACACTGTGAAGCGTCTCGTCGGGGAACGCAGCAGGGAAGAAATGGAATTTCAGCTCCATTACACGACCCTCGAATCATAATCGGCGGTAGGCCGGCGAGAACTCGAAGAGATCCCTGGTTATCCAGCCAGCTGACTTCAGTTCTGCAAGGGTGTCGGGATGCTCGCTGAACACCTTCGCTTCAGAAGCCTCCACGGCAACTGCTGAAGGCGCATTAGGTTTGCTCACAGTAGCTTCCGGTAACGCAGTATTTGCCCGTGCAGCTGGAGTTACGCCTCGAAGCAAAGCGAGACGGTCTGCTCGCCCAAGTCCGTTGAACGCCATCATTTCCATCAACTGCTCCTCTATGGGAAGCAGGTCGTCGAACTTGCGCATGCGACTAGGGTCGCGACTACGCAGAGCCGATAGCGCTGGCCTGAGTATTTGCATCTTGGAATTGCTTACTTTGACGATCGTCTCGGCAGTCAGACACTCGGAGCCACTCTGAATTGCATAGCGCTGGCTCAGCACCAATAACTTAACCAGGAAGTCAGTCACACCCTGGGTGTGCTCGTACAGCGCGTCAAAAATCTCAGGAGTCAGTTCAGCCGCCTGCTTGCACCACTGATAGCTCCAAAGGTTCTCGACCAGAAAACGCCACTCGTCATCCTCCTTCTCGAAGCGCTTGAACTCGATCATCCCCCCACCGCAACTGCGCCTGGCGACACGCATTACGTCCGAGAACAGACTGACCATCGAATTCGTCCCGATGAACACGACCGGGATACCGATATTGTTCACCAGGTGAAGGAAGAAATTCAGCATGCTTTCCTTACCCCCGGTCTTGGCCAGGTGAAGGTTCTGCAGCTCATCAATGAGCAAGGCGCCGATAAAAAACGTGCTGGCTACCTGTTCCATCTGCTGAAGCGCATCGTTGATATTTCGATGCCGGTGGCGCTTGTGGTAGTCCTGATCGCCGAGTGCCTGGCCAACCGCGTGGAAGAACTGCTGACAAAATCCAGCCAACGAGCCATCTCGTGGACAATCAAGCTTGAGCCAGGTGATCTGGGTGTGGACGAATTGCTGACCCTCATAACGCTCATGTCGGATCGTCTGAGGGTACAAGCTTAAAATGGCATGCAGTGCGGTGGACTTCCCAATACCACTCAGTCCCACAACGCTGAAAGTGTCAGCTGTTGATTTGAAAGCATCGTGATAGCGCTGAGCCCCTGACAAAGAATGCAGGTGCCTGACTGTGGAGGCGCTAGTTGGATTACGGCCAACATATCCACGACGGATCAGCAGAGATAACAGGGACTCTAGCTCTAGGTGCAGCAGAAACGGCTGCACAACCGTCCTCAAGCGATCAATACAGTGAATCCGCATTGCCCCGTCGAGCTCTAGCTCCTCAGGTGCTACCGGCTGGGGAAAATTTGATATCAGCTCGGCAGCCGCCGCTTCGTCAAGAATTGGTGGCAGCGCTTCGATCAGAGGGTTTCCCGCGTACTCAGTGATGGCCTGCTTCGTATAGCTCGCAAGAGCTTTAGCACCTCTCATTTGGGCTGCCCCGGGCGAACTCTTTTGAGTAAATCGATAACCTGCGCGGTGCGCGGCCCAGCGTACGACTCTCTGACAATGGAAGGGCTCTGAGCATCAGGTTGAACGGGATCCGCACGTATACCGTCAGGTACAGTCGCTTGCTCTCGCTCCAATAACCGCTCTTCCGTACGATTCTCGCGGATATTAGCCACTGCTTCAGCCTTAGAGCCGGCTGCGGGTTCAAGCTTTTTCTCGGCCATTGCATTGCCGACAATTTGCTCAACTTTATCGACCAAGCCAACTTGGCTTTCCCGTTCAGCTCGTTTGTGAGCTGGCGGCACTTGCCTGTAGGCCTCCAAGAGGTCGTAGATCTCGTCCGAGCGATAATCCGCATACTTCGCATCCGACCTCCGCAGGTCGCAACGCAGGAACTCCTTGTTCTCGTCCTGGATCCAGATGTGCGCCGCAGAGTTCGGATCAAACCAGCAATCAATCGCCCAGACGCCATTGCGACGCGCTTTTGCGAACCAGTTTTTTTCGATAGCCATCTCGCAGAGATAATGCATGCCGCGAAACAACACGCCACCTTTTTGGACGGTGGCCCTTTCCCGAGGCAGCAGATTGAGATAAATCAGCTCGTCAGGTCGCTTGTTAGGCTGGATAAGGTCGTTCTCTAACGCCCACCGCCAAATCCCCATCGGAGTGGGCTCCACGCCATCGTTCATCATCGCCTGGGTAAGACGATCCGGCTGTCGGTGGAAACGGTTGTAGTGAAGAATGCACTCGATGAGGACTTGGGTGAACTCCTTCAAATTCAGCGTCGCGTCGAGCCGATAATCACGCTCACCGCGTTCCTTCTCTCGGGCTGCTACTCCGCCGGGGAGCCACCTAATACCGGTTAAGTCGTTCAGGATGCCGAAGCGGCTCTCGACCATCGGTTTCCAATCCGGTCGGTATGGCGGGGCCGTCCCCATATCGATACCCAGGCCAGACGCGAGCCCCTCAGCAGCAGCCCCCAACATTTCACCTCTATCGGCGTAGATTTGATGTGGCAGATGACGACAGTCCCAATCCTCAGGAGTGATATCAACACCGTTTTGCGCGCAGAACTCCACCTTGGAGGTGAACGCGTTGAACAGCGCCTGTCGAGCTCCGTTCCAGCTAGGCCCCTCAAGGCCTACATAAAGGCCAACGATCATCCCTGAGAAACTGTCGACTACGATGTACACCACGGGGCGACCGATAAGCATTCGTCGGGAGTAGCTGTTGACCAAGTAAATGTCAGCGATGGTCGCGTCGATCTCGAATTGATGACAAGGACCTCTAAGCCAGTCGCGGACGGTACCGGATAATGGACGGCAATCCTTCAGCCACTTCGTCAACCCCATGCGTCCACGATCAGTCTCGGTATCATCAAAGAACTGCTTTCCCCAATAATTAAACTGGTTAAACGTCGGAATTTCAGATTGAGGAAGCAATACGACCTCGTTTTCGGGATTTTTAGAAAGCCGCTTCTCCGAATAATATTTATTGAGCATTTTGTTGTACGCGCTATCAATCGTCGACTTCTTGTTCTTTACGTAAAGCGCGTAACAAACTCGGATACACTTCTTGTCGATATCGCTTAGTAATTTGGCAGGCGACACTAACACCCCTTGAAACCTTGGCTTTCGTCCCGGCGGCTTATCAGCGGAGTAATTACGACTCCCAACACCTACAGCAGAATAGTTGTTAAGAAGCGCATTTCTTACTTGCCCGTAAAACCAGTATCGATACAACAAACGATATAGCGTTTTACGCTGCACACCCGCCTCAGCGGCGCGATCACTTACCAATCGGCCCATCTCGCCATGAACAAATATTTGCCCTGGATAGGCCGGGTCCAAAAGTGGCGCAATCAGAGCCCATTTTTGGTCTCTATCACGCCTCGCGCGCTCGTCGAGATCTTCTTCCAAAACCAGTAGAAATTCTGGCACTGCCATCACCACAGGCTTTGTATCGCCTGATACCAATGACACCCTGAATTCCTCAAGACCAATCGAATACGGCTTCCTAGGAGGATCCGTTAGATCCATAACAATCAGTGCGTCGTGCTTCTCGTCGAGGTGAATTGCTCTCGCCATAGTAGAGAGCAAGGAGAGTTCCGTGACAGGCTCAAAGACGTCATTAACTGAAATTTTCATGACGACTTCTCGCTCAGTGTGGATATTTCAGTGGGATAAAAAACACTGAAGTCTGGCAAAGGTGACTTGAGCTGTAACGGCGCACCACTTAATTCAATCCTAATAGTTTTCCGCCAGATCAAATTAAAGAAAATGTCGCGAGCATCGGTATACGGTATGGATAATCGGTGTCCAATCTTGCGCAAGCTCTCCGACGTTGACCAAGGGCAACCCTTTATTGATTCAAGTATCTCGATGAATTGCAAATGCAGCGGGACATCCATCAAGGCACGAGGCAATTTGGCAAATTTGCGAAGAAATACGAGATTCAGGATCAAATCGGGCGTAAACAACTCCTCCGTTACGATGCTCCAGTCTACACCTTGGCTCACCCAGAACCGTCTCTCGACTTCGAGTTTTTCTAACGTGCGAGCACAGCCTTTTCCTTGAAGGTCTTTCGCGTATTTGATCGTCCTGGCAACGGACTTTACGTCTCCATTTGGCTGCTTTACAGACAGCAAAAAGTCAGTGGTCATTACCATAGGAACAGAGGTCGTTTTGTATTTTGGATACCGTACACCGATAGCCCTGGCGATCGCCTGGGTGCTCTCCACCGGCAGTAGGGGATACTGCTCGCGGATATCTACAACGTCCTCTGAAAACTCACAGAGTAAAAAGTACGCCCGTTCAAGGTCGGATAAGAGGTGATGAATTCGATCAATCTTAACACCTTGGATTTTCCAGGAACGCCCCATCGAAGGGACATCCTGAACACGTAACCAAGGCACATACTCAGCTCCGGCGCCAGCTCCAAACCCATTGGCGATGTGCCGTTCGATATCCTGATTTGAAGCAAACCTACGACCTCGCACCCGCCCTCCTAAGTCCGTCCGGACCGCTCCCCTCGTTCGGCAAGAGAGTAGTTATAGGAAAACATGAGCTAACAAGCTGCCATGTCGTAGGGCTTTCCAGAATACTCCTGCTGAAAATTAAGGCAGCGGCTCCTGACGAACGGCCTAGCATAAAAACAGAAAACCCTTTTAGATACAGGGGCTTACGGTTAGTGTCAAACTATAATAGCTTGTGTCAGACTTTATTATTTTGTGTCAATCTTTATTCCGTGAAGCCAGTGTGTTTACCGCGCCAGCCGGCTGTTATTCCACCGTCACACTTTTGGCCAGGTTGCGCGGCTGGTCGACGTCCGTGCCGCGCAGCACTGCAACGTAATAGGACAATAGCTGCAACGGCAGGGTATAGAGGATCGGCGCCAGCACATCGTGGATGTGCGGCATGCTGACGATAAAGGTGCCCTCGCCGTTCTCGATACCCGCTTCGCGATCAGCGAAGACGATCAGCTCGCCGCCGCGCGCGCGCACTTCCTGCAGGTTGGACTTGAGCTTTTCCAACAGCTCGTTGTTCGGCGCCACGGTCACCACTGGCATGTCCGCGTCGACCAGCGCCAGCGGGCCGTGTTTGAGTTCACCGGCCGGATAGGCCTCGGCATGGATGTAGGAAATTTCCTTGAGCTTGAGCGCACCTTCCATCGCTACCGGATACTGCGCGCCCCGGCCGAGGAACAGCGTGTGGTGCTTCTCGGCGAAGTGCTCGGAGATTTTTTCCACGGTGGTATCCATCGCCAACGCCTCGCCCAGACGGGTCGGCAGGCGACGCAGCTCGTCGATCAGTTCGGCTTCCAGCGCGGGTGCCAGCGTGCCGCGCACCTGGCCCAACGACAGCGTCAACAGCAACAGGCCGACCAGCTGGGTGGTGAACGCCTTGGTCGAGGCGACACCGATTTCCGGTCCGGCCTGGGTCAACAGGGTGAGATCGGACTCGCGCACCAGCGAGCTGATACCGACGTTGCAGATCGCCAGGCTGGCAAGGTAGCGCCCCTCCTCGGCCGTACGCGACTTGGCATTGCGCAGCGCCGCGAGGGAATCGGCGGTCTCGCCGGATTGGGAAATGGTCACGAACAGCGTGTCGGGCTGCACCACCACCTTGCGGTAGCGGAATTCGCTGGCGACCTCCACCTGGCAGGGGATCCCTGCCAGCTCTTCCAGCCAGTAACGCGCGACCATACCGGCATGGTAGCTGGTACCGCAGGCGACGATCTGCACGTTGCGCACCTTGGCGAACAGCTCGGCGGCCTGCGGGCCGAAAGCTTCCACCAGCACCTGGTGATCGCCGAGACGGCCTTCCAGGGTGCGCTGCACCACCTTGGGTTGCTCGTGGATCTCCTTGAGCATGAAGTGGCGGTATTCGCCCTTGTCGGCAGCTTCGGCGCCCTCGTGATACTGCACGCTCTCGCGTTCAACGGGCTGACCATCGACATCCCAGATCTGCACGCTGTCGCGACGGATTTCGGCGATATCGCCCTCTTCCAGATACATGAAACGGTCGGTCACCTGACGCAAGGCCAGTTGGTCGGAGGCGAGGAAGTTCTCGCCCATGCCGAGCCCGATGACCAGCGGGCTGCCACTGCGGGCGGCAAGCAGCCGATCGGGTTGTTTGGCATTGACCACGGCTAGGCCATAGGCACCGTGCAACTCCTTGACCGCTGACTTGAGCGCGACGGTCAGATCGCCGACCTCGTCGAGCTTGTGGCGCAGCAGATGGACGATGACTTCGGTATCGGTGTCGGAGACGAATACGTAGCCCAGCGCCTTCAATTGCGCACGCAGGGCCTCGTGGTTCTCGATGATGCCGTTGTGTACCACCGCCAGCTCGTCACCGGAAAAATGCGGGTGCGCGTTGCGCTCGCAGGGGGCGCCATGGGTGGCCCAGCGGGTATGGGCGATGCCCAGACGCCCCACCAGCTCTTCCTGCTGTTGTGCCTGCTCCAGCTCGGCTACCTTGCCGGAACGACGCAGGCGATGCAGCTGACCTTTGGCATCCAGCACGGCCACGCCAGCGCTGTCATAACCTCGGTATTCCAGGCGCTTGAGGCCCTCGAGCAGAATTGCAGTGATGTTGCGTTCAGCAACCGCGCCGACGATGCCACACATGATCAGGTCTCCTGAGAGGTTTCGATGGCCGCGCAGATCAGCTTGATGCCGCGGGCCTGAATGCTCGAACGCGCCTCGACCGTGAGGCGTTCGTCCGTAATGAGGGTATGGATGTCGCCCCAAGGCAACTCCAGATTGGGTATGCGCCGACCGATCTTGTCGGATTCGGCGAGCACGATGACCTCGCGAGCCACTTCAGCCATGACCCGCGAAAGGCCCAGTAATTCGTTGAAGGTGGTCGTGCCGCGTTGCAGATCGATGCCGTCGGCGCCGATGAACAGCTGGTCGAAGTCATAGGAGCGCAGCACCTGTTCGGCCACCTGCCCTTGGAACGACTCGGAATGTGGGTCCCAGGTACCGCCAGTCATCAGCAGTGTGGGCTCGTGCTCCAGCTCACGCAACGCATTGGCAACGCTCAACGAGTTGGTCATGACCAGCAGGCCATGCTTGTGGCCCAGCTGCGGAATCATGGCCGCGGTGGTGGTGCCGCTGTCGATGATGATGCGCGCATGTTCACGGATACAGCCAACGGCGGCTCGGGCGATGGCCTGCTTCCACGGCGAGACGGGTTGGCTGGTGTCGCCGATCAGCTCCTGCGGCAAAGGCACCGCGCCACCGTAGCGGCGCAGCAGCAGGCCATTCTTTTCCAAGGCCGCGAGGTCTTTGCGGATGGTCACTTCAGAGGTTTCGAAACGCCTGGACAGCTCGTCGACGCTCACCTCGCCCTGCTCGTTGAGTAGGGCGAGTATGGCGTGGCGTCGCTGCGGAGTGTTGCGTTTCGACATGCTTAAGTTTCGATTCGAAAGAAAACTCCGCGAATCAAAACCTAAAGCACCCGTTCAGTCAACCCTGGCGCGCCTCAGACACGGAAATAACCCATCAGCGTCTGTTGGTTATTGGCCAGCTGGTTGAGCGCCTGGCTGACCTGCGCTGACTCCTCCGCCTGGCCCGACAGCGACTCGGTGACATCGCGGATGCCGGCCACGTTGCGGTTGATCTCCTCGGCGACGGCACTCTGCTGCTCGGCTGCACTGGCGATCTGCAGGTTCATATCGGAGATCACCGCCACCGCATCGCCGATCTTGCGCAGCGCCGCGACCGCTTGCCCGACCTGGTCGACGCTGCCCTGGGCCTGATTGCGGCTGCCCTGCATGGCCGTCACCACATCCTGCGTTCCATTCTGCAAACGCTCGATGACCTGGCGAATTTCTTCGATGGATTCCTGTGTTCGCTGAGCCAGGTTGCGTACTTCATCAGCGACCACGGCAAAACCGCGACCAGCCTCGCCGGCCCGAGCAGCCTCGATAGCCGCGTTGAGTGCCAGCAGGTTGGTCTGCTCGGCGATTGCGCGAATCACCTCGAGCACCGAGCCGATTTGCTCGCTGCTCGCGGCCAGGCTCTCGACTTGCGTCATCGCCTGGTTCAGTTCGTTGGCCAGGCTGCCGATGCTGTGCGTAGTGTGGTCGATGATCCTCAAGCCCTCATGCGTGGCTTGATCAACGTCGCGTGCCGCTTCGGCCGCCTGGGCCGCGTTGCGGGCCACGTCCTGCGCGGTGGCGCTCATTTCTTGCGACGCGGTCGCCACCTGGTCGACCTCACGGAACTGTTGCTGCATGCCGGCACTGGTCTGGCTGGCGATCACGGCCGACTGGTCGGCACTGCTGCGGGCATCCTGCACCGACCGCTTCACATCGGCGATGGTTGGTTGCAGCTTGTCGAGGAAACGGTTGAACCAGCCGGCCAGGGCGCCCAGCTCGTCCTGGCGGTCATATTGCAGCCGACGCGTCAGATCACCCTCGCCGCTGGCGATATCCTTGAGCATGGCTGCAACGCCTTCTATCGGTCGGGTGACGCCGCGCGCGGTCAGCCACATCAACGCCAGCCCCACCAGCACGGCAACAAGTCCGATGGCCAAGGCGACCATGCCGTCCTTGCGACTCTGAAGCTGCAAGCTCTGCTCGAGACGCAACGCCGGCGCGAGCAGCACCTGCCGCGGCACTTCCAGCAGAACGGCCCAGGGAGCGAGTTCGGGTATTGGTTGCACCGGCTGCAACACCCGCAGCATGTCGCCGTTCTGGAGCATCGCCTTCTGACCCGAGTCGACCGCACGGCCGATTGCCTCGCTGTCCGCGCCGTACGCCTCGCTCAATGGCTTGCCGAGCAGGCCGGCATTGCGACTGTGACCACCCAGGAGTTTGGCCGGGCTGATCACGCTCAGTTGGCCCTCGCCCTGGTAAAGGTCCTGATGCGCCTGTTCGCTGAATGCCTGCAGCGACGCGAGACTGATGTCCACGCCGACGACGCCAATCACCTTACCGGCTTCGATCAGCGGAAAGGCGATGCTGGTCATCAGCAGTTGCTGGCCGTCCACCTCGTCGAAATAGGGATCGAGCAAACAGACCCGGCCGCGATCGCGGGGGCAGGCATACCAGGCGTTGTAAGGCGCGCCGCTGATCCCTGGCGTCGTATCGCCGAGCAAGTCCTCGTTCATGATTTCCGCGTTGAGCTGACCTGGCGTACGCTGCGACCAGTACAGTGAGAAGCGACCGCTATCATTGCCCCCCATCTCGGCGTTGCCGATGAACATGCCGTCCTTGTCATCCAACGCGTCGGGCTCGAAGACGGCGTACAGCCCGATCAGGTCGGGGTTGGCCTGTAGCGCCATCTCCAGCTGATGACGCAAATCCTCGCGCAGCTCGAAGGCATTCGACATGCGTTCGATGGACTGCTCTCGCAGCGACAACACCTGACGCGTCAGGCCCAGCCCGTACTGATAGGCGTCGTTGAACTGCCGTTCGATACGCAGTGCCTGCGCGAGACCGCGTGCCTGCAAGTTGTTGCGCGCGGACTCCTCGAGCATGGTACTGCTCGAGGCATTGACGAGGGCAACGGTCTGGCGGGATTGATAAAGTGAAGCACCGACCAGCAAGCCGACGATCAGCAGGAGGCAGAGACCGGCCAGCAGAGTGAGCTTCCACTGGATGGACAGGCGATTGAGCAAGAGCATGACGACGTCCTTTGTGGTTATGCCTTAAGAGATCGGCCAGATGTACGATCTCTTTAGCTATCAGGCATAACCACTTGCCGGCCGGGCATCGTCTTGCACGAGCCAGGCGGCTTATTTGCGCGTTTTTTGCGGGCGTTGCCAGCCTTCGATCAATGCCTGCCGGGCGCGGCCCAATGCGAGGGTCCCGGCCGGCACGTCGGCGGTGATCACCGAGCCGGCGCCAGTGGTCGCACCATCGCCAAGGCTCACGGGCGCTACGAGCGAGCTGTTGGAGCCGATGAACACGTCTTCGCCCAGCACCGTGCGGAACTTGTTCGCACCATCGTAGTTGCAGGTGATGGTGCCAGCGCCGATGTTGGTCCGGGAGCCGATATCCGCATCGCCCAGATAGGCCAGGTGCCCGGCTTTCGCGCCCTCACCCAGGTGCGAGTTCTTCACCTCGACGAAGTTGCCGACGTGCGCCTTGGCACCGAGCACCGCGCCGGGACGCAGGCGGGCAAAGGGACCGCAATCGGCACCCTCGCCGAGCTCGGCGCCTTCAAGATGGCTGTTGGCCTTGATCACTGCACCACGGCGCAACGTACTGTCGCGGATCACGCAGTTGGGACCGATCTCGACGCCATCCTCGATGACGACCTTGCCTTCGAGAATCACGTTGATGTCGATCAGCACGTCACGGCCGACAGTGACCTCGCCACGCAGATCGAAGCGCGCCGGATCGCGCAGCGTGACCCCCTGGGCCATCAGCCGGTGAGCAGCACGTAGCTGGTAATGCCGCTCCAGTTCGGCGAGCTGGCGGCGATCATTGGCGCCCTGCACCTCCATCGCATCCAGTGGCTGCTCCGTGGCGACCACCAGGCCATCGGCTACCGCCATGGCGATGACGTCCGTCAGGTAGTACTCACCCTGCGCGTTGCTGTTGGAGAGGCGCCCGAGCCAGTCACCGAGACGCTCCCCCGGCACAGCGAGAATTCCGGTATTGCCTTCGGTGATCAGCTTCTGGTCGGCCGATGCGTCCTTGTGCTCGACGATCGCCTGCACCACGCCTTGGTCATCACGCACGATTCGGCCGTAGCCGGTCGGATCGTCCAGGTTAACCGTGAGCAACGCAATCTGCTGCGCGCCGACCTTGTGCAAGAGCCGTTCGAGCGTGGCCACCTCGATCAAGGGGACATCGCCATAGAGGATCAACACTCGCTCGGCGCTCAGGGCGGGCAGCGCCTGCGCCACCGCGTGGCCGGTACCGAGCTGCTCTGCCTGGACGACGAAATTCAGATCATCGGCGGCCAGCCGCTGGCGAACCTCGTCGGCACCGTGCCCGATCACGACATGAATTCGATCAGGCGAGAGCTGCCGTGCAGTGGCAATAACGTGACCGAGCATGGACTGCCCGGCGACCGGATGCAGGACTTTCGGCAAGGCGGAACGCATACGCGTCCCCTGGCCCGCAGCAAGGATGACGATATCGAGCGACATGAGGCAGATCCTTTCGGTAACCGGAACTGATCCGGATGCAGTACCTCAGCCGAGGGCCAGGACTGCTAAACAAAACGGAGAAAAAGAAAAAGGGTAGCCAAGGCTACCCTTTCTCCCAACGCGGTTGAAGCCGCTGGCGTTAGCCGCCGAACTTCTTGCGAAGCTGCTGGACGGTACGCAGTTGCGCTGCGACCTCGGCCAGATGAGCGGCAGCGGAACCGTAGTCGAACTCCGCTCCCTGCTCGTGCAACGCCTTCTCGGCCGCCTTGAGGGCTTCCTGAGCCGCAGCTTCGTCGATGTCGGCAGCACGCTGCACGGTATCGGCGAGGACCTTGACCATGTTCGGCTGCACTTCGAGGAAGCCACCGGAGATGTAGAACACCTCGGCTTCGCCACCCTGCTTGATCAGACGAATCGGACCCGGCTTCAGGTTGGTGATCAGCGGCGCGTGGCCCGGAGCGATACCCAAATCTCCCAGGTTACCGTGCGCAATCACCATCTCGACCAGACCGGAGAAGATCTCCGCTTCCGCGCTGACGATATCGCAATGGACTGTCATAGCCATTCGCTTGCCTCACGTGACAGAACGCGGGCGGTGCCCGCATCCTTTACGCGTCCGTTGCCGGACGCACGGGTGATTACAGTTTCTTCGCTTTCTCGATGGCTTCTTCGATGCTGCCTACCATGTAGAACGCTTGTTCCGGCAGGTGATCGTAGTCGCCCTTGAGGATACCGCTGAACCCGGCAATGGTGTCCTTGAGCGACACGTACTTGCCCGGCGAACCGGTGAAGACTTCGGCCACGAAGAACGGCTGGGACAGGAAACGCTGAATCTTACGAGCACGCGATACCAACTGCTTGTCTTCTTCGGAGAGTTCGTCCATGCCGAGAATGGCGATGATGTCCTTCAGTTCCTTGTAGCGCTGCAGCACGTACTGGACGCCGCGAGCGGTGTCGTAGTGCTCCTGGCCAATCACGTTCGGATCCAGCTGACGCGAGGTCGAATCGAGTGGATCGACCGCCGGGTAGATACCCAGGGAGGCGATGTCACGGGACAGTACGACGGTGGCGTCCAGGTGGGCGAAGGTGGTCGCCGGGCTCGGGTCGGTCAGGTCGTCCGCAGGAACGTAGACGGCCTGGATCGAAGTGATCGAACCGGTCTTGGTCGACGTGATGCGCTCTTGCAGAACACCCATCTCTTCGGCCAGGGTCGGCTGATAACCCACCGCCGAAGGCATACGGCCCAGCAGTGCGGATACTTCGGTACCGGCGAGTGTGTAGCGGTAGATGTTGTCCACGAAGAACAGAACATCACGGCCTTCGTCACGGAACTTCTCGGCCATGGTCAGGCCGGTCAGCGCAACGCGCAGACGGTTACCTGGCGGCTCGTTCATCTGACCGTAGACCAGGGCAACCTTGTCGAGAACGTTAGAGTCCTTCATCTCGTGGTAGAAGTCGTTACCCTCACGAGTACGCTCACCCACACCGGCGAACACGGAATAACCGCTGTGCTCGATGGCGATGTTACGGATCAGTTCCATCATGTTCACGGTCTTGCCGACACCGGCACCACCGAACAGACCGACCTTACCGCCCTTGGCGAACGGGCAGACCAGGTCGATAACCTTGATGCCGGTTTCCAGCAGCTCGTTGGAGCCAGCCTGTTCGGCGTAGCTCGGCGCAGGACGGTGAATGCCCCAGCGCTCTTCTTCGCCAATCGGACCCGCTTCGTCGATCGGGTTGCCCAGAACGTCCATGATACGGCCGAGGGTTTTCACCCCTACCGGTACCTGGATGCCTGCGCCAGTGCTATCGACGTCCAGGCCACGCTTGAGGCCCTCGGTCGAACCCATGGCAATGGTACGTACCACGCCGTCGCCCAGCTGCTGCTGGACTTCCAGAGTGGTTTCGGCGCCAGTCACCTTCAGCGCTTCATAAACACTCGGCACCTTGTCACGCGGGAATTCCACGTCGATAACGGCGCCGATGATTTGAACGATACGTCCGCTACTCATCTTTGGTTCCTCAGAATATTTGAACCGTTCTTAAACCGCGGCAGCGCCGCCGACGATTTCCGAAATCTCTTGGGTGATCGCTGCCTGACGCGCCTTGTTGTACACAAGCTGCAGGTCCTTGATGATTTCGCCAGCGTTGTCGGTGGCATTCTTCATCGCGATCATCCGCGCCGCCTGTTCGGCCGCGCTGTTCTCGACCACCGCCTGGTACACCTGGGATTCGACATAGCGAACCATCAGGCCGTCGAGCAGCTCCTTGGCATCGGGCTCGTACAGATAGTCCCAGTGATGCTTGAGCTCCTGATCCGGATCGGCCACCAATGGAACGAGCTGCTCCAGTGTCGGCTTTTGCGTCATGGTGTTGATGAACTTGTTCGAGACCACGGACAGGCGATCGATACGCCCTTCGAGGTAGGCATCGAGCATGACCTTGACGCTACCGATCAGGTCATTGACCGAGGGCTCTTCGCCGAGGTGACTGATCGCAGCAACGACATTGCCACCAAAGTTGCGGAAGAATGCCGCTCCCTTGCTGCCAATCACGCAGAGATCGATCTCCGCGCCCTGCTGGCGATCTTTCGCCATGTCCTTGACCAGAGCCTTGAACAGGTTGGTGTTCAAGCCGCCGCACAGACCGCGGTCACTGCTCACCACGATATAGCCGACGCGCTTGATCTCGCGCTCGACCATGAACGGGTGGCGGTATTCCGGGTTGGCGTTGGCCAGATGACCAATCACCTGGCGGATACGCTCCGCATAGGGACGGCTAGCTGCCATGCGCTGCTGTGCCTTGCGCATCTTGCTGACCGCCACCTTTTCCATGGCGCTGGTGATCTTTTGCGTGCTCTTGATGCTCGCAATCTTGCTGCGAATCTCTTTTGCGCCTGCCATTTGACACCTATCGGGTTAGCAGGCGGGCACCTTACGATGCCCGCTGCGGCTTACCAGGTTTGGGTGGCCTTGAACTTCTCGATGCCAGCCTTGATGGCGGCGTCGATTTCGTCGTTGAAGTCACCTTTCACGTTGATCTTGGCCATCAGATCGGCCAGCTCACGATTGAAGTAGCCCAGCAGGGATGCTTCGAAGGCGCCAACTTTGTCCACTGCCACATCGGTCAGGAAACCGCGCTCGGCTGCATAAAGCGATACGGACATGTCCGCGATGGACATCGGCGCGTACTGCTTCTGCTTCATCAGCTCGGTCACGCGCTGACCATGCTCGAGCTGCTTGCGAGTAGCTTCGTCCAGGTCAGAGGCAAACTGCGCGAATGCCGCCAACTCGCGGTACTGCGCCAGAGCGGTACGGATACCACCGGAGAGCTTCTTGATGATCTTGGTCTGAGCGGCGCCACCCACGCGGGATACCGAGATACCGGCGTTGACTGCCGGACGGATGCCTGCGTTGAACATCGCCGATTCCAGGAAGATCTGACCGTCGGTGATCGAAATCACGTTGGTCGGAACGAACGCGGAAACGTCGCCGGCCTGGGTTTCGATGATCGGCAGCGCGGTGAGCGAGCCGGTCTTGCCGGTGACCGCACCATTGGTGAACTTCTCGACATATTCCTCGGAAACGCGCGAAGCACGCTCCAGCAGACGGCTGTGGAGATAGAACACGTCGCCGGGGTAGGCTTCACGTCCCGGCGGACGGCGCAGCAGCAAGGAGATCTGACGATAAGCCACGGCCTGCTTGGACAGGTCGTCGTACACGATAAGCGCGTCTTCGCCGCGATCGCGGAAGTACTCGCCCATGGTGCAGCCGGCATAGGGTGCCAGGAATTGCAGCGCAGCGGATTCGGAAGCCGAAGCGGCCACGACGATGGTGTTAGCCATGGCGCCGTGCTGTTCAAGCTTGCGCACCACGTTGGCAATGGTCGATTGCTTCTGGCCAATGGCGACGTAGACGCAGCGGATTCCGCTGTTCTTCTGGTTGATGATGGCGTCGACAGCCAGGGCTGTCTTACCGATCTGACGGTCACCGATGATCAGCTCGCGCTGGCCACGGCCAACCGGGATCATGGCATCGACCGACTTGTACCCGGTCTGCACCGGCTGGTCGACCGACTTACGCCAGATCACGCCCGGAGCGACCTTTTCGACCGCATCGGTCGCAGCCGCGTTGATCGGACCCTTGCCATCGATCGGGTTGCCCAGCGCATCGACGACACGACCGAGCAGTTCCGGACCGACCGGCACTTCGAGAATACGACCGGTGCACTTGGCGCTCATGCCTTCGGCCAGGCTGGTGTACGCACCCAGCACAACGGCACCGACGGAATCCTGCTCCAGGTTCAACGCCATACCAAAGACGCCGCCCGGGAACTCGATCATCTCGCCGTACATCACGTCGGCCAGACCATAGATTCGAACGATACCGTCGGAAACGCTGACGATGGTGCCTTCGTTACGGGCTTGGGAGGCGACGTCGAGTTTCTCGATGCGCCCCTTGATGATTTCACTTATTTCGGATGGATTGAGTTGCTGCATAGCTCTGCTGCCCCTTCAAACTCAAGATTTCAATGCTTCGGCCAGTTTCGCGAGCTTGCCGCGAACTGAGCCATCGATAACCAGGTCGCCGGCGCGGATCAGCACACCACCAATCAAGGTGGCATCTTCCGCGGCGTGCAGACGCACTTCTCGGCCGAGCCGTGCACTGAGAACCTTGGCGAGTTTGTCTTGCTGTTCATCGCTCAATGCGAAGGCACTGGTGACATCCACGTCGATCGACTTTTCCTGCTCGGCCTTGTACAGCTCGAACTGGGCGTAGATATCCGGCAACAACGCCAGACGATCATGCTCGGCGATAACTTGGATGAAGTTCTGTGCCTGGGCGTCGAACTTGTCGCCACACACCTCAATGAAGGCGGTGGCCTTTTCTGTACTCGTCAGACGCGGGGCCTTGAACACGCGCTGCATGGTGTCGTCGAGCGACACCGCTGCAGCCAGGCCGAGCATGGCTGACCAATTGGCCAGCTGCTGATGGGCCTGTGCGTGCTCGAAGGCAGCCTTGGCGTAAGGTCGGGCCAGCGTGGTCAGTTCTGCCATGATCGCGCCCTCGCTTAAATTTCGGCTGCCAGTTTGTTAACCAGCTCCGCATGCGCGCTTTGGTCGATGGATGCGCCCAGGATCTTCTCCGCACCGCTGACTGCCAGGCTACCCACTTGGGCACGCAGGGCGTCTTTGATGCCGTTGATTTCCTGTTCGATCTCGGCCTGAGCCTGAGCCTTCACACGGTCAGCTTCGACACGAGCCTGGTCACGGGCTTCGTCGACGATCTGAGCCGCGCGCTTCTTGGCCTGCTCGATGATTTCAGCAGCCTGGCCTTTGGCGTCGCGCAGTTGCTCGGCCACTTTCTCGTGGGCCAGCTCCAGATCACGAGCCGCGCGGTTGGCAGCGTCCAAGCCGTCTGCGATCTTCTTCTGTCTTTCCTGCAAAGCCGTAATGACCGGAGGCCATACGAACTTCATGCAGAACAGCACGAAGATGAAGAAGGCAACGGACTGGCCAATCAGGGTTGCATTAATGTTCACGCCAACACCTCGCTCGTTCGTTGTCCGTCAAACCAATTCACTGGGAAGCGAATCAGCCTGCGATTTGACCAACGAAGGGGTTCGCGAAGGTGAAGAACAGTGCAATACCAACACCGATCATGGTCACGGCGTCGAGCAGACCGGCGACGATGAACATTTTCACTTGCAGCATCGGAACCATTTCCGGCTGACGCGCAGCGCCTTCCAGGAATTTTCCGCCCAGCAGGCCGAAGCCGATTGCCGTACCCAGAGCACCCAGGCCGATCAGCAGAGCTACAGCGATAGCAGTCAGTCCAACTACAGTTTCCATCTTTCCTCCGACTTTATGTCGTATTGGTTAAGGGTTTAGGTAAAGCGAATCGAATCAGTGATCGTTATCTTCATGCGCCATCGACAGGTAGACGATCGTGAGCATCATGAAGATGAAGGCCTGCAGCACGATGATCAGGATATGGAACACCGCCCATGCCCACTGCAGAACAATACCCAGCCCACCGAGCACCAGACCGTTTGCGAACATGATGGCAATCAGGATGAAGATCAGTTCGCCGGCATAGAGGTTGCCGAACAGACGCAGCGCCAGCGATACCGGCTTGGCGACCAGGGTAACGAATTCGAGAAGAAAGTTGATCGGCACGAGCAGGATCTGCACGGCCATGTTCTTGCTGCTGAACGGATGCAGAGTCAATTCGCCAAGGAAACCGCCGATGCCCTTGACCTTGACGCTGTAGAAAAGCAGCAGGGCAAAAACAGAGAGAGCCAGACCCAGTGTGGCGTTCGGATCCGTGGTCGGAACCACCCGGAAGAACAGGTGCTCGTTGCCAGTGATCTTGGCGGCCAGCATGGGCAGCCAATCGACCGGGAAGAGATCCATGAAGTTCATCAGGAACACCCAAACGAAAATCGTCAGAGCCAGCGGCGCGATCAGCGGATTACGACCGTGGAAGGTGTCCTTGACGCTGTTGTCGACGAACTCAACCATCAATTCGACGAAGTTCTGCGCGCCGCCCGGCTGCCCGGACGTTACCTTCCTGGCCACCATCCAGAAGAGCAGGATGAATATCAGACCGAGTGCTACCGATACACCGAGCGTATCCAGGTGGAACGCCCAGAATCCCATTTCCTTGGCTTGTTCGGCCGAATGGGCGAAGCCCCATTCGCCAGTCGGAAGGCGGCCATAGGTCAGATTCGATAGGTGATGCTGGATGTAACCCGAAGCGTTCTCTGCTGCCATGATTGCCTCAATGGATCAATTTGAAATTCTTTTCTTAATCAGCAGAGGAGCGAACCAGCCGACTCCCTGAGTCAGTATGAACACACCAAACAAGGAAAGTGGGTTCAGTGGTTTCACCCCTGTGAATACCAGCGCAAACAGCGCCGATGTAAAGATCAGTTTCCCTGCTTCGCCGGCATAAAATGACCGGACAATAGCCTGAGCAGCACGGGCGCCACTAAAGCGAAAGGCCTTGTGGGCAAAATAAATGTTCGGTAACCAAGCGATCAGGCCGCCAAGCAAACCAGAATAGCCGGCGACAGGATCCACGCACTGCCAAAGCAACATCGCCGCGCTGATCAACAACGCCAACTGCGCCAACAGAACTGGAAAGACCGCGATCCGATGGATGGCTAAAAGCTTCTGCACGGAACCGACCAATATTTTCCCTTGGCTTTCGCCGGCATGCCATTTAGCGCCATGCCATGTCTTCAAAAATGCGCGCAGATTATATGGGGCGGCCGAATCAGGTACAACCGTTCGGTAGTGAATTCCAAGCATTACTACAACCCCATCCGTGTGAAATTGTTTCAACGTATATGGGCTAGCACACCCTGCAGTTCATCCAGCGAGTTGTAGCGTATCACCAGCTGTCCCTTACCCTTCTCGCCATGCTTGATCTGCACTGGCGAGCCCAGCCGCTCGGCCAGTCGCTGTTCCAGACGCACGATGTCCGGATCACTCTTGGGCGCGCTTTTGTCGTCTTCTTTCTGGCTCAGCCACTGGCGAACCAGGGCTTCGGTCTGGCGTACGGTCAGACCGCGTGCGACAACGTGCCGCGCACCTTCAACCTGCCGTTCGCCCGGCAATCCCAGCAACGCACGGGCATGTCCCATTTCCAGATCGCCATGAGACAGTAGCGTCTTTATCTCGTCCGGCAAGGCGATCAAGCGCAAAAGGTTGCTGATGGTCACACGCGATTTGCCCACCGCGTCGGCGACCTGTTGTTGGGTCAGCTGGAACTCCTGCTGCAACCGTTGCAGCGCCACGGCTTCCTCGATGGGGTTGAGGTCCTCGCGCTGGATGTTCTCGATCAGCGCCATGGCGATGGCCGCTTCGTCGGAAACCTCGCGGACGATTGCAGGGATCTTGTCCAGCCCAGCCTGCTGGCTGGCGCGCCAGCGTCGCTCGCCGGCAATGATCTCGTAACGACCCGAGCCGATCGAACGCACGACGATCGGCTGCATGACGCCCTGGCTGCGAATCGAATGGGCAAGTTCATCGAGCGTGGCGGGGTCAATGTCGCGACGCGGCTGATACTTGCCACGCTGAATGATGTCGACCGGCAACTGCTGTAGCTCACTGCGATCGACCTGAGCGGCCTCTTCCTGCACCGCCGCTACGTTGGCGCCGCCGAGCAGCGCATCCAACCCGCGTCCCAAGCCTCGTTTTTTGGTCGCCATGAAAATTTCCTTATGCGGTTACGCTGCGGGCAGCTCGGCGCTGGCGGCGCGACAACTCGCCCGCCAGCGCCAGATAGGCCAAGGCGCCCTTCGATTGCTTGTCGTAGACCAACGCCGGCATACCGTGGCTGGGCGCTTCGGCCAGGCGCACGTTGCGCGGGATGACCGTGTCGTAAAGCTTCTCGCCAAAATGCGTCTTGAGCTGCTCGGTGACGTCGTTGGTCAGACTGCTGCGCGGGTCGTACATGGTGCGCAGCAGTCCCTCGATTTTCAGTGACGGATTCAACGCCTGGCCAATGCGCTGGATGGAGTTGACCAGGTCGGTCAGGCCTTCTAGGGCGTAGTACTCGCACTGCATTGGAATAATTACGCCGTCTGCCGCCGTCAGTGCGTTGATGGTCAGCATCGACAGCGAGGGAGGGCAGTCGATCAGGATGTAGTCGTAGTTTTCACGCACCGGCGCGAGGGCCTCGCGCAGACGGTTTTCCTTGGCCGGCAATTTCAGCAAGGCCACCTCGGCCGCCGTGAGATCCCGGTTGGCCGGCAGCAACTGATAGCCGCCATGTTCGGAGAACTGCATCGCATCGACCAGGCTGCATTCGCCGATCAGCACGTCATAGATCGAATACTCCAGGCTCAACTTATCCACACCACTGCCGGTGGTGGCGTTGCCCTGTGGATCAAGATCGATGAGCAGCACACGGCGGCGTGTCGCTACCAGCGAGGCGGCCAGGTTGATGCAGGTGGTGGTCTTGGCGACACCGCCCTTCTGGTTGGCGATGGCAAATACTTTAGCCATGGTCAGTGTCTGTCCGGAGTCATGAAGTGCGGCGCAGTATCAACAGATGGCGTTGCCCTTGGCAACCGGGAACCTTGAGAACCAGGCAGCGCTCCAGCTGGAAATCCGAGGGCAGTGCCTGAAGCTCGTCGTCGGGCTGAACACCTTTCATCGCCAACCAGCGCGTATCGAGATCGCCGAGGTGACGCGTCCAGTTGGCGAAATCCTCCAACGAACTGAACGCTCGCGAGGTGATGCCCGCGAACGGCTCGGCCGGTCTGAACTGTTCGACGCGGCTGTGGACAACTTCGACGTTGGCGAGTTTCAGCTCGAGTTTGACCTGGATAAGAAAGCGGGTCTTCTTGCTATTGGAGTCGAGCAAGGTGAAGCGTCGCTCGGGAAACAGGATGGCCAGCGGAATACCGGGCATTCCGCCGCCGCTGCCCACATCGAGCCAACTCGAACCGCCCGGTTGCACGTGCGGCGCGACACTGAGACTGTCGAGCAGGTGCCGCGAGACCATCTCGGCCGGATCGCGCACGGCTGTCAGGTTGTAAGCCTTGTTCCACTTGTTCAGCAGCGCCAGATAGGCAAGCAGTTGCTCCTGCTGGGTATGGCTCAGCTCGACGCTCAGCGCCGCCGCGCCCTGGCGGAGTTCTTCAGCGTAGCGCTCGTATTCGGCTGCCATCAGGCACTCTGCTCCAGTTTCTGGCCAGCGCCGCGTTTTTTCAGATGAATCATCAGTAGCGACACCGCCGCTGGCGTAACACCGGGAATCCGTGACGCCTGACCCAAGGTTTCAGGGCGTGCCAGGGAAAGCTTGTGCTGGATTTCCTTGGACAAGCCGGAAATGCTCGAGTACTCCAGATCCGCCGGCAATGTGATGTTCTCGCTGGCGCGCAGCCGGGCAATTTCATCCTGCTGGCGATCGATGTAACCGGCATATTTGGTCTTGATCTCGACCTGTTCGGCAACTTGCGCATCCTCGACGCCCATGCCGGTGAGTTCGATCAGGCTGCGGTAGTCGATTTCCGGCCGTGCAAGCAGATTCAACAGGCTGTACTCGTGAGTCAGCGGTGTTCCGAAACGCGCGGCAATGGCGTCGCCTTGCGGTGTCCCCGGACGTACCCAGGTGCTCTTCAGTCGCTGTTCTTCCCGCACGATGCTTTCACGCTTGCGCTCGAAGGCGGCCCAACGGACATCATCGACCAGCCCCAATTCACGGCCCTTCTCGGTCAGCCGCAGATCGGCGTTGTCTTCGCGAAGAATCAGCCGGTACTCGGCCCGCGACGTGAACATGCGATAGGGCTCCTGGGTACCCAAAGTGATCAGGTCGTCGACCAGCACCCCAAGGTAGGCCTCGTCCCGCCGCGGGCACCAGCTGTCCTTGCCCTGAGCCCGCAAGGCTGCGTTGGTCCCGGCGAGCAGTCCCTGCGCGCCAGCTTCCTCATACCCGGTGGTGCCGTTGATCTGGCCGGCGAAGAACAGGCCGCCGATGACCTTGGTTTCCAGGCTGTACTTCAGGTCCCGCGGGTCGAAGTAGTCGTACTCGATGGCATAGCCGGGACGCACGATGTGCGCGTGCTCCATGCCGCGAATGCTCTGGACGATCTGCAGCTGCACATCGAAGGGCAAGGAGGTCGAGATACCGTTGGGGTACAGCTCGTGCGTCGTCAGACCCTCGGGTTCGATGAAGACCTGATGACTCTCCTTGTCGGCGAAACGATGGATCTTGTCTTCGATCGAGGGGCAATAGCGCGGCCCGACGCCTTCGATCACCCCGGAGTACATCGGCGAGCGATCGAGGTTGGCCGCAATGATTTCGTGGGTCCGCGCATTGGTATGGGTGATCCAGCAACTGACCTGACGCGGGTGGTGCGCGGCTTCGCCAAGAAAGGACATCGGCGGGATGGGGGTGTCTCCGGGCTGCTCGGTCATTACCGAGAAATCCACGCTACGCCCGTCGATGCGCGGCGGCGTTCCGGTTTTCAGCCGACCGACTCGCAGGGGCAACTCGCGCAGACGCTTGGCCAGTGCGACCGAAGGCGGATCGCCGGCGCGTCCCCCCGAGTAATTCTGCAAGCCTATGTGGATAAGCCCGCCGAGAAAGGTGCCGGTGGTCAATACGACCGAATCGGCAAGAAAACGCAGTCCCATTTGCGTGACCACGCCTTTGACCTGGTCTGACTCGACGATCAGGTCATCCGCTGCCTGCTGAAATATCCACAGGTTTGCCTGGTTCTCCAACGTCTCGCGTACAGCGGCTTTGTACAGCACACGGTCAGCCTGCGCGCGGGTAGCGCGCACGGCGGGGCCCTTCCGGCTGTTGAGCACGCGGAACTGGATCCCGCTCTTGTCGGTAGCGGTCGCCATGGCACCACCGAGAGCGTCGATTTCCTTGACCAGATGACTCTTGCCGATACCACCAATGGCGGGATTACAGCTCATCTGGCCGAGTGTCTCGACATTGTGGGTGAGCAGCAGGGTTTTCACGCCGATTCGAGCGGCCGCCAAGGCTGCTTCGGTACCGGCATGGCCACCGCCGATGACGATGACGTCAAAACGGGAAGGGAAATCCACCACGTACCTCGTGCCTGTTCAGATGAGTTCTGGGAAACGCGCAAGTATAGGGGTTGCAGGTGCCTGAAAGAAGGGCTCTGGATAAAAAATGACCAACCGTATGGTCAGGTTCGAATTGATCGGTAGATATAGAAAAATAAAGAAAATGTCTTTAAAGCTTATTTTTATGTTTAGAGATGGTGACCGGATTTCTGTGGATAGATCGCTGAAGGCCCCGTATCCATTCGATTACAAGCGATAGAAAGCCTGTGCTGAAGCTGAGCTTTGAGGGTGTGCTAACCGTTAATACCCTGTGTATGGAAATGCCAGTTATCCACAGAGCGAATCGATGCCAGGTTATCCATAGGTTTATAGACCGACCTTACGCTGAGTTTTCCACAAGGCTCAGGCAGGCGCTGCCAGAGGAATCTGAGCCTCAAGCGGAGGATGAGAAGGAGTGGCTGTAGCCCCACGGAAGCGAGCCGTGCGCGACGCAAAAGGCAAGCGCTAGCTCAGCTCTCGAGCGACTACCAGAGGGGGATGCCGCCTGCCGGCGGCACGTGATGTAGCGAGGCTACTTGCCGATGCAGAAGCTGGAGAAGATCCGACCGAGAAGATCGTCAGAACTGAAGGCGCCGGTAATCTCGCCCAGTGTTTGTTGGGCCTGGCGTAGATCTTCGGCAAGCAGCTCGCCCGCACCGGCGAGGGTTAGCTGTGCATGGCCATGATCGAGGTGCTCGGAGGTCTTGTGCAATGCGTCCAGGTGCCGGCGACGCGCGCTGAAGCCGCTTTCGGAGGTCTGGTCGTAGCCCATGCAGCGCTTGAGGTGATCACGTAGCAGCTCGAGCCCTTCACCGGAGCGGGCCGAGAGGCTGAGGGTGGTAAAGCCATCTGCGGCGACGCTCAGCTCAGCAGTTTCGCCAGTCAGATCTGCCTTGTTACGGATAAGGGTGGTCTTGGCATGATCCGGCTTGAACCAGAGAAACTCCGGCCTTTCGCCGTCGTCGTCCGCTGTGCTGGCGTCAACGACCAGCAACACCCGATCGGCGTCCTCGATGGCCTTGATCGCGCGCTCCACCCCGATGCGCTCTACCTGGTCGCTGGTGTCACGCAAGCCGGCGGTATCGATGATGTGCAAAGGCATCCCATCGATATGGATATGCTCGCGCAATACGTCGCGCGTGGTTCCAGCGATATCGGTGACGATGGCCGCTTCGCGTCCAGCCAAGGCGTTGAGCAGACTGGACTTGCCCGCGTTGGGGCGCCCGGCGATCACCACGTTCATGCCTTCACGCAGCAGCGCGCCCTGCCCGGCTTCATGGATGACCATTTGCAACTCACGTCGGACCGCCTGCAGCAAGGCGAGCACCCGGCCATCGGCGAGAAAGTCGATTTCTTCCTCGGGGAAATCGATAGCCGCCTCGACATAAATGCGCAGCTGGATGAGCTGTTCGGTCAGTGCATGCACCCGACGGGAAAAATCACCTTGTAGCGAGCGCACGGCGTTGCGTGCCGCCTGAGCCGAGCTCGCTTCGATCAGGTCGGCGATAGCCTCTGCCTGGGCCAGGTCCAGCTTGTCGTTGAGGAAGGCCCGCTCGCTGAATTCACCCGGGCGTGCCAAGCGAACGCCGAGTTCAACGCATCGCTGCAGCAGCATGTCCATGACCACGGGGCCGCCGTGCCCCTGCAGCTCCAGTACGTCTTCACCGGTAAACGAATGAGGGCCTGGAAAGAACAGCATCACCCCTTCATCGATCACCTCGCCGTCATCGGAGTGGAATGGCCCGTAATGCGCGTACCGCGGCATCGGTTCCCGTCCGCTGAGGGTGATTGCGACGGCCTTTGCTCGGGGCCCCGAAACACGCACCACGCCGATTCCACCTCGTCCGGGCGCGGTAGCGACTGCGGCAATGGTTTCGCGATCTTGGCTCATGCGGCTCTCTCCCAGGCGGATCGAAAAAGCAAAACGCCCCAATCAAGGGGCGTTCTGTATAGCTCGGCGGAATCAGCTCGCGGTCGCGGTGGTTCCGGCGATCTTGCGCGTAATGTACCACTGCTGTGCGATCGACAAGCAGTTGTTGACGACCCAGTACAGCACCAGACCAGCTGGGAACCAGAGGAAGAAGAAGGTGAATATGATGGGCAGCAGTTTCATCACTTTCGCCTGCATCGGGTCCGGCGGCGTCGGGTTCAACTGCTGCTGGATGAACATGGTCAAGCCCATGATGATCGGCAGGATGAAGAACGGGTCCTTGATCGACAGGTCGGTGATCCAGAACATCCAGGGTGCCTGGCGCATCTCGACGCTTTCCAGCAACACCCAGTAGAGCGACAGGAACACCGGCATTTGCACCAGGATCGGCAGGCAGCCGCCGAGCGGGTTGATCTTTTCCTTCTTGTACAGCTCCATCATGGCCTGGGACATCTTCTGGCGGTCGTCGCCGAACTGTTCCTTGAGCGCCTGCATCTTCGGCGACACGGCACGCATGCGGGCCATGGACTTGTAGCTGGCTGCCGACAGCGGGAAGAAGGCCAGTTTGATGATCACAGTCAGCGCGATGATCGACCAGCCCCAGTTACCAAGCAGCGCATGGATGTGCTGCAGCAGCCAGAAGATCGGTTGCGCGATGAACCAGAGAATGCCGTAGTCGACGGTCAGGCGCAGTCCAGGGGACAGCTCTTCCAGCTGATCCTGGCTTTTCGGCCCGGCATACAGGGTGGCGGATGTCTCGCCCTGACTGCCGGGTGCGACCGAGACGGCCGGGCCGGTAAAGCCGATGATGTAGTTGCCCTGGCTATCCTTGCGCGTCTGGACCTGGTTGGTCTGGTCGGCCGGCGGGATCCACGCGGTCACGAAATAGTGTTGCAACCAGGCGATCCAGCCGCCTTCGACGGTTTTCTTCAGGTTCTTGTCATCCATGTTGCCCATGGAGACCTTGGTGTAGGGTTCGTCCTTGGTCCACAGGGCGGCGCCCAGGTAGGTCGCGGTGCCGGTGGCCTTGCTCGATGACGGATCCTTGCTGCTGTCGCGCTTCAGCTGACCGAACATATGGCCGGTCCAGGGCTTGTCGCTCTGGTTGTCGATCAGATAGGCAACGTTGAAATCGTAGTCGCCGCGGTCGAAACGGAACCGCTTGGTGTAGCTGACGCCGTCTTCGCTGTATTTGAGATCGACGACCAGCTGATCCTGGCCTTCGCTGAGCTGATATTGCGATTGCTCGCTGCTGTACAGCGGACGCCCGCTGGCCTTGTCCGGTCCATCGCCAATCAGTCCGCTCTGTGCTTCGTAGGTGCGTTCGGCGCTGCGCTCGAACAGCTGGAACGGCACATCGGGACGATCCTGGCTACGGGGGTACTTGGGCAGACGCAGATCGACGATGTCGCCGCCGCGAGGGTCGATGGCGATATCGAGCACATCGGTACGTACCCGAATCAGCTGTGAACTCGGCTGAGCGTCCGGAAGCGCACTGGCAGCCTGCCCTTCGCCAACGGCTGGTATGTCCGTATGCGTGCCAGCTGAATTTTCGCCAAGTGCGGGAGTAGCCGGCACCTGCGAAGACGGGGCTTGCTCCTGGCGCGCCTCGTCGGGGATCACGGTCTGCCCGTAATCCTGGTTCCACTGCAAAACCATCAGGTAGGCAACGACTGCCAGTGCGACAAGCAGTATCGAGCGTTTGATATCCATGGTTACTCGGTCATCGAAGATGAATTGGAGGTGTGGTTGGAAGGCACGGGATCATAGCCGCCCGGATTCCATGGATGGCAACGGCCAAGCCTGCTCAGGCTCAGCCAGCCACCGCGCAGCAGACCATGACGTTCGATGGCCTCTTGTGCGTAGCAGGAGCAACTGGGGTAGAAACGACAATGGCTCGCCATCATGGGGCTGATGGCATAGCGGTAGATCCGGATCGGGATCAAGGCCAGTTTACGCATGGACGGGCTTGCCCTGTTCCGGTTGGCTGGCGGCCTGGGACGGGGTACGAGACAACCGCCTCCAGAGCTTGGCGAATTGCCGTGCCAGTTCGGGATTATCCAGATCAGCCAATCCCTTGCGCGAGATAACCACGATGTCCCACCCCGTCAATTCCGTCTGGTGGAGACGAAAGGTTTCACGCAGTTGCCGCTTGATGCGATTGCGCTCAACCGCGAGCTTGACGCTCTTCTTGCCGATCACCAGCCCGATACGGGGATGCGGCAGTCCATTCTCGCGTACCAGGAGCAGGATGTTCCTGCCCGGTATCTTGCCGGAGGGAGAGTCGAAGACTGCTTTGAACTGGCGCGGGGTCAGCAGTCGCTTTTCCCGACCGAAGTCTCGACTCACTACCTGTTCCGACGTGTTCAGACTGCCAGGCGCTTACGACCTTTGGCGCGGCGACGCGACAGGACAGCGCGGCCGTTCTTGGTAGCCATGCGAGCACGGAAACCGTGGGTGCGAGCGCGCTTGAGGGTGCTTGGTTGGAAAGTGCGTTTCATGATGCGTTACCTGGTGATCCGTTGCGGGCCGGAATGGCCCCCTTTTAAGAGACCGGCGATTGTAGAGAAGCTGCGTCGCTAGGTCAATTTCCAACCAGCACCCTAGATGGAGAAAATAAATAGAAAGAAAAGAAGTTAAAGCTTTCTTAATGCAGAGCTTATATATGTGCGGCCGGTTATCTGTGGATAGAACCTTGCAAACCAAGCACTGCGGGCCTTGCGCCAGAGCCGAAACCTTCTGTGGAAACGGTGCGTTCACGGTGGGCATGGCTTGGGTTTCCTGTGGACGGTTTAAAGGTTTATCCACAGCAGCGTTTTTGCTCAAGCGATCCACAGCCTTTTCCTATGCCTTCAAGGCGGGTTATCAACAGCTCTCCGTAATCCGTATCGGCGGCATTGGATATGCCTGTAACCGAGATAAAAGCCTTCGCTTTGTGGATAACTGCCCGTCTGGAGGCTACAATGGCTGCCGTTTAAAGCTCGACAGCGTCTAGGAGATTCC